>NZ_BAABGA010000054.1:0-294773 GCF_039541335.1 Novipirellula rosea | reverse complement strand
GATGAAAGACATGGAAAACGCCGCCCTCTCAGAGATAATCGATGTGTAGACACCAATGCCCGAAGGGGAGGTGAAATTGCTTACCCTCCCGTGCGGGAGGGTCGGCCGCTGGATGCGGCCGGGGAGGGCTGGTGAAACCACGCTGGCACGATCCATTTCTAACACTCGGAGCCCCACCCAGAGCCGGCTGCCGCCGACTCTGACCTCCCCGAAGGGGAGGTGAAATCAGTTTACCCTCCCGTGTGGGGAGGGTCGGCCGCTGGATGCGGCCGGGGAGGGCTGGTGAAACCACGCTGGCACGATCCACCGCTAACACTCCGAGCCCCACCCAGAGCCGGCTACCGCCGACTCTGACCTCCCCGAAGGGGAGGTGAAATTGGTTTACCCTCCCGTGCGGGAGGGTCGGCCGCTGGATGCGGCCGGGGAGGGCTGGTGAAACCATGCTGGCACGTTCCACTTCTAACACAACGAGCCCCACCGGTGAGCCGGCTACCGCTGGCTCTGGCCTCCCCTCTTGGGGAGGTGAAATCGAATTTCCTCCCCTGCTACGCTTGATCCGTCAGCTCGATTTCTACGGGCCGAAACGGGACGTGACGAATCGCGGCGCCGCCGTTAAAGAATTGCATCTGGTCGTGCTCGAATCCGCCAATCAAACGATGCGTGTGCCCGAACACCACGCGTCGTGTTCCGCTGTCAGGCCCCAAGTCGTGTAGCACCAGAAAGCGATTCAGTTTTCGGATCGCCATCTTGTTTCGATGTGCCAATGCCGCCGCGACTTTATGCGCTCGCGCCGCCACGATTGCGTCGTAGCCGGCGAACCGCCACAACGCAGCTCGTTTCTTGTCGGCCCACTTTTTTCGGTAGCTCTCGAAACGTTGCATTTTCCCTCGGCCTTCGATCTGGTCGCCATGCAACATCACCGTGTCGCCGATGCGAAGCACGTCGCCGGCAAATACAAAATTCGAATCCGGCTCGGTCTGTTGCCGCAACTCCCGCAGAAACACCGGGCTCGCGTCATGGTTGCCACACAAGAAAACGAATTGCTTGTCGGGGTATTCGTTTCGCCACTGCTGCAAGTAGTCGAGCGAAAAGTCGACCGCTTCGATCTCGCTCGAGAAACGTGACCATCGGAAATCGAACAGATCACCACCCCAAACGACCATCTCGTTACGCTCGATCAACGAGGCAATCTGGGTGTGATGTTGCTCTGCCGTGCTCCGCGTGCTCATCAAATGCAAATCCGAGATGAACACCGCTTGCTTGGGCATCTGATCGCGAGGCCAAGTGTGGATCATGTTCGCTGCCTTATTTCCATTGACGATAACGCTGGATCAATCCGTTGGTGGAACTGTCGTGCGACAGCGACGCGTCACTGGATTGCAATTCCGGCATGATCTTTTTGGCCAACATTTTCCCGAGCTCCACGCCCCATTGGTCAAACGAATCGATATCCCAAATCACGCCTTGCGTGAACGTGCTGTGCTCGTACAACGCAATCAATTTGCCGAGTACGCTCGGCGTCAATTGCTCGATAAAAATTGTGTTCGACGGCCGGTTGCCTTCGAAAACTCGGTGCGGCACCAGCTCATCGGCCGTCCCTTCGCTCTTCACTTCCTCGGCGGTTTTCCCCATTGCCAACGCTTCGCCTTGGGCAATCACATTGGCCATTAAAATGTCTTGATGATCGCCCAGCGGATTCAGTGACTTGCAGAACGCGATAAAGTCACACGGAATGAGATGTGTGCCTTGGTGAATCAATTGGTAAAACGAATGCTGGCCATTCGTGCCTGGTTCACCCCAGAAAATCGGACTGGTGTCATAATCGACATGGTCACCCGAGAGTGTCGTCGATTTACCGTTGCTCTCCATCGTCAATTGCTGCAAGTACGCTGGGAATCGCTTCAGGTATTGATCGTACGGCAGCACCGCGACCGTCTTTGCATCAAAAAAGTTGGCGTACCAAACGTTCAACAACCCCATCAGTGCGGGCAGGTTTTGATCCAGCGGTGCGGTGCGAAAGTGAACATCCATTTCATGAAATCCGTCGAGCATTTGACGAAAGTTTTTTGGACCAATCGCCAGCATCGTCGACAATCCGATCGCCGAATCCATCGAGTAGCGGCCGCCGACCCAGTCCCAGAATCCGAACATGTTTCCGGTATCGATTCCGAACTTGCCGACTTCATCCGCGTTGGTCGAAACCGCCACGAAATGTTTCGCCACCGCCGACTCGTCGCCTCCCAATCCAGAGAGCAACCACGTGCGTGCGGATCGTGCGTTGGTCATCGTTTCTTGAGTCGTGAAGGTCTTGGACGCCACGATGAACAGCGTTTCGGCGGGATCGAGATCCTGAGTCGCTTCGGCGAAATCGGTTCCATCGACGTTGGAAACGAAGCGGAAATTGAGTTCACGATTGCTGTAGTGTCGCAGTGCCTCGTACGCCATCACGGGGCCGAGATCCGAACCGCCGATCCCGACATTGACGATATTGCGAATTTTCGAACCGGTGTGGCCTTTCCACTGGCCGCTGGTAACGCGGTCGCAGAACGCCGCCATTTTATCGAGTACCGCATGCACCTCGGGCACCACGTTCTCGCCTTCGAATTCGATTTTGGCGTCACGCGGAGCGCGAAGGGCCGTATGCAGCACCGCACGATCTTCGGTGGTGTTGATCTTTTCGCCGCTGAACATCGCATCGATGCGATTTTTCAAGTTCGCCGATTCGGCCAAAGCGACCAGCAATTTGACCGTTTCCGAGGTGATCCGGTTTTTCGAGTAATCGAGGAACAGCCCCAGCGCTTCGAGGCTCAGGGTTTGGGCACGCTGAGGATCTTCGGCAAACCACTCGCGGAGATGTTTGTCCTTAATTTCCGCGTGATGTGATTGCAGAGCTTGGTAAGCGTCACGAGAAGTCAGACCGTCGGTGGCTGTGCTGGTACTCATCCCAAAAAATCCTTCGATGAAATATGTTCGTTAAGTGGTCCCCCCATTCTCTACGAAGATTCAGAGCCAGGGAACCTTGGGTACCCCCAGTTTTTTTAATGTCGTTGTGGGATAGGTTGCCAGCCTGTCGTCAGCACTCATGACTGGCTAGCAACTCATGACAGTCTAGAAGCCGATCTTAACTTAGCCAAACAGCCCTTTGCGGGGCAGGATCGACTCGGGGCGTCCGAGCGCCTTTTCGGATTTCTTGACTTGCTTTCGGATCGCTTTGTCCGTTGCCGCCTCAGGCACATTGGCGAACACCTCGGCGTATTCTCGCAGCGCCGCGTCGTGATCTCCCGCGCCGGCATACGACTGGGCCAACATCAGAAACAATGCCGGCTCGTAATTCTCCGACGGATGCCGCAGCGACTCCATTTGCTGAGCCGCAAGCTTGGGCTGCCCGCTCTCGAGCAAGTTGATTGCCGCAATGCGAACGCACGGTGGGTACTCAGGATCGAGCTCGATCGCGCGCTGAAAACAACTCTCCGCTTCTGCCTTTCGTCCCTGATTCTCGTACCAGCTTCCGATACCAAGCTGGACATCAATATCGTCTTGATGCGATTGCAGCGTCGCCGACGCCAAATCCATCGCCTCGTCGGGACGATTGAACACCGTCAAGGTCCCCAGCAGCTCGATCGCGCGTTGAGGCTCATCGGGTGCCTCGGCTAGCTTTGCCATCCCCGTGTCGATCGCCTCTTCACGAAGTTGGTTCCACTGGTGCAACGGCATCACACGATGACGACGACAGTTCGAACAATCTCCGAGAATCTGCTTTTTGCCCATCGGGATCAACGGGATGAACAAGACCACGAAATAGTAACCCGTTTCGTAATCAGTCATCTGGCAATGGGCGCCACACGAATCACATCGATCATGGTAGATCCGTGGATTCTTCTTGCCGTAATATTGCGTTCCAATACCATTGATCGTGGTGGGCATAGAGGGCTTTCAGTTCAGGCCAGTAAAAAATGCGTCAAGCGAATGAGAAAGGCAGAAAGACACGGAGACACGGAGACACGGAGACACGGAGACACGGAGACACGGAGAGAGTTTTCGCCAATTTAGCGGGTCGGTAGCAGCACCGCAAATTTTGATAGCGTGTTTTTTTTGCTAGCCGCAATATTCGCCGTGCACCCAATTCGCCGTGCACCATTTTTGTGGGGCTGTGTGTGGCGGAGAGCGAAGGTGAGTGATCATTGGGTAGGAGAATCGATACGGTTCACCCCTTGGCTCACGTTATTGAGCTCCGCACTGGAGCCCACGCCCCCACTCGCTTTTACAAAGGTTTCTCTTGATGAAGATCGTTCCCACGCTTGCCATTTGTGCATTGGTTCTTTCCACCACGTTTGCCGCGACCGCTTCGGCACAATCCCACAGCCCGAATCCAGTGGCTAACGCAAATAAGATGTTGTCGCCCGGTACGGAAGCGAAAGACTTTCAGTTGCGTGCCATTGCAGGCGAGTTGTCGGGCGAGGTGCAGCTCAGCCAAGTGAACGCGGAAGGCCCTGTTGTCGTCGTCGTATTGCGAGGTTTCCCAGGCCGACAATGTCCAGCCTGTTCCGCCCAGGTTGGCGACATTGTGAAAAACGCAAACAAGTTTGCAGCCAAGAACGCGCGAGTGCTATTGATCTACCCAGGTGCGAAATTGCAACTCGGCCAACACGCGAATGATTTCTTACAAGGCACCAAGTTGCCCAAGCCGCTGACGTTCATGCTCGACCCTGATTTTCAGTTCACCAACGCTTACGGATTGCGCTGGAACGCAACCAACGAAACCGCCTACCCCACCACCCTTGTGGTCGACAAATCAGGCAAGATCACCTACGTCAAGATCAGCGAAACTCATGGCGGCCGCGCCATGAGCAACGAGATCCTCGCGGCTCTTTAATCCCCTCGCAACACGCTTCACGTATCTCTGGCGACCTGTCCCGAACACGCCTCGGCGAAGCGTTAACGAAAGACACGTTCGTGTGAATTTGCACGAACGTGGAGTGGCCGTTAGGCGGGCCAGCGTCGAATCATGTGGACTCGAAAGAGCCGCGACAGTGACACATCATTACGCTCGAGTTTGCTGCGGCAAAAGCAGGCTATTGGAAGCTACCGAGAAAAACACTCGACTGAGCAGCTCGTGCCACTGGGCTGAAGTCCACACCGCGCAACAGCCGTTATTGTTTCAATCGGCGTCCGCTCTCGCGAGCGAACGATGCGACGACCAATTCAAAGTGACGAGGAGCGTGGGATTCGACGGAGGCGGGCTGGTGGCGTAGACTGTCGTCCAGCAATGCGGGGACGCTCGTTCGCCAAACCCGGCACCTACGGCCAACGCATCGCTTGAAAGTCTCTTCTTTTCGCATGCGAGATAGTGTCGTGATGGACTCGGGAAGCCAAAATGAAACCGGCCAAAGCTTTGAACACGAGCCAACCTTTAAACAACGCGTGACGAAATTTTGGCAGTGGTATCCCACCGTTGCCGAGCGATTCTTTGAAACGATCGAAGCGGGGAAGTGCGGCAGCCTAGTCGACGAGGTTGCCGAGTATTGTGAATCGACCATCCCGGGGCTCAGCTGGGTCTTTGGCCCCGGCGAAAATGGCGGCCACTCGTTCACACTGTCGGGCGAAGGCCAAATTGCCAAACAACTGCTGGCGGAATACTGGCTGCAACGCGCACCCGAAATCCCTAAATGGACCTTTCATGCCTCGCGACAAGCCACGCCATCGGAATTCGTCAAAGGCTTCGCGATCTCGGTCGACGAAGGCAACCGGGTCGACGTGGACGGTTTTCAAGTTCGCACGCATGTCGATGATGAACGCCAAAAAATCGATATCCTCGCTTGGCATCCTGTACTCGAACGAGTCCCGCAGGCGCAGCACTTTACGATCCTGTTCCTGCTGGTCGATGAAGTACTTGGCGAATTCGGCACCCAGACATGGCTAGGTGAAATCAAGATCGAGCCTTTCACGCCCGATGCGTACACGCGTTCGTTATCCGATCTGCCGGAATTCATCTCCCACGTCAACACGTACCACAAATGGGAAAAACTGCCGCCACTGGAGACCTACTGTGTCTACCAGTTGAAAGAAACCAAGCCGTCACCGCGTGGCGATACGGTGGTCGGGTCGAGCTTGATCCCCAAGTTGGTCTTTGACTGTATCGATAACGACGGAAAACTCAGCGAAGATCCGCTGAAGAACATGGGTGCGGAATTGGTTTACGTTGCCATCGACGGATCCGTCTTCCCCGAAGGCCAACAATCGGATGTTCGCGCCAACATTGAAGACGTGCTAACGGACTCGCTCGAGAAAGAACTGAGCGGGCAAACACTCGGAGGAGCCTTCGGGCTGAACGAGAGCTACATTGACGTGTTGTTGGTCGATGGGCAAGAGAGTCGCCGCATCGTCAGCGAAACGCTCGCGCAACTGCAATTGGCCAGTCGCTCGCGTATCGAGTCGTTTGTCGATTGAGTCGGCAATCCGCGATTGTCGCCCCATTGTCACCCCGCTTTCCAAGCTGGAAGCGCGTCGCTTGCCTGCTGCCCTCTTAGTCACAACCATCATCGTCACCGGCTTGCACCCGAACGGGACGTGTGAGCGGCTTACCCCACGCATGCCCCGGTGCCTACGCCCAAAGCCATCTACATTGGATAGCGGAACGGCGCAAGCCGTCCGGTTGCGGCGTGAAAAAACGTTCGATTCCGACCGGGCGGCTTGCGCCGCTCCGCTATAAAAAACACCCGTCTAGTGCCGAAGTAGATGGCATTGGCCCATGGCGCTCGGATCACCAAGGTCATTTACAGTTCGATAAAACCAACAGGCCGCTTGGCGAGTTTCCGCTTGCGGACCGCGAGGGGGAGATCGGCGGAATGGCTTTTGGCTGACGCGCTTCTTCGGCGCTCGACTCGTTGACATTTTGCGGACTTGGCAGCACTCTAGAATGATCTGAACACGCTGCTAGCCCACTCTGCATTCCGAACCCCTGTGGCAATGGCGAGTGTCGCTTCCCTACACGCCTTTTTCATCAGGATCGCCCGATGACAACCTCCGAAAACAACTCGCTTCGACTTGCGACCTTTGGCAATGGGTGCTTCTGGTGCACCGAAGCCGTCTTCCAACGACTCGCGGGCGTCGAGCAGGTGATGTCGGGCTACTCCGGTGGTGATGTCGACAACCCCACTTACAAACAAGTCTGTACCGGCACGACCGGACACGCCGAAGTCATTCAAATCAAGTTTGACCCCAGCGTCATTAGCTTTGACGAGCTATTGGAAGTGTTTTGGAAAACGCATGACCCCACGACGCTGAATCGCCAAGGCGCCGATGTCGGCACGCAATATCGGTCGGTGGTGTTCTATCACGATGAAACGCAAAAGCAGCAAGCAGAACACTTCAAGCAGAAACTCGACGAAGCGGGGGTCTTTTCGGCTCCAATCGTAACCGAGATCACGGAATTCACAAAATTCTATCCTGCCGAATCCGACCACCACAATTATTTCAACCAACATGGCAACCAAGGTTACTGCCAAGCCGTGATTCGCCCGAAGGTGGATAAGTTCACCGAGGTGTTCCGCGACAAACTGAAACAAAACTAACCTACTTGCCCATTTGCCAAAAAGCACCGCAAATTCCATGCGTTTGAACATCGACGATCGCTTCAACCAGCAACTTCCGGCCGACACGGTGCAAACGCCTTCACGCCGCCAAGTCACCGGCGCCGCGTTTTCATTTGTAACGCCCCGCGTGCCCAGCAATCCGCAGGTGCTGCATATCGCGGCGGACGTTGCTGAGATGCTTGGATTATCGTCCGCGGATCTCGCGAGCGACGAATTCCGGAATGTGTTTAGCGGCGGCAAAGTGATCGAAGGCACGCGGCCTTATGCGATGTGCTACGGCGGACACCAATTCGGATCGTGGGCAGGACAACTCGGCGACGGCCGTGCGATCAATTTGGCCGAAGTCCAGCACGCCGGAAAACACTGGACGCTGCAATTAAAAGGGGCGGGCGAAACCCCCTATTCACGCACCGCTGATGGCTTGGCCGTGCTTCGCTCGTCCGTCCGCGAGCATCTCTGTAGCGAAGCGATGCATCACTTGGGCGTCCCTACCACTCGATCGCTCTGCTTATTGACCACGGGCGACCAGGTACTGCGAGACGTCATGTACGATGGCAACCCCGAGATGGAGACCGGTGCGGTGGTTTGCCGAGTCGCCCCGAGCTTTATCCGCTTTGGCAATTTCGAAATCTTTGCCTCGCGAAACGACCTTAAAATGCTGCGTGAATTGGCGGACTATACCATCCGCCATTTTTACCCTGCAATTGAAACCGGAACCCAATCGGGCTACGGCGATTTCTTTTACGCCGTCTGTCAACGCACACTGACGATGATGGTGCATTGGCAACGAGTTGGTTTTGTTCATGGTGTGATGAACACCGACAATATGTCGGTCCACGGCGACACGATTGACTATGGCCCGTACGGTTGGCTCGAGGGCTACGATCCCGATTGGACGCCGAACACGACCGATCGCACGCATCGCCGTTACCAATTTGGCAATCAGCCGCAAATTGCGCTTTGGAACCTGGTCCAATTAGCCAATGCGCTGTATCCGATCGTGGGTGAGGCGCCACCGTTTGAATCGGCACTACAGCAGTATCAACACGACTTCAATCGTGAATTCACGCGTATGCAAGCCAACAAGATCGGGCTTTCCGAGGTGATCGAGGGCGATGAAGATTTGCTGGACCAACTTGATGCAGTCTTGCAGCTAACCGAAACCGACATGACGATATTTTTTCGTTTGCTGGGAAACGTGAAGAAGTCGGCTGATGTTGCCAGCGGCAGCGATTTCCTCAGCCCAGTACGCGATGCCTTTTACGCTGCCGATCAACTAACCGGCGAAGTGCTGGAGCCATGGCGGGATTGGTTTGCCAAGTACTTGAGTCGATTGAACAAGGACTCGGAAACAGATCAAACGCGTCGTGAACAGATGAACCGTGTGAATCCAAAGTACGTATTGCGCAATTACATGGCCCAGTTGGCCATCGATGCGGCCGATCAGGGCGACGCGGCGCTGATCCAAGAACTGTACGAGCTACTGCGTGATCCCTACAGCGAGCAGCCCGAACACGAAAAGTGGTTCGCCAAACGGCCTGAATGGGCGCGTCACAAGGTCGGCTGCTCGATGTTGTCGTGCAGCTCGTAAGCTGTAATCAAAGCGATCCAAGATTGTCGCACGGCCGCCCAAGCCTTTCGCGGCAACGCTCACCGAAACGCTTCCAGCTTGGAAAACTGGGCCACGATGTGGGCCTGGTTCCGTTTTAGCCATTGTCTCGGCACACCGGCTGCTGGTTTCCGAAGAAAAACGCTCGAACTTGATAATTTAGGCCGACTTAGACCTCTGCAGAGCTTGCACGGAAGCGAGAGCCAGGTAAACTCTATAGACTTAAAGCAAGCACCCCAACACCTTCGAGTGTGGCTCTATCGCGATGCGATGCGTGACGCCACTGATTTTAGCCATCCCGTTACACGCTGGAAAAGGCTAAAATACTTGTCGTTGGCGTCTTCTCTTTCGCTCTATATAACTTCTCAGGATTTCAGCAGATGTCGACCATCGCCAAACCATCGAAACTTTCATTGCGGGGGATTGTGCCTCCCTTGGTCACCCCCCTGACAGCTCGCGACACGTTGGACCATGCTGGTTTAGAGCGGTTATTAAGCCACGTGATCGAAGGGGGCGTTTCGGCGGTATTCATCCTGGGGACCACGGGCGAAGCGCCAAGTTTGAGTTACCGCTTGCGTCGCGAGATGATCGCGGAAACGACTCGAATCGTCGAGGGGCGTATTCCGGTTTTGGTAGGGATTGCTGACACCGCGTTTGTGGAAACGGTAAACCTAGCGGAGTACGCGGCAAATTGCGGTGCCGACGCGGCGGTATTAACCACCCCCTATTACTTCCCCGCCGGACAAACCGAGTTGACTTCGTATGTGCAAAATATTGCACCGCTGATCCCGTTGCCGATCATGCTGTACAACATGCCTGGGTTGACGAAGGTGTGGTATGAGATCGAAACGCTAAGAACGCTTTCGAGCATCCCGTCGATCATCGGCGTCAAGGACAGCAGTGGCGACTTGGACTACTTTGGCCAAGTCTGTCAATTGAAACTCGACCGCCCTGATTGGACGGTGTTACTTGGCCCCGAAGCTCTTTTACAAGAAGCACATCGGCTGGGTGGTGATGGCGGCGTCAACGGCGGGGCGAATGTGATGCCCGAACTGTTTGTGCAGTGTTACAACGCACTGCGTGATGGCGATGAAGCGACCGTGACCGAGCGGCGTGAATTGATCCTAGAATTCCAAAAGATCTATGACATCGGCAAATACGCATCCCGTCACATCAAGGCCACGAAATCGGCATTGTCACTGATTGGAATCTGCAGCGACCTGCCTGCGGATCCTTTCCACCCATTCCTTGCCCCTCAGCGTGAGCGTGTTGCCGAGGTATTGCGAGGGGTTGGGGCTCTGTGATTGCTGCTGTTTTCTTCACCGGTGTCGACTGGTTCGTACTGCTAGGCTACTTCGTTGCCATCATGGCGTTGGGGTTGTTTTTCTGGCGACGCAATAACACCGCCGACCAATTCACGGCAGGGGGACGCACGCTGCCCGGATGGCTGTGCGGTCTATCGATCTTTGCCACCTACCTAAGCAGCATCAGCTATCTGGCGTTACCGGGCAAAGCGTTTGTCGACAACTGGAATGCGTTTGCCTTCTCGTTGGCATTACCGTTCGCAGCGGCGATCGCAGTTCGTTTTTTCTTGCCCTTGTACCGCCGGTCGGGCGAGGTATCGGCCTACTCGCTGCTGGAAAACCGGTTCGGGTTATGGGCACGGCTGTACGCCAGCTGCTTTTACCTACTGTTTCAGATCGCCCGTATCGGGGTGGTGATGTACTTGATGGCACTTCCGATGGCAGTGCTATTCGGCTGGGACATCCGCATCGTGATCATCGTCACAGGAATCATCGTCACGATCTATTCGTTTGTCGGCGGGATCGTCGCGGTGATCTGGGCCGATGCGATTCAAGCGGTGGTCTTGCTTGCCGGAGCGTTACTGGCACTAGGCATCCTACTATTCGACATGCCTGGCGGCCCTAGCGAAGTGATCGAGGTCGCTAACAGCCACGACAAATTTTCACTCGGCAGCACCTCGCTGTTCGATGTGTCGCAACCCACGCTGTGGGTCGTGCTGGCTTACGGGCTGTTCGATAATCTGAGGAATTTTGGCGTCGATCAGAGTTACGTCCAGCGGTACATCGCTGCCAGCAGCGACCGAGAAGCGGCCAAAAGTGTTTGGTTCGGAGCGCTGTTGTATGTGCCTGTCAGCGCCTTGTTCTTGTTTATCGGTTCATCGCTTTTCGCTTACTACGAAAGCCATCCTGAACAAACGCAAGAAGTCCGTGTGATTGTGGCGGAACAGAAGATGATGCAGGCCGGGATCGCTCCGGATGCCCCCGAGTACACGGCACAGTTAAACGAGACGATTGACGGCTTGACGGAGAAAGATCTTGGCGACCGCGTGTTCCCTCATTTCATTGCCGCCAATTTGCCCACCGGAGCTCGCGGATTACTGATCGCCGCGGTTTTTGCAGCGGCAATGAGCACCGTTTCGACGTCACTGAACTCATCGGCGACGTTGGTGATGAGCGATTTCTACAAGCGACTTTTTCGCCCCGAGTCCTCTGACTCCGAACACGTCTACGTGCTCCGCGCTTCGACGGTCGCATGGGGAGCGATGGGAACCGTGATGGCACTGGCGTTGGTCCGTTTAACCGAAAGCGTGCTTGATATTTGGTGGATGCTATCGGGTGTTCTCGGGGCCGCGATCATCGGTCTATTTTTGCTGGGCATCATGGTTCCCAAGATCCGAGGCGCAGCAGCGGTTCTGGTACTGTTTGATGGCATGCTACTGATCGCATGGATGGCCGCGTCAAAAACAGATTACTGGCCTTCACAGTGGAGCGATGTTGCGAGTCCGTTTCATCCGCTGCTTGTGATTGTGATCGGCCCCACCGCGATGATCTTGCTGGGGTGGATCCTTTCAAAATTACGCAGTGACAAGAAAAGCGTCCCCACCCCGGAATAACCGCCCCAACCGTGTTGCCAGAGTGCTCGCTCGCGAAGTCGCGGCAATTCATAAATTGCAGAGTCAAGAACCGCACCGCGCTGCCCGAACCTGGCAGTCGACACCGGCTTAAGACTAACGCTCTCACCTCCTTGCCAGCCCCAATATGCCAAAGTCAAGCGACAGCGCCGCTACGCAATCCGCCACGCAAATCGCTGATACCGCGCCCCGAGCTTCGTGCAGATGGTTTGGCAAATTTCGGCACTGCCGCATTGCCCTGTTGTCTCTGCTGATCCTAAACGCACCTTCGTCATGGGCCGCGCACCCCATTCGCCCTCTTGCCCAAGAGCACGTGGTTGTCGGCAAATCGCCCAACCCAGCAACCATCCCGCTCTATAACCCAAGCATCGTGCGTCTTGATACAGGCCGGCTGGTCGCATCCTATATGGTCAGCGGCAAATATGATCGGAATGTCAAATCAACAACGCATGTATTGACATCCGATGACCACGGAGCGACCTGGCAAAGTCGACACGAGACATCCATTGGCCAGACACGATTGTTCACCGCGGCTGACGCAGTCTATATGATCGGGTCGTCCAGCCCGCTGTACATTCAACGCTCTCTCGATCACGGCGCCAACTGGTCCGACCGGTCCGCGATTGCATCGGGCCGATGGCATCAATCGGCCACCAACTTCATTCACTCCAAAGGCAATGTTTATCTTGCGTTGGAGAAGCGAATCAACAGCGAAATAGACGCCTGGGACCCTGGCGACCTCGCTCCCGTACTGATGCGAGCCAAGACCCAAGACGACCTCACCAAACCCGAAAGCTGGACATTCTCATCCGAACTTGCGTTTAAGGATATCATCCCTGGATACCGCGAGAACAACCTGGACCTCGATTATTTCGGAGTCCCGTTTTATGCACAGAAATTTCCCAAGAGTAACATCCTGGTTCGCAAGCCCTTCAACCGAAACTCGGCGCCGATGGGCTGGCTGGAAACAAATGTCGCTCAGATCAAAGATCCGTCGCACTACTGGCACGACCCAACGGGACGAACGTTTCATTTATTGATGCGGAGCCACACCGGGGGAACGGGCTTTGCCAACCTCGCCAAAGTGACTGAAAACGATGACGGAACAATGACGACATCGCTGGAAACCGCACCTTCGGGAAAGCAAATGCTATTCCTGTCGCTGCCTGGCGGGCAAATGCGGTTTCATATCCTCTATGACGCTAAAACCGAACTGTATTGGATGCTTGGCTCTCAGGCGACCGACTCAATGACGCGGGCTGAAAAATTACCTCCGGATCGCTACAGCCTGCCAAACAACGAGCGACACCGACTCGTCCTCCACTTCTCGAAGAACCTCGTTGATTGGTGCTTTGCAGGGCTTGTTGCCAAAGGCGCAACCGCAAGCCGTGCACGGCATTACGCAGCCATGACCATCGACGGAGACGACCTGGCCATCCTGTCACGCTCGGGTGACGAAGACGCCCGAAACGCCCACGACGGAAACCTCATCACCTTTCATCGTGTTCGCGATTTTCGCAATTTGGTTTATTAGCCCGCACGCGCTGATCCGATGTCCGCGCGTCTGTGCTCAGCAATAAATCAGCAAAATCCCCCACCTGTGCAAAGTTAAGCTTGCCCCCCCTTAGCATAGTCTATAGACTACAAGGACTCATCACCTCCCCTTAGTCCCAAATAACGGTGCCCTATGGACAAATGGATCATTTCGACAGGCCTACTCTTGGCAATTTGCCTCACCCCCCTTGTTACTGGATGTGGTTCGAACGATACGCAAGTCATTGAACACCCTGAAGTTCAGGCGGAACAGCTTGACGAGGACGGTGTGATGCGTGAACCGGGCACATAGCCTATAGACTTATGGCAATCGACTAAAAACAGCCCTGATAAAACATTGTTCCCTTTTTTCACTATCTATTTTTTTATGCACGATGCGAATTCTTCCTTCATGTTAAGGTGACGATCATGTCAACAAATTCTGCTTATCGAAAAGCTTTCACACTCGTCGAACTGCTCGTTGTCATCGCCATTATTGGGGTGTTGGTCGGGCTGTTGCTTCCCGCGGTGCAAGCGGCACGCGAAGCGGCGCGACGCATGAGTTGTAGTAATAATTTCAAACAACTCGGACTTGCGATTCACAATTATCACTCTGCTTACCAGCAGTTGCCTCAAGAAGGTGCTGGGTCAGCACGGCCTTTTGGAATGACCAATAACGAATCGAATCTGGGCTTACTCAGTGGACATGTCGGACTGCTGCCGTTTTTCGAGCAACAGGCGGTGTGGGAGCAAATCAGCAACGAGTTGAAGTTTCAAGCAAGTGGCGCGGTCAAATCACCTCCATTTCCACCGATGGGACATCCACCATGGGCTACCAACTACGGCCCTTGGGTGACCGAACTACCAGCCCTGCGATGCCCTAGTGATCCTGGCAAAGGATTGCCTTCCTTGGGACGATCGAACTATGCATTCTGCTTAGGGGATGCAATCTTTTTGGTTCATTCGGGCGGACGTAATCGAAAACTGGTCTATGAAAGTGATACAAGTGCCCAAGCCCGGTCCGGCGGCAACAACGAAACCGATAATTCGTCAGCGGCGGTCACTGCACGTGCAAACAACCGGGGGATGTTTTGGTTCCGGCATTCAACCAGATTTCGAGATGTGCTCGATGGTCTTTCCAATACCATCGCGATGGGTGAAATAGCCACCAGCATCGGTGCCTCGGAAGTGAATGCCGATATGATCTACGGTGCCACCGATACGCTGTTGACCAATCCGGCCTATTGCGATGACTTCATCGATTCCCAACGACCTCAGTTCCTAGTAAGCGGAACCGATACCATCTCGGCAGGAAACGCTACGACTGCTCGTGGTTACCGCTGGAGCGATGGACGACTGATGCATTCTGGATTTGTGACAATTCGTACACCCAATAAGGCTAGTTGTATCTGGGGCGGCTCGGATAACAATTTAGGTTATTCAACTGTTGGAAGTCGACATCAAGGCGGAGCTCATGTCATGATGGGCGATGGAGCAGTGAAATTCGTTACCGACAGCATCGAGGGTGGAACGCAGACAGCGGCACCGGCCGCTGCAGGTAGGCCGAGCCCCTATGGGTTATGGGGTTCACTCGGCACACGGGCTGCCAAAGAGGTGATCGATGAGGATTTCTAGCACGACTTCGAAGGCTCGTGTAATGACGGGCGAATCCGGCAGTCGCCCCACCCACTACATAAGAGACTGAAAACAAACGTGGTAAATCAACTCCCTTACCGAATCCTCCTGTGCGTGGTTCTCCTGCTGGCGCTCGTCTTTACCGATGAGGTGCAGTCGGCGTCTGCAGAAGACAGTGATAAACCCAATCGCCCCAATATGTTATTCATATTGGTGGACGATTTGGGGTGGTCGGACTTGGGATGTTATGGTCATGCGTGGCATGAAACGCCGAACATCGATCGTTTGGCGAGCGAGGGCATGCGGTTCACGAGTGCCTATTCGCCGGCGCCAATTTGCTCCGCTGCGAGAGCCAGCATTTTGACAGGCAAAGCGGTGCCGCGACTCGGTTTTGAGTTTGTCACCAAGGGAGAACCTGGTCGTCAACGGATCGACGCGGACGTTCCGCTGACGGGGCCGCCGTTGACGCTAAATCTGCCGTTGGCGGAAACGACAATTGCCGAGCGAATGGCAACACTGGATTATCAAACTGCTTTTTTCGGCAAGTGGCATGTCAGCCAGCACCATCGACGTTACTTGGGTTGGGATCCTGAATTTGGTCCACCGCAGCAAGGTTTCGAAGTCGCGGTGGAAGACTTTGGCGACCATCCCTACGCGTGGACGAAAAAGAATCGCGGATTAGAATCGGCCGCCGGAGTTATCCCTCATGATTCGATGGTGCAGAAGGTATCCGACTTTATTCGTCGCCCCCACGACCGCCCATACTTTTTGATGGCGTCGTCGTTTTATGTTCATACACCGGTAAAGAACCGCTGTCGTTGGCTGGTTGAAAAATACGACGCCAAGATTCCACAAGAAATTCCGCAGCGTCCATTGCGACTTGAGTACGCCGCGTTTGTGGAAACGCTGGACCATCACGTCGGCGAGATCCTTACTGCGCTCGACGAATCGGGACAACAAGACAATACGTTGGTGGTATTCGTGTCTGACAACGGCGGTCACCCCGAGTATTGCGGTAACGCTCCGCTGCGAGGATCCAAGTGGAACCTTTACGAAGGCGGCATTCGCGTGCCGATGATCGCTCGCTGGCCCAACAACATCATGGCGGGTGCAACCTGCGACACTGCCGTGATAGGCTATGACCTGCTACCCACGTTTGCGGACATTGCAGGCGGAAGCGAAAACACCCCACCACAAAACAATGTCGATGGACTCAGCATCAAGCCCCTGCTGAGCGATCCCGAAGTACAATCGGACCGATTACAATTTGACCGCAGCCTGATTTGGCATTTTCCTTACTACCACCCCGAAACCGGATTCAAGGATGCAATCGAGACGATCGGGGTGAATGATTTTGCGGTCAGTCAAACACGTCCGCAATCCGCACTTCGTCATGGACGCTACAAGATTATCCACTTCGCTGAAGACGATCGTATTGAGTTGTACGATTTGGAAACCGACCTTGCGGAACAGCACGATTTGAGTGCATCGCTTCCCGAGATTGCCGCACAGATGCGTGCTAGACTTGACACTCATTTAACCACAATGAACGCCCGCCGAGCCCTACCGAAAGAGAAGAAATGAAGTTACCGAAACTGACAATCTATTGTTGGATGTGCGTCCTGACGCTCAGTTCATTCGCCGCGGCGGATGAACCGCAGTGGAAACTGCAACCCTTGCCGTACAACAACCCAGGTTTAAAGGTTGATCTTGGCGTCGGGTTGTGGGCGTTTCCATTGCCGATGGATTACGACAACGATGGTGACTTGGACTTGTTGGTCAGTTGTCCTGACAAACCATCCAACGGCACCTACTTTTTCGAAAATCCGTCTCAGGATCCAAACGAGAAGATGCCGGTTTTCAAAGCAGGCGTTCGCATCGGCCATGGCAGTCATTTCATGCAGATGAGTATGGTTGATGGTGAACCAATCTTGATGTTGCCGGCAAAAGAGTTTCGGCGTGACGCAAAAACGGGCAAGTTCAATTTTTCGAAACCGACCAAGATCAACGCCCACGCCAACCCGAATCATCACACCAAAGGCAACACCCGCGCGAACATGTGGCGGTACGTCGATTATGACGGCGACGGGGATCAAGACATTGTCGTCGGCAGCGGCGATTGGACCGATTACAGCTGGGATCACGCCTACGACAACCACGGCAATTGGCGAAACGGGCCACTGCATGGCTATGTTTACTTGATTGAAAACAAAGGCAGCGACGACGAGCCAGCCTATTCATCCGAGCCGGAACGCTTGCAGGCTGGCGGCGGCGAAATCGATGTCTACGGGTTTCCGAGCCCGAACTTTGCCGACTTTGATAACGATGGCGACTTGGACTTGTTGTGCGGTGAGTTCTTGGACGGCTTCACCTATTTCCAAAACATCGGCACTCGCACTGAACCCCAATACGCGGCGGGCCAAAAACTCAACAACGCCTCCGGCGATCCGCTGGTCATGCATTTACAAATGATCACGCCAACGGCGATCGACTGGGACGCCGACGGCGATCTCGATTTGATCGTCGGTGACGAAGATGGACGCGTTGCGCTAGTGGAAAACACCGGCGAACTTCGCGACCACCAACCGGTATTCAAAGCACCACAATACTTTCAGCAACAAGCCGATACACTCAAGTTTGGTGCACTGGCAACTCCCTTTGCCTATGACTGGGACAACGACGGAGACGAGGACATCGTGTGTGGCAACACCGCGGGTTCGATTGGTTATTTCGAAAATCTTGGCAATGCGGAAAATGGCCTGCCCAAATGGGCGGCTCCGAAACTGCTAGAGGTCAAACAAAACGATGGGTCGCAAAAACCGTTTCGCGTGATGGCAGGCCCGAGTGGTTCCATCCAAGGCCCCGCCGAAGCGAAGTGGGGTTACACCACGTTGTCGGTTGCTGATTGGGACGGCGATGGCGATGGGGACATCGTCTATAACTCGATCCTATCGCGATTAGGCATGTTGACCAACGAATCGGGAATGCTCGTTGAAAAGAATTTCGATACGGGACAACGCGAAGCGCCACCGAAATGGTATTGGTGGCAAACATTGTCCAGTTCGGCTTTGACTCAGTGGCGAACCACGCCGATGGCGATCGATTTCGACGGCGACAAGAAACTCGACTTGGTCATGCTGGACCAAGAAGGCTTCTTGACACTTCGTTCGGGTGGCGGAGCGGCAGAGCGTATTTTTGTTGACGAAAACGGTCAACCGCTGCAGCTCAATTCGGGAACATGCGGTCGATCCGGACGAGTCAAGTTACAGGTGGTGGATTGGGATGGCGATTCGCGACTGGACGTATTGGTCAATTCGGAAAATGCCACGTGGTACCGCAATTGTGCGGATGTCGATGGCAAAGTGATGTTGAAGAAAGTCGGCAACTTGGCAAAACGCAACGTCGCCGGACACACGTCGAGCCCCACGGTGTGTGACTTTAACAAGGACGGCAAACCGGATTTATTAGTCGGCAGCGAGAACGGCCGGATTTACCATATCGCTCATGATGATTGCGTGACCTTCACATCGGCGGAAACAATGCCTAGCGAACCGAAGCCCGCAACCGAACCGGCGTTCCCTGGATTGCTGTCGAGCGAATTCATTTTCAAGGACGCTCCCTTCAAAGAGTGTCATGCGTCAACGATTTGCCAAACGTCTCGCGGGTTGGTCGCCTCTTGGTTTGGCGGCTCTCGTGAAGGGAATAAGGATGTCGTGATCTGGACCAGTTTTCATGACGGATTGAATTGGTCACGACCTCTGAACGTTGCCGACGGAGTTCAGCACGACGGAATGCGTCACCCGTGCTGGAACCCGGTACTGTACCAACCGCCTGGCGATGCTCCACTGTTGCTGTTCTTCAAAGTCGGACCACGGCCGCACAGTTGGTGGGGCGAGGTGATGATCAGCTACGATCGCGGTCGGACTTTTACCGACCGCAAGCGATTGCCCGAAGGCATCGATGGTCCGGTCCGCTGCAAACCGATTTTGCTCAGCGATGGCAAAACGCTGCTCTGTGGATCGTCGACAGAAAACGAAGGATGGCGAGTCCATTTTGAAAAGATCACGTTGGTCGACGGTGAACCGAGTGGTACTATCAAACGCATCGGGCCGATCAACGACGGTACGGAATTCAAGGCGATTCAACCGACGATCTTGACGTATCCTGATGGCCGTTTACAAGCACTTTGCCGCACCCAAGAAAGCGTGATTGCGTCGACCGAGTCTACCGATGGCGGCGAGACATGGTCGAAATTGGTCGCGACCAACATGCCGAATCCGAATTCGGGAATTGATGTCGTCACGCTCACCGACGGTCGTCAATTGATGATCTACAACCATCTCGGATCATCCGACAATGGCTGGGGCAAACGAAGTCTGTTGAACCTAGCGATTTCCGAGGACGGAATGAACTGGACCGAGGTAGGAGTGCTTGAGAAGGAAAAATCAGGTGAGTTCAGCTATCCGGCAATCATCCAAACCGATGACGGCATGGTTCACATGACCTATACCTGGAAACGGGAATTGATCAAGCACGTGGTGGTCGATCCGTCCCAATTGACACCGACGCAGTCGAAATAAAAGGAACGGTGATGAACTCAACTGCCTCGAGAGAGCCGGTCGCCCTCGGATTAGACTTTGGAACCGAATCGGTGCGTGCGATCTTGATCGACGCTGCGGGCAACCAACTCGGGCTCGCTTCGCGTGATTATGCCAATGGCCAAATCACTCAGACGCTGCCGGGTTGTGACGCCCCATTGCCGCCGCGGTACGCACTGCAAGCCCCAGGCGACTGGATCGATTCGGCCGCCGAAGCAACACGCGCCGCGATTAGCGAAGCGGGAATCGATGCCGCGAGTGTCGTTGGAATCGGAGTCGACTTTACCAGTTGCACGATGTTGCCAACCACACTCCAGGGCACGCCGCTCTGTGAACTCGAGGCGTTCCGATCGACTCCGTTGGCATGGCCGAAGCTATGGAAGCATCACGGTGCACTCGAGCAAACCGAGCGGATGAATGCGATCGCCCGAGAGCGTGACGAATCGTTCTTACAGCGGTATGGCGGCACGATCGGGTTAGAATGGTTTTTCCCAAAAATGCTCGAAACGATCGAAAACGCTCCCGAAGTCGCCTCGGCTGCCGACGTTTGGCTGGAAGCCGGAGACTGGTTCGTGTGGCAATTGGTGGGCGGGGAGGCTGCGTCGCTGACCCGATCGACGTGCCAAGCGGGTTACAAGGCGATGTGGTCGGCGAAGGAGGGCTATCCGTCGAGCGAGTACTTTGCGGCAGTCCATCCCAAGCTGGCCGAGGCTGCGAAGCATTGCATGCCTGGGGTAATGCGATCGCCTGGCGAACCGGCCGGAGGCTTGACCGCGGCGATGGCTCAGCGATTCGGACTTCGCGAAAACATTCCGGTTTCGACCGCAATTATTGACGCGCATTCCGCGGTCCCCGGGGTCGGCGCCGCGGACGCCGGAGTGTTGGTGATGGTGATGGGGACTAGCAGTTGTCACATGCTCAACGCCAACACCGCGGCCGATATCCCTGGGATCGCAGGCGTGGTCGACGGCGGTATTTTGCCAGGCATGTTTGGCTACGAAACAGGCCAAGCGGCGGTCGGTGACGCGTTCGCATGGCTGCGGCGATTGCTTGGACTCGATTCCTTTGACTCACTCGCCGAGGCGGCACTGCGATTGCCACCGGGTGCCGAGGGAGTGATGTGTATCGACTGGATGAATGGTTGCCGTACCCCGTTGATGGACGGCAGTCTGCGGGGTGCGTTTACCGGACTAGGCCTCGAGCACGGTCCAGAACATTTGTATCTAGCGTTAATGGAAGGCTCGGCGTTTGGGCTCCGCTGGATCGTCGAAATGCTACGCGATGGCGGCGCCCCGATCCATCGACTGATTGCCACCGGAGGATTGCCGCATCACAACCGTGCGTTCGTCGAAGTGTATGCCGATGTGCTGGGGATGGAAATTGAAATTCATCCATCCACACAAGGTCCGGCGGTCGGTGCGGCGGTGTTGGGAATGATCGCGGCCGGATCCGAAGCGAGCGGTTTTTCAAGTGTCAGCGAAGCGGCGACCGCGATGGCGGGGGTTCCCGAGGGGAAACAAGATGTCGTCCGCCCGCGAAGCGAGCGAACCGCGGCCTACGACCCGCTGTACAACGAGTACCGCAAGCTAGCCACGACACTAGCCCAGCGTTAGTGCCATCACCATCGACTTTTTTGGGTAGCGGTGCGGCGTGAGAATCACGCTCGCACGCGGTCGCGCCCTCCTTTCTTAATCATCATCTTACTCTTAATCACAATATCCACCGGATTGCACCCGAGCCGGCCGGATGCGCGGTCGGGAGTAAGATTTAGAGACTGCTCGCTTGCATCTGCTATGAGAACGGAACTCTTGCCGTTCTCCCCGCTGCGTCTCGAGAAACTACGATCGCACACCTTTGTTGCCTTTTTCCTTTCTTAATCATAATCTTACTCTTAATCCTAATCTCCACCGGGTCGCACCCGAGCCGGCCGGTTGAGCGGACCGGGATTAAGATTAAGAGTATGATTAAGATTAAGAGACTGCTCGTTTCCCTCTGCTATGGGAATGGAACTCTTGCCGTTGTCCCCGCTGCGTCTCGAGAAACTACGATCGCACACCTTTGTTGCCTTTTTCCTTTCTTAATCATAATCTTACTCTTAATCCTAATCTCCACCGGGTCGCACCCGAGCCGGCCGGTTGCGCGGACCGGGATTAAGATTAAGAGTATGATTAAGATTAAGATTAAGATTAAGATTAAGAGACTGCTCGTTTCCCTCTGCTATGGGAATGGAATTCTTGCCGTTGTCCCCGCTGCGTCTCGAGAAACTACGACCGCGCGCCTTCGTTGCCTTTTTCCTTTCTTAATCATAATCTTACTCTTAATCCTAATCTCCACCGGATCACACGCGAGCGGGGCGATTGCGCGGACTGGATTATGACCAAGAGTCCAACCGAGACTAATGTTTTCGTTCCGTCGAATTCGCTCGAATCAAGCCTACCAGCATTGAAATAATCTCGTTCAGCAAACTTTTACCTTCGTCTGCTGACGATTTTTCGATGAGGCGTTTTGCAACCATGACGTCCAAACTCGCAGCACATTCCAATGCTGATCCGCGTGCGATGTCGAAATATCGACAACGATCCGAATCAGTGAATTTGCCATTGCCTTCGGCGATGTTCAACGGAATCGACGTCGACGCACGATCGAACTGACTGTGCACGGCCCGCGATTTGGGAATGGACTCAAGAATGTCGGTTCCCCAAGCGACAAATGAAATCGAGGATTGATAGACGTTCAGTTTTTCGTGATCGAACTGTCGCATCGCTTTCTCTCCTCCCCCCCCAACCTTTAAACACTCTGCATTGCACCCGAGCCGCCCGGTTGCGCGGACCGGGATTAAGATTAAGAGTATGATTAAGAGACTGCTCGTTTCCCTCTGCTGCGGGAACAGAACTCTTGACCTGTATCCGCTGCGGCTCGGGGCTGGACTGGGACAGCAGCGTTACGCGTCGCCGTTTTCATTGCCGTCGATTTCGATCAGCGAGACTTTCAAACCGTTGCGGATATGAGCCGCTGCGGCCTCGCGAGCGGCGTCGGCATCGTGTTTTTTGATTGCCCGAAAGATCTTTTGGTGATCTTTGCAGGTTCGTTTCATCGCAACGACGTCATGACGATGTCGGCGGATTCCAAACACTCGCGTTAAGACCTGCGATTGAGACGCGGTGTGGACGAGCGCCTGATTTCCAGTGGCTTCGATGATCAACATGTGAAATTGATAATCGGCTTTGTCAAATTGACCTTTAATCCGCTTGCCCGCGAACTGAGCTGAGGATTTCTCTTGTTTCGCGGTTAACTCTTCCATCCGAGTCAGTTCGGCTTGAATCTTGGCAATCTGGTCCGGCGTGGCCCGTTCCGCAGCCCGAGCCGCCGTGTAGGGCTCGATGACTTCGCGAACTTCGTAGATATCGATTAAGGCGGCACGATCAAGCGAGCGTACGATGGCTCCCATGTTAGGAACCAGATCGACCAAGCCTTCGTTGGCGAGCTGACCGGCGGCTTCTCGCACTGGCGTTGCACTGACTCCGATTTCTTTGCCGATCGGACCATACAGCAGACGAGCGCCCGGTTCAAAATCGCCTGAGATCAACTTGTTTCGTAGATGCTGATACGCACGGCTGGCGTTGGTTTCGGTGCTCATATTGGGAACCCAATTTTCTAACAGAAAAGAAATTGTCGCTTCGACGACCTTTATTCTAGCGTTTACTAATCGTTTAGCAGAGACGAGTAACGTTGAAAATTGCCGAGCATTTCGCCGCATGGATTCGCAGGAAACGTTTGTCTGGTCCGGCCACAGTCGCGACGACATACCCGCTCGGACGATTTGGCAGAAATCAGACGTCTTTCCAGCGTTTCAGCAGCCGATTTACTACGATTCCAACGCAGTGCAAGCAGGTGGAACGCTCTCAATTCCCCCTGTTCCTATCTTCAATGCAGCGATGTTCTGCGAGAGTGTCTGCGACAAAAGGCCCTTCCCCCCTCGGATCCGCTACACTGTTGAGCTTCAATGACGGTGTTCAAATCCCCCAGCGTCGTCAGCTTGATCTCGCTCTATACCCTTTCCTACCTCGAATTGCTTTAGCCTGGAACTCGCTGGAATGCTGCACTTTCGCGCTCTCTGTACCGCTGCCGGAATCGCTGTAGGGTTTCTCGTCTATGGACTGTGCGTGACGACGTTTGGGCTTTCGCATCCCGCCGCGGTCACTGCCGCAGTGACCTCGCTGTGTGGCGTTTGGTGGTGCACCGAGGCGGTTCCGATCCCGGTCACGTCGCTGGTTCCGTTTGTCGTATTTCCCTTTGCCGGGGTGTTAGACCATCGCCTGCTCGCCGAAGCCTATGGCGACAAGTTCGTGCTGTTGTTCATGGCCGGATTTATGATCTCACGAGCCGCCGAACACTCGCAAACCCATTTGCGAGTCTCGCATGGCTTGATGAAGTTGTTAGGGACAAGTTCCCAGCGACGTATTGTGCTCGGTTTTTTGGCCGCCACGGCATTTTCGAGCATGTGGATCTCGAATACCGCAACGGCGCTGATCATGTTGCCCGTCGCGATTGCGGTACTACACGAACAGAAGGACTCGCGGCTGCACGTGCCGCTGTTGTTGGCAGTCGCATATGGATCGAGCATCGGCGGGATTGCGACGATTATCGGAACGCCTCCCAATGGCGTGTTTGTCTCGATTTACGAGCAACAGAACGAGCGAACCGTCGATTTTTTCTCGTGGCTGAAAGTGGGCGTGCCCGTCGCAGCGATCATGATTGTGGTGACCGGCGTGTTGTTAACACGTGGCTTGTCGCGAAGCTGTTCGATGCAGCTTCAAGATCTCGGCCGCTGGACAAGTGCTCAGCGACGTGTGCTGGGCGTGTTGTCGTTGACCGCGTTTCTGTGGATCACTCGCAGCGCCCCCTATGGCGGATGGTCGGCACTGTTTAATGTCCCGATGGCTCATGACGCCACCGTTGGACTGGCCGCCGTGATCGTGTTGTTTTTGATCCCCAGCGGCACCACGACCGGTCATCAATCAAAAAATGGTAAAACAGCCGAGCGTGTGGAGGCCGACCGATTGCTCGATTGGCAAACCGCGCGAGACATTCCCTGGGGTATTTTGATTCTGTTCGGAGGCGGATTGGCGATCGCCAAGGCGGCCGAAGTGACGGGGCTTTCCGTCATCATCGGCAGCCAGTTCTCGCACCTATCGGGACTCCATCCGCTCTTGCTAATTGCGGTGATCTGTTTGACGGTGACGTTTTTGACCGAGGTCACCTCCAACACAGCGACAACGACGTTGTTGATGCCGATCCTGGGCGCGGCGGCCGAGGGTGCGGGCTACAATGCTGCGTTCTTGATGGTTCCGGCGGCGTTGTCCGCAAGTTGCGCGTTCATGTTACCCGTGGCGACGCCGCCCAACGCGATCGTGTTTGGATCCGAACAATTGACCGTCCGCGACATGGCCAAAGCGGGATTCGCTTTGAACTTGATCGGGGTCATTGTGATTTCAGTGGTATGCTATTTCGTTGTCGATTCCCAACACGGCATCGGCCACGCTGTTGCCGCTCCCGCGATCGAAATCGAACCGACACCGACTCGCTAAGCGGAACGCTGCGAAGCAATTCCTGTAGCGGAACTCGTCAAGAGTTTCGGGGGCATACGTCGTTAAAACGAAAGTCTTGGCGACTTCCGCTACGCTAAATTAGCACAACTCTAGAAGCAAAATGCTTCACAGCGTTGCGCTAAGCGGCTCAGCATCAGTCATCCCAGACAATGATCTGAGCCGACGGCGTTTGCCGTGGTGAGCGCCAATATCGCAGGAAACATCCCCGTGGCTAACGCCGCCGGATCAAATAAAGATTGACGTTGGCCCGTATTTTTTAACCCGCTGGATGTTGATACGGCTCGCGATAGGGACGCCGGAGCATCTTCGTCGCTTCCTCATCCCCAACGACCGTATTCGTCAGCGGATCAAATTCCAGCGTCCGGCCCAACGCGAGTGCATTGTTGGCCAGGATGCACGAGGCACTACTGATGTGGCCTTGTTCAATATCGGCAACGGGTTTGGATCGATCATCGATTGCATTGAGAAAGTCTCGCATGTGCCCGCGGATTGCCGATGCGACGTGCAATTCCATATTCCATTTGTCGGCATCCGATTGATCGCTCGGATATTGATCGAGTTCGATGACGGCGTTGCCGGTTAGTTTTTGTCCGCCTGAACGCGGGATGAATTCATACTTCTGAACGCTTAACTTCAACGTTCCTTTGGATCCATAAATGATGCCGGCCCAGGGAAATTCGGGATCCGGTGCCGATCCCCAACTGCGGTGTGTCCAAACCACATTGAGATCTTCAAAATCGAAGGTGGCGGTTTGCGTATCGGTGATATTGGCGATCGAATCGGTATCGACCAAGATCCCACCCGCACTACTGATGCGACGAGGCCATCCGAGGCCAAGTTGCCAGCGAACCATATCGAGCATATGCACACACATATCGCCAACGATGCCATTTCCATACTCCATAAACGCCCGCCAAGAACGTGGATGAATCAGTTCGTTGTACGGACGCAGGGGTGCGGGACCGGTCCAACGATCAAAGTCCAAAGAGGGCGGCGGCGCGATGGTTGGCGGATTTTTCTTGGCTCGCATGTGGTAGTAACAACACACTTCGGCGAACGCCACATCGCCGAGCAATCCAGCGTCGACGACTTTTTGTTTCGCTTCGATCAAGTGAGGCGTACTGCGTCGTTGCGTTCCGACTTGCACCACTCGCCCTGTGCGACGCGCGGCATCCAACATCGCTCGACTCTCGAGCACATCGACCCCCGTGGGCTTTTGAACATAGACATCAGCTCCGGCCTCCACTGCGGCGATCATCGCAAGTGCGTGCCAATGGTCCGGCGTTGCGATCAAGACGATATCAAGATCTTTCTCGGCGAGCATCTCTTTGTAATCGGCATACACGCGGGGGCGTTTTTTGGAAACTTGTCGCGACTCGATAAGCCCCGCTGCTTCATCAAGCATGTTGGCATCGACATCACACAGCGACACCACCTCGACCGGTTCAATGTTGATCAGTTGCAGTAGATCGCACTTGCCGTACCAGCCACAACCGATCAAACCGACGCGGCGAGGCTTCGCAGCAGCAGGTGCGGCAGCACGCGCGGTGTGGGCAGTCGTTGCAATCGAGGCAAGTGCGGCGGTGCGAGTGAGAAAGTTTCGGCGATCCATAATGCTTCGTTTCTTGAGGAGGAGATACGTTTCGTAGAAGACTCAAACGCCGCCATCATCTTAACAGACTCGATCGAGCCGTTGCTGCCGATTCATCCGCTGGATCGTGTGATTAGGACGCGGTGGCTATTTTCTCGGGCCTTTTTTCGGGCCTCTTTTCAGGCCACAAGGCAAGGATATTGGCGACCAGCACGAGCGATCCGCCGATCAGCAGCGGCGTGCTGAATTCTTCGTTGGCGTAGTGAACCGCGCACCACGCACTGAGCATCGCGGGGATAAACATGGCCCAGGTGGACGCGAACAAGGGTTCACACGTGTAGATCACCGCGGCTTGCCCCGCGGTCAAACGTGGTTGGTACTTGTTCATCCAAACAAATGCCACCAGCGAGGGAAAGAAACACAGCACGCCTAGCAGCAGATAGAACCGCGGCTGCAATGCCAGTGCGGTCCAGCCACCGGTTGCCGTTTCCGGCACTGGCAGACTCAGCCCCGCGAAGACGATCATTGCCAAGATCGCTGTCGTGCCGAACATACTTGGCGTGAACAACACCGACTCGTAGCGTTTTCCAAACACGTCCACCAGCAAGATTTGAGCACTAAAGAACAACGTGGCCAACGTGGTCAAGGAATCCCCCACCGTCCACCGCGACAACGCATCGCTGGCGAGTGAAATCTGACCATCCTGGATCACGATCAGTCCAGTCAACGTCGCGACTCCGGCCAACGCCACCAAGGCACCAAGCATGACACAGCGGCGTGGCAATTGTTTCCGAAGCAGTGTGTTGATTAGCGGCGTGATGATCACCACCAAACTCGTCAAAAAGCCACTCCGCGACGCAGGGATCGTGGCTAATCCAATGACTTGCAGCAGCAGCCCCAAGAAAAACATGACGCCAATCGCTGCACCGGCCAACAGATGAGGCAGCTGCACACGACGCAGCGTGCCTCGCAGTAAGATCGCAAACAGTCCAAACGCGATCGCGAACCTCAACCCAATCAACCACGATGCTGAACTTGTCCGCAGCCAACCCGACGCAGTCAACTCGGTGACGGCGAAATGATCATCCACTTGAAGGTTCAAGCACTTCATGATCGGAAACGAGGCCCCCCACATCGCATTGACTAAGACCAACGCAATGATCGCTTGACGTCGTTCGTTTGGGGTGGTGCCTTGGTTCATGATGAATCAAATTCGCAGGAGGGTTGACCAAGGTTTGCAGAGCAGGATGGGGGGACAGGAAGACCGCGAACGCGAGATGGGAATCGGGGAAAAACGAAGGAAATCACGGTAGATTTCGCTCCGAAATAGGCCGATGCTTCACGCGACGCAGTCCAAAGCGTATATTCCGGCACTTCGTTTGTGAATGAGCTTTCCCCCATCTCTGTCAGGAGTCCCAACGTGTCGACCGATCTCCCCAATATTCTTGCATCGCGTTACGCGAGTGAAGCGATGGTGAAAATCTGGTCGCCCGCAAACAAGGTCGTTCTTGAACGGGAATTGTGGATTGCCGTACTGGAGGCTCAAAAGGACCTCGGGGTTCACGTTCCTGACGGGGTGATCCAGGCGTACCGCTCGGTGATCCACAACGTCGACTTGTTTGCCATCGACGCCCGCGAACGAGTCACCAAGCACGATGTGAAAGCCCGCATCGAAGAATTCAACGAATTGGCGGGCCACGAGCACATCCACAAAGGGATGACATCACGCGACTTGACCGAGAACGTCGAGCAGCTGCAGATTCGTTCGGCACTGAATCTGGTTCGTGACCGCATCGTCACCGCACTGTCGTTGGTGGCGGAACGAGCGGCAGAATACAGCGAGCTAGCCATTGCCGGTCGCAGCCACAACGTCCCCGCGCAAGTCACCACCGTGGGTAAACGGTTCGCCAATATCGCCGAAGAGTTGTTGGTCGCCTACGATCGAATTGACAATTTATTGGTTCGCTATCCGCTGCGAGGCATCAAAGGCCCCGTCGGCACTCAGCAAGACATGCTCGATTTGTTCCAAGGTGACGCTGGCAAACTGGATCAACTCGATAGCCGGATCGCGAAATCACTTGGCTTTGAATCATGTTTCGATTCGGTGGGCCAAGTATATCCACGATCACTAGACTTTGACGTGATCTCGGCGCTGACCCAGCTTTCGTCAGCGCCCGCCAACTTTGCTCGCACATTGCGATTGATGGCCGGTGCAGAATTGGCAACCGAAGGGTTCAAACCAGGTCAAGTCGGTTCGTCGGCGATGCCTCACAAGATGAACGCTCGCTCGGCCGAACGGATCGACGGATTCAACGTGATCTTGCGTGGCTATTTAACGATGGTCGGCGGATTGCTTGGCGATCAATGGAACGAAGGCGACGTCAGCTGCAGTGTTGTCCGCCGTGTGGCGATTCCGGACGCGTTCTTGGCGATCGACGGACAACTCGAAACGTTCCTGACCGTGCTGGTGGATTACGGTGCCTACCCTGCTGTGATCGACCGCGAATTGCGTCGCTACTTGCCGTTCCTGGCGACGACCAAGATTCTCGTTGCTGCGGTCAAAGCGGGCGTGGGCCGAGAAACAGCACACGAAGCGATCAAGGAACATGCGGTATCTGCGGCGCTCGCGATGCGTGAAAGCGGACGCGATGACAACGATTTGATCGAGCGATTGGCTGGCGATGATCGCATCCCAATGGATGCCGAAGCTCTGAACGCGGCGATCGGCGATCCCAAGCAATTCATCGGCAACGCCACGACTCAGGTGCAAAACGTGATCTCGCGAATCGAAGCGATCACCAGCAAAAATCCTGAAGCGGCAAGCTATCGACCGGGTTCGATTTTGTAGGCGTGCCGATGGTCGCCGGATGTGTCGGACATCCCTGTGTAGATTTCCGACGTCGGGCGGCTTTCTTGACCACCGACGTCGCGCGACATTAGCTTCGATACTGCGATGGCGAGCAATTCATGATCCGGCGAAAGCTGCGGCTAAAGTGGGCATGGTCATAGAAGCCACACGCGTGCGCAATTTCAGATACGGTTTGCTCGGTTTCCAATAACAACTTTGCGGCATGCTCAATCCGCACGCGGACGAGATACTGGCGTGGCGAGGCGCCAAAGGCGTGACGAAATCGCCGCTCGAAGTGGCTGACCGAAAGCCCCGCCATGTCGGCCAGCAGCTGGGTGGAAAGATTGTCGGCGAAATGCGTGTGTAGGTGCGCGATCACGTTGGCAAAGGCATCCACGGTGCCCGATGGAGTTTGAATGCGTTCAATCTGACGCGAAAAACCCGCCACTCCAATCACGCGTCCACGCCGATCTCGCAGCGGTACCTTGCTGGTCATCACCAACCGCGGCGATCCGGCATCCTCGGGAGCACTTTCGACACGATTGGCGATCGCTTCGCCCGATTCCATCACCAACCTATCGTCGGCGCGGTACTCGTCGGCGCGTGACTTGGGAAAAAAGTCGTGATCCGTCTTTCTAATCGCCTCCGCCTCGGACGCCACCCCGCAGTACTCGCAGCCTCGCCGATTCAGCGACATAAAACGGCCTTGGCGATCTTTTACGAAGAACGACAGCCCCGGCAAATAGTCGAACAGCGCAAACGCTTGGTCACTCGGACCAAGTTGCTCAAAAAAGGTCTCACGCAAACCGGTATTTTTCATAGCTGGATTTTACACCGTTTTAAGTCCGTCGTGCAAGACAATTCGGTTACCCGCGGCGATAATGGGTGCGAATGAGCCACAGATTTCGCATTCCTATCTTCTTCTTTACAGAGCCCCCCATTCCGATGCCACGCCCCGCACTGATCACGTTGCTGACGAGCTGGTTTGCTGTTTTGACTGCACCGGTTCTGTCGGCCAAAGAGCTTGATTTCAATCGCGATATTCGCCCAATCTTGTCAGACAAGTGTTACTTTTGTCACGGCCCGGACACCAATACGCAGGAAGCGGGATTGCGGCTCGATTCACGCGAGGAAGCGATTGACGTGATCGAATCGGGCGATCTGGTCGAGCGGATCACCAGCGACGATCCCGACATGTTGATGCCGCCGCCGGGATCCAAAATCGAGCTAAGCGAAGAGGAAAAACAAACGATTCAAGCCTGGGTCGAGCAGGGTGCCGCGTATGAAGGTCACTGGGCATTTGAACTGCTGCCCGACGCGGTGGACGTTCCTGCGGTGATGCAGGAACAGTGGTGTCGTCAAACGCTCGACCGCTTTGTGTTGGCACGAATGGAATCTGAGAATCTGACGCCTAATCCCGAGGCAGCACCGCTACGTTGGTTACGGCGGGTGACGTTGGATTTGACCGGACTGCCGCCAACCACCCAAGCGATCGCCGACTTTGAAGCGGCGCTGCAAACATCGGGTGAACGAGCGTACGAAGCGGCCACCGATTCGTTACTCGATGCGGCGGCTTTTGGCGAACACATGGCGGTCGCTTGGCTCGATGCCGCTCGCTATGCCGATTCCTACGGCTATCAATCGGACAAACTTAATACACAGTGGCCTTATCGCGATTGGGTGGTCGAGGCATTCAACGAGAATCTTCCATATGACCAATTTTTGACATGGCAAATTGCCGGCGATCTGCTTGAAAATCCCACTCGGCAACAGCGGGTTGCGACTGCGTTCAATCGCATTCACCGCTTGAACAACGAAGGGGGCGCAGTGTTCGAGGAATGGCGACTCGAAAACGTTTCCGATCGGGTTCATACCTTTGGTACGGCGGTGCTCGGGTTGACGATGGAGTGTTGTCGATGCCACGACCACAAGTACGATCCGATTCCGATGCGTGATTACTATTCCTTGTCCGCGTTCTTTAATTCGATCGATGAAAGTGGTGTTTATGACCGCACTGAAAAAGTGCCGTGCCCGTCGATGTTATTACCAACCGATGAACAACAAGCCGTCTTGGAGGAAGCAGAGCGAAACCTGACCGCAGCCGAACAGGTGTATCAGCAGTCACTTGTCGAGGCACGAAAACGCTGGGAAGCATGGACGCCCGCGTCGGCGGATGATCTAAGCATTCCCGATCTTCGACTCGCCTTGTCGTTTGATCGCGACTTTGACAATTCGCTCAAATCGATCTATCACCCCTCCGAGTCGGACCGAGCTTGGACGTCGATGCCGCAGCGTGTCGAGGTCAGCGACGCGTCGGTCGCCCGGCTTGATCCGCACTTGGCAGCGGACACCAAGGAACTCAAAGCGGTGCCTCCGCGAGGAGCACTGAAACTCGATGGCGAGCGTGGGGTGACGACGCACGGAATCACGCCGTTTGACCGTTGGTTGCCGATGTCGGTGGTCGTGACGATGCGTGAGACCAAGCGAAGTCCGCTGCGCAGCCTCATCGCTCATCACACTCGCGGTACCGATTGCGGCTACAACGGCTGGGATTTGACGATCGAAAACGGTTATCTCGAATCACGTATGGCTCGCGTTTGGCCCGGCAATGCGATCAGCGTTCGCACGGTCGATCCAATTCCGATGGACGAGTGGCATCAAATCACGGCTACCTATGACGGATCATCAAAGGCCGCCGGACTGAAGCTGTACCTGAACGGTCGACCGCTGGCGACAACGACCGTGCGCGATCAGTTAAAGAAGAGCTGCAACGTGCTTGTTGACCATGGCGGCGAATTTGTAGTGGGACAACGCTTTCGCGCCCGTGGTTTGGACGGTGGGTTGATTGACGATGTTCGTGTCTACGAGCGAGCGCTAACGAAAATCGAATTACAGCGACTGGCTCGCGGCGAGACCGAAACGCATGACGGCAAACCGAGCTTTGAATATTTCGCCTCGGCGATAGATGAAACGACGCGTGCGGCGATGCAATCGCTGACAGCCGCACGCAAAGATTTTGTGATGGCGGAAGAGGCCATGAATGAGATTCCGATCATGGATGAAACCGACTTGCCACGCCCGGCCCATGTGTTGGCCCGCGGCGAGTACGACGCCCCTAAAAATGAAGAAACGCGGGTCACGCGAGAAACGCTCTCTGGGCTTCCGCTCGCTTTTCCTGAAAACGCTCCGAACAACCGACTGGGCTTGGCACAGTGGGTGACCGATCCGAAACATCCGCTTACCGCGCGAGTGGCCGTCAACCGTTTGTGGGGCAATTTCTTCACCGCCCCACTAGTGCGAACCCCCGAGAATTTTGGGTCGCAAGGCGATTTGCCAACGCACCCCGAGCTACTCGACTGGCTCGCTCGCGATTTCATCGAACACGGATGGGATGTCAAACGCATCTGCAAAACTATCGTACTGTCGGCCACCTATCGTCAAGATTCTGCGGCGACGCCTGAGCAGATCGAAGTCGATCCGACCAATCGCTTCCTCGCTCGCGGACCGGCCCATCGTTTGGCAGCCGAGCAGATTCGCGATTTGGCGTTGACCGCGTCGGGGCTACTGAATGCTCAGATCGGCGGTCCTCCGGTATCACCGTACCAACCGGGTGAAGACCTTTGGAAAGAATCCAACGGCATGTCGCCGCCCTACCAACAATCGGTCGGCAAGGCGTTGTACCGCCGCTCGCTGTACTCGGTTTGGAAACGGACCGCACCGCTGCCGAACATGATGGCGTTTGACTCGACGACACGCGAAGTCTGCACCGTAAAACGCTCGCGAACCAATACACCTCTGCAAGCTTTGGTGCTGCTGAACGATGTGCAGTTTATCGAGACCGCGCGAGTGATGGCTCAGCAGCTGCTGAAACAGCACGCCGACGCTCCACTGGAAACGGCTTTCCTGAAATTGGCTGGACGGGAACCGGATGAACTCGAGCTATCCACATTGCAGCAATTACTCAATGACGAACAGGCCTACTACAGCGAAAACCCAGAGGCTGCGACGGAGTTGTTGTCCGTAGGCGAGGCCAAGCTTGCGAATGACACAGATCCCAGCCAACTGGCCGCGTTGACGAACGTTTGTCAAGCGATCCTAAACCTCGATGCCACTATTTGGAAACGATAAAGCCATGTCACTGGATCCTTTTGCCGTAAACCGACGGCACTTTTTCAAGAACAGTTGCACCGGTGTGGGTGTCGCGGCACTCGCGAGTTTGTTAGGCAGCGACACACAAGCATCTGCCGCGTCGCACGGCGGAGCGACCGGCACTCACTTTGCCCCCAAAGCGAAGCGGATTATCTATCTGTTTCAGTCCGGTGGCCCGGCGCAGCAGGATTTGTTTGACTACAAACCGCTGCTCAATGAAATGAACGGCCAGGAATTGCCGCCGGAAGTTCGTGGCCAACAGCGGTTAACGGGCATGTCCGTAAATCAGTCGTCACTGCCGATTGCGGGATCGCATTTCAAGTTTTCTCGGCATGGCGAAAGTGGTGCTTGGCTGAGCGATTTGCTGCCCTATCACCGTGACATTGTGGATGACGTCTGTTTTATCAAGTCGATGCATACCGAAGCGATCAATCACGATCCGGCGATCACGATGTTTCAAACCGGTTCACAGATCGCAGGTCGACCGTCGCTCGGATCATGGCTGTCCTACGGATTAGGCAGCGAGAACCAAGACTTGCCGGCGTTCATTGTGTTGGTTTCGGCAAATCAAGGTGGACAACCGCTTTACGCCCGATTGTGGGGCAATGGATTCTTGGATTCGAAGTACCAAGGCGTCCAGTTTCGCGGCGGTAGCGATCCCGTGTTGTACTTGTCTAATCCCGAGGGCATCCCGGCATCCCGCCGCCGAGCTCAATTGGATGCGATCAAAACGCTGAACCAGCACCAGTTTGAAAAGGAATTGGACCCCGAAATCGAATCTCGAATTTCGCAATACGAGATGGCGTTCCGGATGCAAACCAGCGTTCCGGATGCCGCCGATTTTTCGGACGAGCCCGAGTCGACATTCGAATTGTATGGCGATGATGCCAAGCAACCGGGTACGTTTGCCGCGAACTGCTTACTCGCACGACGCTTGGCAGAGCGGGATGTGCGATTCATTCAGTTGTACCACCAAGGTTGGGACCAGCACTCGAACCTGCCCAAACAAATCAAGGGACAAGCCCAGGAAACCGACCAAGCGTCGGCAGCTCTGGTGAAGGACTTAAAACGCCTCGGACTGCTCGACGATACGCTGGTGATTTGGGGAGGCGAATTTGGCCGCACCTCCTACACCCAAGGCGTGCTAACAAACGACAACTACGGCCGCGACCATCACCCGCGATGCTTTACCACGTGGATGGCCGGCGGCGGAATCAAACCGGGTATGACCTACGGGGCGACCGATGAATTCGGCTACAACGTCGTGGAAAACGGCGTTCACGTCCATGACTTCAACGCCACCCTTTTGCATCTGATGGGTATCGACCATGAACGTTTGACTTACAAATACCAAGGACGACGTTTCCGATTGACCGACGTCCACGGCCATGTACTCGATGACATCATTGCTTGACGGTTGGTTCGGGAAGGTCGTCGATCGCATACAGCAAATCAATATTCGTCCATTCCGCACCGACGTGACGGAACATATTGATCAACTGGGCACGGTGATGAGTGCCATGCAAGGCGAGATGTGGGATCGATTCTCCCACCCGAAATCGCGTGTGGGGTCCGCCGGCAGCAATCTCGACAATCCGCTCTGCCTCGTTGTCATCGACATTGGCGATAAACGCGTTTCGCTGCGCGATGTAGCCGGGCCAGGTTTCACTTAACTCGGCAACACTTGTGCTTTCGGGAGTTTGGGGAAACGGCCGAGGACCGTCATTCCAATTCGTGATCCACCATGCCTCGGCATCCATCAGATGCAAAAGCGTCTTGCGAATCGAACCTGGCCCCATCGCGAAATCGCGATCGAGTTGTTCGTCGGTTAGTGATGCTGAAAACGCCAACACCTTGCGGGTTGCCCAGTCGTTGTACTGAAATTGCCGAGTGACCCATTCTGCGTCCCACGGACATCGTTCGTTGCTAGGCTCAGAGACTTCTAAACCATACGCTTTTAAACTTGCCTTCGCTTCGGGGCTTTGCGTCACGGCGTGTTTGGCAAGTCGATAGAAGCAATAGTCGATGCCAGCGACGACGGTGCGGTCAAACTGTTTCAAGTAGTTCAGAGCTTGAGCACGATGATGAACGCCATGGTTGACGACATGCAACAACAAGTCGCTCAACCGATGATCGAAGGGCGTTTGTGTACTGTCTTGGTATTCAACGCGTCGACTCCATCGGTTCGCTTGTTCTGCCATCATCAGCTCACGTCGACTGTGAGCGACATGTTTCAGTCCGTCCGCGATCGCAGCGACTGACATTCCTTCGGGGTCTTTGGGGAACGGACGCCACGGCACTCCCTGCCATCGTTCCATCCAAATGACTTCGGCGGTCAGGATATGAAACAACGTCGCCCGCAGGGTTCCAAATCCCATTTCACGTGGCATATCGAGCTGCGCGTCCGAAAGTCCGCTGCAAAGTGCAATGACCTTGTCGTTTGCCCAGTCGTTGTAGGCGTAAAGGTCGTCCATTAATCCCAGCATAACGAGTGTCCCTGTGAGTTAACCGTCAAAGGTGGTTGCAAATGGAAACAAGATCATTCCGCGACGCGGACGTCGTGCCCGCCCGTGAAGGAACGATTTGTCACACGCAGCTGACATCATACTGAACACGAACAGCAAATTAAACATCGACGGCGAGCAACTCTGCGGGACACCAATTGAGAATCCTCGATTGACAACCGCTTAGGTTGCCGTAGTCTGTTCGCAGGTTCACACTTTGAGTTGAAAAACCTCGCCATACGCGACGCCATTTGATAGTACGGTGTTCGTGATTTTCCGGGGCAAACTCCATTCTCATAGCGTGTCCATTCTCTGCAGCCCACGTTCAACGGAGGGATCGCTACGATGTCACTACACAACCACGCCGATTTTCGATCGGTTTTGTGGGTCCTGATCGCCATAACGTTGGTGGCGATTCAATATTCGGACCCGAGTTGGGTGATTTATTTAAGTCCGATCAGCTGCTATTTAGCGATCGCGTGCGGCACGATTTCTCATAATCACAACCATCGAGCCACGTTCAAGTCACCGCGTTGGAACCATTTATTTGGTCACGTTCTGACTCTCTTCTACGGCTACCCAACGCTGATGTGGGTACCGACACATAACTTGAATCATCATCAATTCGTGAACCGTCCCGGCGATGCGACGGCAACATGGCGTTACACCAACAAACATAGCATTTGGGTCGTACTGAGCTATCCGTTCGTCTCGGGCTATTTTCAAAGCTTTCCGATTCGCGAGTACATCGAAAAGGTCAAAACCCGCAAGCCGAAGCTGTATGCCCGGATCCGTTTCCAATACGTCGTTTGGATGGGCGGCTACATCGGGCTGGGTGTATTAGCCGCCGTGCTTTACCACAATCAACAAACAGGACTTGGATTGTACTTGTGGTTTTTCTCGGTCATTTTGCCGGCGATTTTGTCGAGCACGGTGATCATGTTCTTTAACTTCATCCAGCATATCCACACCGACGCATGGTCCGAGCATGACCATTCCCGCAACTTTACCGGATGGTGGTTTAACTTTCTGTTTTTCAATAACGGCTACCACACCGCCCACCACGACCACCCCGGAATGCACTGGAGTGAATTACCGCGGGCCCATGCGGCGATCGCAGCAACCATTGATCCACAACTCAACGAACGCAATTTGTTTTGGTTCGTGTTCCGGCAATACGTGCTAGCACCGGTGTTCCCCTCGCTGGGCACTCATCAAATCGGCCCGGTTCCAGGCGAAGGGCACAAGCCAGAGACGCCGCAGATGGAACGTCCCGAGCCGGCCGCCGAGTTAGTGGGACGTGACGCGTAAGTTTTGCGATGCCAAGAAACCAACGGGCCAAAGGCCCGGCCATTTGCCAGCCGACGTCAGTAGATCCGAATAAATGGCCGGACCGTTGGCCCTACAATTCATTGGTTTTCTTGGTCCCAGCCCGTTGGGCTGGGCTAGGTAAACGTCCGGGGCTTTGCCCCTAAATAAAAATGCGCAACATCAAAACTGATGCGTTGGGTTGTGATTTGTCGGGCAAGAAATCCTTGGACTAAAGTCCAAGGCTATCGCATAAGGTGCGTTCGGCACGAAAAAACGGAGGGAGTGGATGCGTCAGCGACTGATTTGGCATCCCTGACTATTCCCGTGAGCAACGAAGCGTGACTGAAACTCTTGGCGAGTTTCGCTACGGAATTGGCTGCTCTAACCTTAGCCGAGATGCAGCGCGGCCCGCGCTAGCTGCAACCAACTTGTTCCTGCCACATCGACTTCCATGTCATAGTCTTTGGTCGGAATGTAGGCGCGGCGGTGATCGACGATTCGAATCGCGATCGAACTTTGCCGTACCAACTGCTCGATCCTTTTTCGGTCGGTGTAATGCAGCACAATGAAACGAGCATCCGAGGTGATCGATGCGATCTGCCACGCGGCGGCGTCGAGCCGTAATTCGGCGAGTTCGAGCATCCGCTTGGCAGGCTCGGGAAGCACGCCGAATCGGTCTCGCAACTCGGTACGCACCTCCTTGATCTGCGACGCATTTTCGATCTTCGCGATGCGGCGGTACAGATCGATTTTGTGTCGCAGGTCCGGCACATAATCTTCGGGCAGATAGGCTTCCACCGGCAAATCGATATCGACTTCGGCCGACAATTTCGGTGGCAACTTCTGAGCTTGGCGAACGGCATCTTCAAGCAACTGGCAATACATCTCGTAACCGACGGCGGCGATATGGCCGCTCTGTTGGCTGCCCAGCAAGTTACCGGCCCCACGAATTTCGAGGTCACGCATCGAAATCGCGAACCCGGCGCCCATGTGACTAAACTCTTCGATCGCGCGGAGTCGTTTGGAAGCCTCAGGGGTCAGATGTTTGTGCGGCGCGACCATTAAATATGCGTAGGCTTGATGTTTATAGCGTCCCACACGGCCTCGCAATTGATGCAGATCGCTCAAACCATAACGATCCGCGTCGTCGATAAAAATCGTATTCGCATTGGGAATATCGATGCCACTTTCGACAATCGTGGTGGCCAGCAGCATGTCAAACTTGTGCTCGATAAAGTCGACCATCACGCGTTCCAGTTCGCCTTCGCCCATTTGGCCATGGCCGATCCCGATGCGGACTTCGGGGACGATGCGGCGGATTTTCTCCGATACGGTGTGCATATCACCGATGCGATTGTGAATAAAGAACAACTGGCCGCCACGATTCAATTCTCGGACAATCGCGGTGCGGATCATTTGATCCTCCCAACGCGTGACCTTGGTTTCCACCGCCATCCGTTCGGCGGGCGGCGTTTCCAGGTTGCTGATGTCGCGGACACCGACGAGTGCCATGTGCAGTGTTCGCGGGATCGGCGTCGCGGACAGTGTCATCACGTCGACATTGCTGTGCAGCGTTTTCAACCGTTCTTTGACCGCCACCCCGAACCGCTGCTCTTCGTCGACGACCACTAAACCAAGGTTAGCAAAGTCCACATCCTTGCTGGCCAAACGGTGCGTTCCGACCACGATATCGACTTTGCCGCGGCGAATATCTTTGACTGTTTGCCGTTGTTCGGCAGCGGTACAAAACCGGCTCAACTTAGCAATCTCGACCGGAAACTCGGCCATTCGCTCGCAAAAACTGTGGTAATGTTGTTCGGCCAACACGGTCGTCGGCACCAGCACCGCGACCTGATAACCGCTGGTGACCGCTTTGAACGCGGCCCGCATCGCGACCTCGGTTTTGCCAAACCCGACGTCACCACAGATCAGCCGATCCATCGGTTTGGGCGTCTCCATATCCACTTTGGACGCATCGATCGCGGTGACTTGGTCGTCGGTTTCGATATAAGGGAAACTGGCGTCGAATTGGCGTTGCCACGCGGAATCCGAATCGAAAGCGATCCCACGGCGTGACGTTCGCTCGGCTTGCATTTCCAAAAGTTCGCTTGCCATGTCGGTGACAGCTGACTCGGCCGCTTTGCGTTGTCGCTGCCAAGCTTGGCTGCCGATTTTGGCAAGCCGTGGCTGTGTCTTGGTGCCGCCGACGTAACGCTGGACCAACCCGATTCGCGAAGCGGGAACATAGATCTTGCTGCCGCCATCGAACTCGATCGTCAAGTGTTCGAGATGTTGCCCATTTTTTTCAATGTGCTGCAGTCCACGATACAGACCGATGCCGTGCGAGAGATGAACGACCAGATCGCCCACTTCGAGCTGCAACAGATTTGCAATCGGTTTGCTGCGAGCTCGCGTTTGCCGGCGTCGGACCGGGCTGCGATGAAACAGCTCGGCACCGGTCAACACCAAGACCTCGGCGCTGGCCAAGCGGAATCCACCACTCAGCTCGGCGACGGTCAAATGCAAACGGCCTTGCGATTGTGCATTCGTTTCGCGAAGCAATTCCGACAATCGCTCGCTATCGGCCGCGGTGTCGCCGACCAGAATGATATCATGGTTATCGGCGATCGTATCGATTCGCTTACACGCTTCGTCCAGCGTGACGGCGAACCCGTCGGCGCTGGCGGATCGCAGGTCGACAACGGCGCCATCAACCGCCTCGTTCAACGAACTCGCAATCGCAATCGGAAACCGCTGTAGCGAAGCGATCAAATCGTCAAACGGGACGAAACGCGGGTCGCCGCCCGAGCGATCGATGATCGCATCGGCGGACGTTTTGCAGTCGTGGGGATCGACCAACACGACGAGGGTATCGTCGGGTAGATAATCGGCGAGCAATCCGAAGGAATTGGTTTCGGCGTCCGTTTTCTCTTCGATGTCTTCGCCGCTGATCGCAGTGATTTCGACTTCGCGGATCGACTCGATACTGCGTTGGCTGCCAAGATCGAAGCGGCGGATCGATTCAATTTCGTCCCCAAACCACTCGATCCGCAGCGGATTGGGTTGATCGGCCGAAAAAATATCCAAGATGCCACCGCGAGTGGCAAATTCGCCGGGAAATTGGACCGCGGTGGTTGCCGCGAAGCCGGCTTCGGCAAGCCAACGGCGAATCGCCTCGGGATTGACCTCCTCGCCCACCTTCAGCACTCGTGTTGCCGAATCGAGCCGCTCGGGCGATGGGACTCGCTGCATCGCTCCGCCGATAAATGCGGTCACCAGCAGCGGGTTGGGGTCCTCGGAGGTTCGATCCTGCAGTCGCTGCAGCACCTGCAGCCGCTCGGCAAATTCGGCATCGCGGTGGTGATGATTGCCCGAGGATTGGCCACCCGAGGAGAGTGGCAGCGAGATCGAATCGGTCAAACCAAATGCAACCGCGTCGCCGGCGACGATATCGGCGTCCGCCGCATTGGGCAGCAACACCAACACATTAGGTTTGTGCTGAGCAATCGCGGCGGCCAACAGACCGCGAATCGAGCCCCAAACGCCATCAAAAGCCAGCGAAAGGTTCGTTGAACGGCGAGAGGGTTTGCCCGAGGCCAATTTTCGGGGGCGAAGTTTCTTTACGTGCGCAGCGATCCCCGCAGCCTCGTCCAGTAAACGGGGCAATTCATGCAAACTCTTCGCGGTCGTGACAGCGGCGTCAGCCAAGCAGGCACCGTGATCGCAGGTAGTAAAGAAGCTATAGAAAAAGTATCGTGTGAGAGCAAATCTGGAAACACCACCAAAAGAAACATTCACCCCACTACAGAAGCGAAAACGATGACGATTGGGATTGGCATTATCGGTTGCGGCATGATCGCAGGCTTTCACTCCAAGGCAATCAAGGACGCCAAAGGCGCAAAATTGGTGGGCTGTGCCACTCGAAATCCGGAGCAAGCGGCGGCGTTTGCCGAAAAGAATGGCTGCAAATCGTACGAGTCGATCGAAGCGATGTTAGCCGATCCCGAGATTCAAGCGGTTTCGATCTGCACCCCCAGCGGTGCTCATCGCGACCCCGCCGTGTTGGCCGCCCAGGCTGGGAAGCACGTGATCGTCGAAAAACCACTCGAAATCACCGTCGAGCGTTGTGATCAGATCATCCAAGCGTGCGAAGATGCCGGCGTCCGGCTGGCCGTGACGTTCCAGAGCCGCTTTCATGAGTCAAGCAAAATCATGAAAAAGGCAGTCGAGGAGGGCCGCTTCGGCAAAATCACCATGGGCGATTCCTACGTGAAGTGGTATCGCACGCAAGATTATTACGACAGCGGTGCATGGCGCGGCACGTGGGAACTCGATGGCGGCGGAGCGCTGATGAACCAAGCGATCCACAGCGTCGATCTGCTGCTGTGGTTGATGGGCGACGTGGTCGAAATCAGCGCGATGATGGACACGATGACTCACGAGCGAATCGAAGTCGAAGACGTGGTGGTCGCCAATTTGCGATTCGCCAATGGGGCACTCGGCGTGATCGAAGCGACGACGACCGCCTACCCAGGAGCGCTCAAGCGGATTGAAATCAGCGGCAGCGAAGGCACCGCCGTCCTGGAAGAAGAAGACATTCGCGATTGGCAATTTGCCAACGAAACGGAAAAGGATGCCGAGATTCGCAAAACGATGGCGGGCAAGACCGAGACGGGTGGCGGCGCCGCGGATCCATCGTCGATTGGCCACCACGGCCACACCATGTTGTTCGAAGAGTTTGTCTCGTCGATCAACGAAGATCGCCCTTGCTCGATCGATGGTCGCGAAGGTCGTCGCAGTATCGAAGTGATCCGGGCGATCTACGAAAGCGCCAAAACCGGCAAACGAGTGAAGCTGGGATCGTAAAGAATCCAACGAAGAAATGAGGGCATGATCGTAGTGGATCTTGCAAAAGATCCTCTTCAAACGGCCTCCCAGAACCATTGTCGCCCGGCGTTCCACCATTGTCGCCCAGCTTTCCAAGCTGGAAGCGTTGCAGTGAACCTTCGCTTGCGGATGGAACGAGGGGACGCTCGCTCGGGCGATCCAGCGTGACGCACGCTAACGGCTTGGAAAGCCGTGCGACAATGCGAGGCATCAACGCCAAGATCACGGAGCGATTAGCCGTCGCTTTTTAGAGCCGCTAATTGCTTGCGTTCGGGCATCGCTTTGTAGAAAGGATCCAGCGGATAACATCCGCTGACGATGCCATTTCGAGGTGCGGTCGTGCAATCGCTGAAGGTACGGCACACCTTCTTTCGCGTCATCACGTTGCCATCGATCACATCGGCGGGTAAATCGGGATACGACAACACCATGCGTCCCAGTCCGATCGAATCGGCCATTCCGGTTCGCACCACGGCTTGCCCAACATTCGGCAACCAGTCTTGCAAATAGGTGTATCCCGATCCCACGATTGTCAAATTGGGATGCATTTGTTTGATTTTTGCGGTCGCTTGAATCTGGCGAACGACTCCGACCAAGGGATCTTCGGGCGGTTGATAGCCATCACTCGGCGGGAAGTACGCTGGCCGTTGAATGTGCGGATTGTAGTACGGGCTGCCCGCGGTCGAACAAACCAATTCAATCCCCAGCGATTCAAACAACGACATCAGTCGCGACGGATCGTTCAAATCCATCCCGGCGCCGGAACCATCGCCACCGAACATCAATTTCGGATTGGCATTGGGCTCAGGAATCCCCACGCGATCATTGCCAGGTTTGTAGGGCACGAAGTCAAAAATGCTGACACGAACGCCGATTTCTAACTGCGGAGCTTCCGAGCGAATTCCGGCAACAATGTCTCGCAAAAACCGGGTGCGATTTTCAAACGAGCCTCCAAATTCGCCCGCTCGATCATGTCCCCCTAACAATTCGTGCCCGAGGTAGCCATGACAATGTTTGACATCGACAAAGCGATAACCGGCCCGTTGGGATCGCACGGCAGCTGCGATGAAATCTTCGATCAACCTTTTGAGATCATCATCGCTAAGCAGTTTTGAATCGTCGGTGATCCCGAATCGCGGATCGAGTCCAGGGTTGCGCTGTGCGATCAAAGGTTCGGCGCGAGCTTTTTCATTCGGACGGGCGAAACGCCCAGAATGGGTCAACTGCAGACCGACAAGCAAGTCATCGCTGTTGCCGAATCGCTCTTCGTGAGCGGCAACCAAATCGTGCCGCAGCGATTCGATCGACGCCAAATTCGACTCGGTCATGATCAACTGGTTCGGATTCGCCCGCCCGTCATGTCGCACCGCAACCGCCTCGCCACCCCAGATTAATTTGGCACCGCTGATGCCAAAATTCTTCCAGCGGCGACGTGTTAGCTCGCTTGGTTTGCCATCGGTCGTGCCGTCCCAACCTTCCATCGGAAGAATACAAAATCGATTCCCGATCACATCGTGCTTGAGTTGAATCGGTTGTGCGAGCGGTGATTCTTCTCCTTGCTGGACGTTTTCATCACTCGGCAACTTAAGTCCCAGTTCCGCAAGCCGGGAGATGAATTGATCGTGCGTTTTTAGACTTGCGATTCGTGGGTAAGCCATGGGGGATTCTTCTCGGAAAACAAACAGGTCGACAGCTAGACCCCCAAGATACTCGATTCCACCAGCATTGTCGCGATCACGTGTTTGCGCCGTCTCGAAGACCGAGAACACCGAAGCAGCCGGGTGCCTACGACGGAATCAAACGGCGGATGGTCGACGTCGCTTCGGCTAGCGTCATCACGCGTGCATAGCGATCACGAAGAGTTGCCAGCGATGCTTCGTGCAGCTCAGGAGTCACCGTTGCGCAACAATCTTCGACCACGGTGACAAGGTAGCCTAAATCACAAGCATCGCGAACGGTTGTTTCGACACATTCGTTTGTGTAAACCCCGACAATAAACAGCGACTCGACCCCCAAGTTTTTCAATACGTAATGCACGTTCGTCGACGAAAAAACGCCGCTGGCGGTCTTGTTGATCACGATTTCATCTCGCTCCGGCAACGGCGCGACGACTTCGAGGAAATCGGCGTCACGCGATCCCGGTGCCGCCAACAAATTCAGTCGCTTGTGTCCTTTGCCGCGGTCACGTCCGTCTTGAGTCAACGATTGAATTCGCGTGTGGATCACCTCCAAATCATGACTGCGAAATGAATCTTGCAACTTGCGGACATTCGGCAAGACCATCGAATCGAGTCGGCTGAAGTAGTACTCTTGAGCTTCGGGCGAAACACCGCTGTTGGCAGCATCGCGAAAAACCCCGTGCCCGGGTGCGGCGTCGAGGTATTGAAGATCGATACACAGCAGCGCCGTGTTATGATCCACCATAAATTCACGATGCGCCGGATTATCGATAAACGATTCGTGGTACACCTCTTTCAGAGGGTCGATGTGTTCGTGAGCGTCGGATGCGGTGGGATTAAAATCGTTCATGAATGATTGTAAGTAGAGGAATTCGGTAAGTTTTTTTTTGCGAAAGGAATCAACGTTGCGATAACTTCGCAAGCGTTTGCAGCATCACGTTGGCACCAGCTTCGATGTCGGACCATGCGGTCCATTCCGCAGGCGAATGGCTTTGTCCATTTTTGCTGGGGACAAAAACCATTCCGATGGGCACGATGCTGCCCATGATTTGGGCGTCGTGCGCCGCACCGCTGGGCATGGTGTGATAGTCGAGCCCGAGTTGCTCGGACTGTTTTTGCAATTGCTGGACGACTTCGGCGCTGCAAGCGACGGGCGACAGGTAGCTTTTTTGTTCAAATTCAAACATCAGATTTCGTCGGCGGGCAATCGCCGAAAGCGCTTTGCGAAATGCGCTGGAAAGCTCTTCCAAAACCACTTCGGATGTGTCTCGAACATCGAGGGAAAACTCGACCAATCCTGGAACCGTGTTGGCGGCTCCGGGCAAAATTTGGGCTTTCCCAATGGTGGCACGGCTGCGGTCGCTGCCGTTTTCTTCTAAGATGCGAGGGACTTCGTGAGCAAAATCAGCAAGCCCCATGAAGGCGTCGTTTCGCATGTCCATCGGCGTGGTTCCCGCATGGTTCGCTTCCCCACGCAGCCAGACCGACCAAGTGAACAGCCCCGTGATCTCGTCGACAATGCCAATCGGTTTGTGCGAACGATCCAAAACGGGGCCCTGTTCAATATGCAGTTCTAGATAGTTGGCGATCGTTTCGGGGTCGCGAGCCGCGTCCAGCGCCGCGAGCGGATCGTAGCCATGGCGTCGCATTTCATCGCCCAACAGCACGCCATCAAGATCACTCATCGTCGCCAATCGCTCGGGATTGATCTTTCCGGCGACCGATTGTGAACCAAACATGCCTCCGAAACGCCCCTCTTCGTCACTAAATGCAATCAATTCGAGGGTACGCTGGGGCACGACCTTCTCTTCGTGCATCCGGCGCAGACATTCCAAGCCGACGACGACGCCAAGGGTTCCATCAAGCGCCCCGGCACAGGGAACGGTATCGATGTGCGACCCCACCAAAATGCGGGGCTGATCGGTCGATCCATTGAGCGTTCCCGAGATATTGACGGCGCCATCGGTGCTCAGAGCGAGCCCTGCGTCTTCGATTCGGTCGGACAACCATCGTTTGCCCTCCATATCGGCATCGGTAAAGGCCATCCGGTAAATCCCACGATCTTCGTGGTTTTGGCCAATTTCGGCCAATGTCAAAATATCCGATTTGATCCGCTTGAGGTTAACTTTGAGGGTTGAGCAGTCGAGCATAGATAAGGAGTCGTATTCGCGTTGGTTCGTAAGGATCAGAACGTGCAAAGCAGGCTAACAAATCGGGCCAAGAAGCACATTCGCGGCAGATTCGCCGCCGGGCTTGGTCGCGGTCTTTCCGTTTTCGCCGCGATCTTCACCGCGTTTTCCCGTCGGATTCACCGCTACTGCATCTACCTTAACACGAAAGAACTGGGGTTGGTCTAGACGGGGTTGCTGTGTTAAACGGTCAAGATGCAGCTTTAATCCCATCGGATCCGGAATCCGTTTGCCTTTCACTCTTCGAGAATTTGCATGACGATCTGCAGAAAACGCATCACGTTTTCCAGTGGCATATCGTTTTTGATAGCGTCGATGCTTTGCTGCCTGGGCGGTTGCCAAGACGGGCCTTTGTACGCGCTCAAAGCGGTCAATCCCTATTTCGTCATGAAAGAATGGCGTGAAGACGAAGTTTATGGCGTTACCGACCACGAGCGTCGCCAACAACTTGCCAAACTCGCCGATTCGATCGAGTTTTACCCCAGCGACCGGCAAGAGTATTGGGCCAGCCATCTTCAACAAATCCTTGAAAATGACGATAGTGCCGAGATGCGCCGTTTGGCCGTGCTAGCAAGCGGCAAAATCAAATCGGATCGCAACTTGGCTTTGATCGAAAAGGGCTTGGACGACGATAGCGTTAAAGTGCGGATGGAAGCATGTCGTGCACTGAGCCGGATCGACAATGAACCCTCGTCGCGATTGTTGGCGTCGATGGTTGGCAAAGAGTCCAACCAGGACGTTCGCAACGCCGCGATCCAATCGCTTGCGAAACACAAAAATGCGATCTCGGTGAATTCGTTGCGACTTGCCTTGTCCGATCGCAATCCCGCAACACGGGACCTGACTATCGAATCGCTGCGGGGAGCGACCGGTAAAGATCTTGGAAACGATCCCGATGTCTGGATCGCCGAACTCGAGAAGAACGATCCCAATGAGCCAAACAACTCCGGAACGATGCTCCGCTAGTTCGCCGCAGCGTCCCATGACGCTGCGACTTTTTGTTTGGATCCCAATCATTCTCAGCTCGTTCGTGGTTGCCACGAGCACGCACAGTGACGCACGAGAACCGGTTCGTATCTGGGTCGATCAATCCGGCCTGCATGCGATCGAAGCGAGTCTGATGAAGATCGCCGATGAAGTGGCGTTTTTGAGACGTCCCGACGGATCGAAGGTTAAAATCGCTGTCTCGCAATTGAGCCAGGCCGACCAGGACTACGTTTCAAGCTGGAGCGACCGTTCGAGTTTCTCTGAAAACCATTTGCGTTGGACGCCCCCAGTCCTCCCGAAACTTTCGCCTCAACCGCTGTTGGATCTACCGCCTGCGACGAGCTTGTTGGACGACGGAGCCGCACTGCAAGCGGTTAGCGGCTCGCTGCCGGCGGTGAAGTCCACACTGCCATCGATTTGTTTGCCCGATCCTCAGCCCTTTTCCTACGATCTCGCATTCGGAAAACAAACCATTGGGGACATCGAGTCCTATGACTCTGTGTCGCGGCCGCTAATCATCGCCACCCCCGAGCAAACGTTTCTAGCGACATCGATTACCTCTGGATTGAACTCGACCCAATCATCAACATCGAACCGGATCGTTTGCTACGAGCCTGCGACGGGCAAGGCAACGACGATCCTGCAATCCAAGGTGCCTGTGACGATTCTGGACCATCACCAACCGAGCGGCCGCACCTTGGTGCTGTACGGACATCGCGTGATGGGGCATGGAGGTCAGTTGGCCATTGCCAGGGGTTGGGAAGAAGACTCGCTAAGTGTCAAGTATTTCCGATCGCTGCCAATGATCTCGTCGCCCCAAACAAACGTCGCTACACAGGCCAAGCAAGTGCATTGGGCGCGATGGGTCGACGACGAGCACGTGGTCGCCGCGATCGATTCAGAAATCGCTGTCTGGAACCTGTTCTCGGGTGAATGTGTCCACCGCGTATGCAGCAACCCCTCGGCATGCGAACCTGCGATCTCGGCCGGTCGACGCTATATCGCTGTACCGCGTCCAGGATCGGTTGCACTTTACGATACCCAAAATGGCACCGCATTGGGAACGATTCCGATCGAACCTGGTCATCGAGCCTACGTCAGTTTCTCACCGCGAGGCGATTCCTTGGCGATCGCCACCACGTCGCGGCTCCGCGTCTGGGAGTTGTCATCGGCCTCATTGCGAGGCGAAGCAAAGTCACGACGAAGCCTTGGCAAGGGAGCTCCGATCTGGATCGACACCGATTTGGTTTTGTCGTCGACCGGGGTATTGCTGAGCGTCTATCGAGGCGTTGCTGTTTGGCGTTACGAGCTTTCGGGATCGACGATTAACTCGTTCGGATTTTCATCCAAACACCCAGGTGTGGGTTTGGTAACGCGTCGGCCGCACGGCCAGATTGCGTTTGTGGAAGTGCCTCACGAAACAGTGCGAAATGCGTTGCCGTGGGTCGACGACCGACTGGCATCCCACGTCGACTCGGTGTGGGACATTCCTGGAAAGAGCGTATTGGGCGAATATGGTTGGGCCGATCGCGATCTTCAGTTTACGCAGTTCGAGCAAGCGTCTCGCTAAAAGTCGTTGGTCACATCACGAAAATGCAGCGTTCGCAATTTCGTTTCTTATTTCGCGACTAGCTGATGGTCGCAGGAACCGTCTCCGGTTCACTCTTAGTGCGGTATCGCGTCCAGAGTCGGCGAAGCCCATTGGTGATTGGCTGCTCGATGCGATGGGTGACAATGATCGCAAGCGAAAAGGAAAACGCTACCGCCATCAAGAAACTGATGTTCGACGGAATCCCCGAATGATTCAATCGATACATCAAAATACAGCCGAGGTTATTGTGACAAAGATACAGTGCGTATGAAATCGTGCTGACATAAATCAACGGTCGAATCCGCAGCAGCGGCATCTTTCCGTAGGCACATAGCGTCACCAAACCGACGATCAACACAGTGGCGACAGGGTTATGTTTACCGTGATCAATGCTGTGGAACACACCACACGCAAGCAAAATTCCTAGCATGTTCTGCCACTTTTTGCCTGTTCCGGTTTTGATCATATAGAGCAAGAAACCGATGGCGAACAGCGGTACGAAATCAAGCAGCATCAAAAGACGCAGGCTCGAAAGCAGCGAAAACCAGCGTGTCCCGTCGTACTCGACTGCGTAGGCATCCAACAGCGGACAAGCAACAAGTGACAAGGCACACAGCGTTCCCCAACCAATGAAATAGCGACGCAACGCGCCGATCTTAAACAACACCACTAATGTGATGTAGAACATCATCTCGACTTGCAGCGTCCACATCACCGGATCGACACATTCGTAGCCGAGCACACGCGGAAGCAGCGTCAAGTTCGCTAGAAACTGTTCGGCACCGAGTGGTTCGCCCGCCAACGGCATCTGACGCGTGATCCACAGATTCGCGACGATCACGATCAAAAAGAAAGGGACGATGCGGATCATCCGCGCGGCAACGAAATCGACCGGCTTTCCCCGCCGCATCAATGACATGCTGTTGACGAATCCGCTCAGGATAAAAAACATCTCGACGCCATATTTGCCAAACGGCCAACTCCACCCCAGCGGTGAGACGAAACCGTATTTGACCGCGTAGACGTACGAGAGATGAAACAGCAGCAAATTGATCGCCGCCAACGCACGAAGCGCATCGAGTTCGACGATACGTTGATGCGGCTTCAGAATGGGTTTGGTCGACTCAGGCATTCGTGCGTAACAATTTCCAGGATGAAGGACTGGGAATGACGTCAAACAACCAGTCGATTCAATCTTGGGTTGCAACGGCGAACGAGGTCGAGTTGCCAATTCGCGGAGCAGGAAATGATCGCTCGGGGGTGCCAATGTTTGACGGTCGTAGCGATTTTTCCGACACCTCGCGTGCGGACGCTTCTCGAGAAATCCGAGGCTTTCCCGTTAGTCACCTGCAATGGCGTGGATCAAGCATCCGCTGATCTGTCGTCGACTGCCGCTCTCAGCAGCAATGCGGTGCAATCATCTCGATCGACACCGATATTGTGGATATTTTCAAACAGCGAATCGATCACGTCGCGTAGCGTCCCTTGGTTGCAGCTCACCGCTTTGTCGACGACATGGTCAAAAGATTGATAGCTGGCATCGGGCGAAACCGAATCAAGGATCCCATCGGTGAACATTAGCAATGTCGACTCCGGAAACCCGCTGGGGACTTGATGAGTGACGTAGTTCAGCGTGTCAACGATCCCCAGCGGCGGCTCTTTCGAAGACAGAATACAAACCGGTTCATTGGGGCTGATCACGTAGGCGGGATGTCCCGCACTCGCATAGCGAATCGTTTTTCGTTGGGGGCAAAGAAAACCGAGGAACATTGTAACGAAATAACGCAATTGCACGTCGCGACAGAGTATCTTGTTTGCGTTACTAAGGATCGTCCCCGGATCGTCGCACATTATCGCCATCGCGCGTAAGATCGCGCGAGTTTCCATCATCACCATCGCTGGGACCAAGCCATGACCGCTAACGTCCGCGATCACAAAAGCCAGACGTCCATCGGGCAACTCCATCAAATCATAAAAGTCACCTCCGGCCTGTTCCGCCGGTTCACAACGACCACACCACTGGACACCGGAGAAGCATTCGGACGGTTCGGGCAGCAACATTTGCTGGATGCGATGCGCGAGTGCCAATTGGTTGTGAAAACCGAGCAGGGACTTTTCCGCCAATCGTCGTCGACAACGTTCGATCGCTAAATCGATCGGCCGTGTCAGATGCTCGGGACTGGCGACTTCGTCCTTCAGCACATAGTCTTCGGCACCGCTGCGAACGGCAAGAATTGCCATCGAGCGATCTGCGTGACCACTAAAGACGACGATAGGCACATCGTTTGCCACGGCTTGAATTTGATTCAAACTCTCAAGCCCATGCGAATCGGGCAGATTCAAATCGAGCAAAATCAGGTCTGGAAAACGCCCTGCGACTGCCTCGATCGCTGCGGCGAGTGTTTCCGTAACTTGCAATTCGTAAGACGATTCGCTCTTTGCTAACCAGCGGCGGACCGCTTCGATATCGTCGAGACTGTCTTCCACCATCAAGATAAATCGCGACGGGGTATCCTTCACACCGATGACTCCTCAGCCACGGGCGATTCCTGCAGATCCGAAACACAACGTTTGATCATCGTGATCTCGTTCCCTTTTTCGTTATGTTTCACTTCGTCCATGAAGGTGTTAATTAACAGCAGCCCACGCCCTCCTTCTTTGTCGAGATTGCTGGGGTCGGTCGGATCGGGAACATCATCCAAACAGAACCCGGGTCCCTCATCACGAATCGTAAACATCACCCCTTCGCGATCGGCCACCAAACGAAAATAGACGCGGCGATCGCCATAGGGTGATTCGTTCATGCGTGCGTCAATCATATCGAGATAGGGTTGACCGTCCTCCATCCGCCGCAACTCCGAGTCGATCTCGAGATTCCCATGGATCATGGCGTTGACGATCGCTTCGTCCAACGCCATCGCAATCTGCATGTGTTGTCCCGGATCGTAGTCCGCCAACTCGTTCAGAATCGACTCAACACGACCGATCAAATCGGGAACCAGCGACTGATCATTGGTTAGAGCCCAGGACATCTCGGTGCGGTCAAGGCAACTCGCGAGCAGTTGGTTGGTTTGAGCCGCTTTCTGCAATTCCAGTGTCCGCCGCACGGTCGGCAGCAAGATGGTTGCCAGCGCACTTTTCGGAACGTAGCTCGCCGCTCCGGCGTGAAGCGCCTGTGCCGCAATCAACTCGCTACCTGCGGCGGTGGTCAAAATCACAGGCACCGGCAATTGCTGCATCGTGATCTCGCGGACGAGTTCCAACCCGTCCATGTTAGGCATTTGCAAGTCGGTAACCACGAGATCGGGCAAGCGTTCTTTGACCTTCGCTAACGCTTGCACTCCGTCATTGGCAACGCTGACCTCATAGCCAGAAGTTTCCAAGAGCATACGAATTTGAATCAGCTGAGTCGCGCTATCGTCGACAACAAGAATACGGTGCTGGTCAGCCATGAACGGTCCTTCGGGGAAGGGTAATCATCGAGTTTGCAGAGGTTCTGCATGACCGCTGCGAGCCATTTCGATTACTTTTTTTTCTTAAACGACAAGATTGCTTTGGGCGTCGAGTCCATGATGTGCAGCAGTGTTCCATCCAAGTTGGTTACCTGAAACGCCATTCGCACCATCGGCGTCATATTACAAAGTCGCAACTCGCCATTTTCGCTTTGTACATAGTCGCTGCACCGCAGCATGGTGGTAATAAATTCAGATGAGATTGCTTCGACGTCCTTAAAATTTATCACCAATCTCGCCGGCTTGGTGGATTGGATAAACGCAATTAACTCTTGTTGAGTTTGTTGTATGAGTTCGCGATCAATGAATTTGCTTGACGTTAGAAAAACAACAGGAACCCCTTCAGAGGCACTCGTTCGAATGTTTTTATAAATCGCCATCGCTTTGTCCGTCCCAATCCGATTGAGTTGAGATGGGAGTGCGTGGACTCGGCCCTAATGAACCAGCCCAACTCCTTCACACCAGTATAAACGATGGCTCGGGAGCAAGGGGAATCGAAGCACACCCTCACCGAAAAAAACCAGACCAAATGTTGTTCACAGCGGAAACGCTTCGATCGCGTCGTACAGCGGCAGGTAGCGGTAGTAGACTTCTAGAATCATCGTCGCCATCGCCGTCGTGTAGAGCCGGCCACCGATATCACCGAACTCATCGGTGAAGTGCCAACTGCCGGCTTCGTGTCCTGCGGTGGCTTGGGTTCGTACCAAATGGTCACGAACGCGGGTGTTCCAGCGGTCCCAACCGGGATGACGTGAATGGTGCAGCGCCAACGTGCCGTAGTAGTCATGATAAACGTTGGTCAATTTTGGCCCTCGCTTGGCCATCGCTGTCAACGCCTGCTGCATCGCCGTTTCGCTGGGCGTTTTCCCCAAATACATCAATAACGTCAAACCTATCGCGGTGTTCGTCGCATCGGGTTTCATCCCCGGTTTGTAGGCAAAGGCGTAGTGGCCATCGGGCGACGTTGACAAAACATAGTCGCGAGCACTGGGAAGCGTGTGGTAGTGCAGCGGAATCTTGTTTCGCCGCGTTGCCACCAGTGACAAGACTTGCCATCCGGTGAGCGTGGTGTCACCAGGCGTGCCTGGCAAGTATCCCCAGGAACCATTGCGATGCTGGGCATACGTTGTGAATGTCATTGCCTGCGAAACCAATTCGCGGAGATCGGTATCCCCTTGCTCGTTCGCGGGGTTCCGTGACATGTAGAGCGCCTCGGCGACCGCCATCAGGGCGATGCCATGTCCGTACATGCTGCCTTGCTGCCAATCGACTCCTGCGTCAGCCTCTGCAGCAGCAGACCGCAAATAATACAATCCGTCACGGACCACATCTTCATACTTGCCGCTGTGGTGAGTGTAGCCGGCTCCTAAAAAAGCGAGTAGCGCTAGACCGGTCGCTCCCGTCGATGGAGTCGCGGTATCGGATGTTTTCTTGCTATGACGGCAGCGTCCGTTACAGGGATCCAGTTCAAGATTGAACGACCAAGATCCGTTGGGACGCTGATGATTGGCGAGCCACTGAAGTGCGTTTTCGACCGCTTGTTCACTTTCCGCAGTCGCCCCGAAACGCTGGCCTAACTGCTTGCGGCCCTCGGGGGTGCGTCCCGACAAACCGCCTCCGCTGGGTACGCGGCTCAACCACGCGGCAGCGTCACGAGCATGCGGGACACTTAACTGCACCACGGTTTCTTGAGGCAGCGGCGTCGAATTCGTCACGCGACTCAGCGGCGACGCGATCTCACTCGGTTCCGCAAACGCGATCGCGACCGAGGTAGGACGCTCGGCGAGCGACGCTTCGGTTGTTTTGCTGTCGTCCTGCTTCGGCAATGCTTCAAGCCGCACCACCGGCGCCGCTTCGCCTTGCCGGGCACGAATCGAGAACGTTTCACGAACGGCCACAGGCAACGTCAACAGCGCAAAGAGGATCAACAGCAGCGTATGCAAGATCGTGCTGATCAGCCCCGGAATGACTCGCGGATCATGAGTTAGACGTTTTTTCGAATCCGCTGCGGATGTTACCGACTGTAACGAATCATCCGGCTGCTGCGGCGGCTCGGTTTCAATCGGCGGCGCCGCGCACGCAGCCTCCATCGGCCAGTGCACGGGAGGTGCACTGGCGATCGAAGGGGTTGTGCCGGTGATGTCAGTTTCGCTTGCCAAAATGAGAGATCCTTATCTCTCGACTATAGCTCAGCCTGACGCAAAAACGTAGTAATTATGTCGGCAACAGGAGCCGGCTCGAAACTACTCGGCAATTTGGTAGGCTCGCGAGCGAAAGAGAAAATCGATGAGATTCCCTTCGTGCGGTTGCAGCCAATTCAATCGATTTGTGGGAATCGCTCCGATATTCAATCGATCGATATCGGTGCTATTGCCCGCGGCTTTGATCAAGTCGCCATCACGCGTTATGACCGTGCCGATCAAGGTGGGGCCGATCCGATTAAGCATCTCTGCTTGTGGGCACTGGACCACCGAGACGAAGGGGAACATGTACTCTTTGGCTGCGACTTGACGGTCGGGTGAATCGGCTAGAACGACCATCGGGCGGAGGTACGCACAATGATCTCGTTCGATCAACTTTTCGCCATATTCGGCGGTCAAGTCGGTGACGCCCGATTCGGCCAAGTCTTGCTGTACCATCGCGTAGGTGCCGGTTGCCATCGCCGGCACGGTGAACGCAGCGAGTTGTGCGGAATCGTCCGCCGGTGGCAACACATCGACGGGGCCGATTCGCTTGGCAATCGCTTCGCCAATTTCGCGAGTGTGCCGGCTCGCCCAAATGCCCGAGCAATTGATACAGCTGCGTCCCGAATTGCTCAGCACGCTTTCGACCATCAGGTCCAAGTAATCTTCCCAGTCATCCACGACATCGTCGCCTAGCAGGATCTTGGAGAACCCAGGACCATGAGCTTGCACTCGAGGGTTACCAGCGTGTTGAGCCAGCGTTTGCGCACTGCCAAAAATCATACTGCGTGATGTCTTGGTCATGATGGCGCCGCCGACATCATGATCGCCGGGGTACAGCGAAAACGCTTCCGCAGGAATACCTGCTGCGATAAATGCCGAGATCATTCGGTACGGCGTCCACGGTTCTTGCGAACCTGGTTTGAGCGCCAAACCGATTTGCAGAGGCACCGCAGGCAACCACAACGTATGAACGCCCGGCGAGTTATTGGGCAACACGGCACCGAGTACCGGAGTTTGCACCTGATAGCTGACAATCACTCCGCGACCCTCTTCGCCGTAGCCACGCGAGAGGATGGAAAGATCGAGTCCGCGAGTCAGACAATCGAGAATCTCGCCCATGTGGGCAAGCACAAAACTGTTCTTCGCCATGTTCGATCGGCACATGTGCTCGGGCAATCCCGTACTGGCCGATTGCTGATGCACGAAATCATCGACACTTTGCGTTGAATCGCCGACACTCAGGTCACTTTTCTCAAACAACTCTGCTGCCTTCTTGCAACGCTCGATCAAATCGTCGGTTGAGAACTGCAGCAGGGCTTCGCGAGCCAGATGAGACTTTCGCATATCGCGACCGACGATCCCACCCCCGACCGTACCGACGCGAGCAATCGGCGCCCCGGTATCGAAGTGGACAACGTCTTTGAAATCGAGTGACTCGTAGGGTTTCCCCCAACGTAGTGGACTAAGCGTGATCATGAACTTGAGCTTCTTTGGGTTTCGATGGTTCTCGGGTCGTTGTGTTTAAGCGAAGCATCACCCCAAGGCCTGCAGACCTTGGGTAAATGCCGCTACAGTAGCGTCATCCGCCGACTGCGATTTAGTAAACGCCTACGGTGGTGGCACTGGCGAGTTCGTGGAATGGACGCACCCCGCTGACACCATCCCATGGATACAAGTCGAACGGAGCTTCACGCTCTCCCTCGTCACGTTCCATGAACCCCGGCACAAAGAATTCATCGGTCAACGTATAAAGCTTCACACGGCCGGTCTCGCCAATCCCCACCACTTGGTTGTAGTCATCAAAGCTAACCACTTCGGTGGCCGCGCGAGGCTGGGGGGCGTAATATGAAATTTTGTATCCGTCGGCCGCCGTGATCGGTTTGCTACATGCCAACCCCATCAACGTGTTGCCATAGGTGGGTGTCATGTAGACGCCGCTTTCCTCCGGTGGACCACCAAGTAACTCTTCGACACAGAAACGAGTCCACTGTGGCGTGAATTCGGTGCCCCCAGAAAAAATCCCCGTGATGCCGACTTCTTGCAAACTGGTGCCTCGCTCTTCGAGTGCTTCGCCGAGCGACTCGATCAACTTGGGTGTTCCAAACATGCACTTCACGTCGTGACCGGCGGTCAAAATCGTTATCGCCTGATCAATACAATGCTTCTTGTATTCTTCGAGATGTTCCATCCACCCCTTTTTGATCAACTTGACGACCCAGCGAGGATCCAGGTCGATACAGAAACAAATCCCATCGCGGTGCTGCGCTAGATGCTCGACCGCCAAACGCAGACGACGAGGCCCGCTAGGGCCCAGCATCAACCAATTCGCTCCCTTGGGAAAGTACTTTTCAGGCAGCGTGTTGCTGAACAACTCGTAATCTTTCCAGTGGTCCTCGATCACCATTCGGCTCTTGGGAACCCCCGTCGTACCTCCGGTTTCAAAAACGTAGACCGGTTTCCCCGCGTGGCCCTTGGGAACCCAGCGGCGGATCGGTCCGCCGCGAAGCCACTCATCTTCAAAGAGCGGAAACTTTTTCAGATCGTCAAACGACTTCACGTCTTTCAGCGGATCGAATTTCAACTCTCGTTTCTTCTCGAGCCAGAAGGGACTGCCGGTGTCGTCGCTAAAGTGCCAATGAACGGTTTTCAGCGTGTGCTCGTTCAGCTGGTCACGAGCCGCTGCTGCTTGTTTCGCAACTTGCTCGCTGATTGGTTTATCCACAGCAGACATGAAAAATCTCGCTAAAGAAGTCAAGAGGATTGAGGTAGGATCCATACCGCCACGGTTTGCCTTTGGCAACATGAGGGTGGGGCTTCACATCATATCAACAATCGACGAGTCCGTAATCCGGTGGCGATGTAAACCGGGGGCGATGTAAAGCAGCGGTGCCGCGGCAGGAAGGAGAGGGGGAGGTTGATGCCAGCCCATGATGCCCGAGATGGCAATAAAAAAACCACGGCCGAAACCGTGGTTGTTATTGATTCAGGTTACCCCGCCGACTTGATGCCAGCGGAATTGATCAGCGAGCCAGTTACTTGATCGGACTGATTGGCTCAGGAGGGGTGATCACAGGGTTGTCATCATCGTCAATCGAGACCGCGATCAAACCACCGATAGCTGCGAGACCGGCGATACCGCCGAGTCCGCCACCACCACCAAATCCGCCGCCGCCGCCACCACCACCGTAGCCGCCGCCATAACCACCACCGTATCCGCCACCGTATCCGCCACCGGGTACGTAGCCGCTATCCAAAGGTGTGCCGAAGCCATCGACAGCAATTCCGCCATCACCAATGATTTCACCGGGGACGCCACAACCGCAACCGTCCACAATCGGTCCGCCATCAACGATGACTTCATCGCAGCAGTGGATGATCTGTGGCATCGGCGCGACTTGCATTTCGAAGGACGAGCAGCAGTGCTTGTGACGACCAAAGATTTTGATCAGCTTCTCTTTGTCGTCAGCAGCCGATTCCTTTTTGGGTTCTTCGCCAACCAATTCGAATCCGGCCAAACCAACGCCTGCCGAACCGACCGCGAGCAGCGAATATTCGCCTGCGGGCAGTTCATCGATTTGGAAATTGCCTTCACGGTCGGTAACCGCACGTGCCACGGTCTCGCCGTTGTTCACGATGAACACATTGGTAAGATCTGCGGCTTGCAATTCTCCGCCCGCAAGACGAAGAACACCTTTCATCCCACCTTCACTCTGCATGACGCGAAGATATTGGTCGCCACAAACTCGCTTCGAAACTTCGTTCAATTTTTCAGTCGGCAGGACAACCGCAGTTTCCGAGATCCGAGCGGGCAAGTAGCGAACCACCGCACTCTTGACCAAGGTGTAGTCGATGTTCGCAGCCGCAATTTCTACTTCGCTTGGGAAGTTGGCACCGGTGGCAGTCTGAGCATCCAAGACATGCATCGCACAACATGCAAATACGTCTTTGGCCTTCGCAGTCACCGAGTAAATGCCAGGCTTGATATTGGCGACTGAGAACTTACCCGACTGATCCGAGGTTGCTCGCCATACTTTTCCATCGCTCGAGAGCAAGGTGACCTTGGCATCCGCGATCGCTTTCGCTTCGCCGTTGACCGACGGTACAACGACACGTCCTGTCAACGAATCTGACGATGCGAGGCTTACCCATTGGCTAATCGTCAGATGGTTGACCTCGGTTTCGGCCTGCACGCGCGGCGCGGCAACCACCGATGCGAGTAGCAGTGCGAGTGCCGTTACGTAAAGTCTCATTTGGTCTGCCTTGATGTGTATTTTTGTAGTGATTGAGACGTAGCCGACTCGAGAGAAGTATTTCAATCGAGGAAGCTTGGGCAACTTGTATAGCTGCAATAGTAAGTCATCCCCATGCCGTAAACAAGCCTATAATCGTCATCTTTGCTATCACTCGTATCGAAATTTCAGCGTTGCGAACCGCCAATTCACCGTTTCTTCACGAACCTGCACAAAAAAACACCACACAGCACACCTGAACACCACCCCATCGGGCCGCCAACACAGAAAACGCGGCCTGCCTATTTATGTGTTTCGCTGCAAATGTCCCATCACGCCGACCGAGCCATTTAGTGACGAACCCCTTCGAGCCTCCGATCGAGCTACCATCCGAAAAGGGCGTGTTCGGAGACCATGCCACCCTGATCACCCGTCGATTTCTCTACCGAGTGATCCGATATCAACGTCCGTTTACAGGGAGACTTGTGTATAGCGGCTGGTGGTTTCGACAGAAAATCGAAATCAATGGAGTCGTGGTCTGGTGGAAAGTGAGCTGGCTAAACATCAGCCCCGATGTCTCGTTCACCATCCCCGCGGAGGCCTTTGCTAACCAGCAAGTAGGCGACGATGCATCCCCGGAGAACGATTCGGTGCCGAGCCAGCCGATCCAAGGACGCATTGAAATCCAGTTCACACGCGGATTGAGAATCCGACGTTTTCGTGTCTGGTTTGATCAGCAACTTGCGTATGACGAGATTGCCTGAGGACGAGATTGCCAGAGAACGAGATTACTTGAGGGAGAAGATCATACGAGCGATCGTCCGTGGACCGACAACATCGACCAACAAAGGCGATAGCCAAGGGAAAGCGTCAGACTAGGGGATTTCGATCACCACGCCAGCGGGGCCAGCATTCAGCACCAAGGCAGGTCCGATTTGCACCTGTTTTCCCCAATCGCTGTGGATATGGCCGCAAACAACGAGCTTGGGCTTTCGGGCTTCGACGATATCCCGAATCGCTTGGCTGCCGCGGACGCGACCGGCGGTGTCGTGGTCAACGCTATCGATGGGTGGCGAGTGAACAACCAAAACGCCTGCTTCGGGACACCCCTTCAGCATTTCTGCGGCTTGATCTTCGTCAAAATCGTAGCTCCAATCGCCGAACGGCGTCACAGGGATTCCGCCTCCGACACCCCAAAACGGGACTCCCGCCACCTCGCATCCATCACCGTGCAAGACGGTTGCGGTTTCCCACGGCTTTGCCGCTTGCTGTAACTCTTGAGCCGTTTCACCGTTTCCGGGGACAAGAACCGACGGTTTGCGGATCGCTGCCAAGATGTTCAACGTGTCAGAGATTCCTCGATGCTGGTTCGCAAAGTCGCCGGCTCCGATCACCACGTCCACATCGTCGGACATCGCAACCAGTTTTTCCGCAGCCGACTTGTCACAGTGAAGATCGCTAAAGCAAAGGTATTTCATTGTTTTCTCTTGAATTGCATCGGCGTTTCGAACTTTCGAACACAAAAACGCGTTGGCGGCATTTTGGCGGCATTGTAGCGACTCCGCCCCCCGTGTCTCAATCGGTTCGTGTCTCAATCGGTTCGTCAAAGCAAGGTTACCGTCAACGAGCACAGCAACTAAAGTGACGGCTGACTATCTCCCTTTCTGTTTGCTGATTTTGGCATGCCCGCAACGCTTCCTCCGAATTTCCGTCGCCCGCTGTTGCTGGCCCTTGCGATCGCGTTATTGCTGGGCAGTGCGATGGCTTGGTGGTGGGGTGGAGAGAGTTCGGCCAAGTTTGCGGCAGCAGCGATGGGACGCATCGGTCTAGTGCTCGCGGCCCTCTGGCTGGCATGGCCTTCGCTGCGTCGTCCGGCACGTTGGTTCCCGCCTGCGGTCGCAGTGATCGGAGTGATCTCGCTAATGGTGTTGGCGGCTCAACCACGGCTAATCTTCGCGGTCGTGCCAGCGGCAGCCACGCTGATCTCGATCACGATGATGGTGCGTGGATTTCGCGGGCCACCTAAGCGATAGAATCGCGGGCCACCGAAGCGATAGAAAGCGGATTTCATCTCGCCCAATGTCATCTACCGCAGCGTCATCTACCGCAGCAGTTCACATCCATCGCTGGCTCTGCAGAGGCCCCCGAACCGTGGAACGTCGGTTTCACGCCGTCAAACTGCGTAAAACACAAGTTTCACGGGACTGGTGGCACCGAATAACCGTAATCGGCGACAAAATTGGAAAAAACCTACCTAGTTGGCCTGCAAATGGCCGAAAGAACCAACAACACCGGTCTGATCAGATCGGTCGGAGGATCAGTTACCAGCGACGGTGACATCCTAAATCCTTGTCGCACCGGGCGACTGGGCCTCCGGCTGGTTATTCGCATCGGAGCGATTTAGCACTGTAGGGAGGCATTTCCATGCGACGGACGTATTTCGGATTGGCGATTGCCGCGATCGCTGCTTTAGGACCTATGCAGGTCTTTGGCGGCGACCGAGAAATCGCTCAGCAAATTATTCAACGGTTGAAAGTCAACCGCGACTCGGGAGCGTTGAAGGACTTCACGCTCGACATGAAAGTTGACAATGGCGTCGTGCTGTTTCGCGGCAACGTCAGCCAGTCGGCTCAAAAAGATCTCGTCCTGAAGACCGCTTCAGGCATCGAAGGGATCAACAACATTGTCGACGAAGTGACTGTCAACGGTCACGCCCCTGAGGCAGAGCCGACGACCGCGATGGTCGTCAAACCAGTCAAAAGCGTTGCGATTGTAACGCCCGCACCTGCGATTGAAGCAGTCGAGCCCGCCCAAACGGTCACGACTCCAAAAGCAGTTGCGAAATCCAATCGCAACCAACCCCGCGAATCGAACTTTTCGTTCAGCCAAGCTTTGGCAGCGAAAGCCGCAGCGATTCAAAAACAAGAAGTGAAGCAAGATTCGGCATCGCCTGCCGACTCAACGATCGTTCAAGCTGCCTTGCCTCGCTTCGAGGCTCTTGAGGTCATGCCGGGCGAAGTTCGCCCGACTGCCGCTGTGGAATTGAACGCATCGCCGATTGCAAACGAAGACGAACAAGTCGTTTCGGCAGTCGTCGGAGCTCTCGGACAAGCCCAAAAATCGGGCAAACTTCGTGGCTTTGGCGTCGATGTCACCAGCCGTGGCGGGGTCGTTCACTTGAAGGGACGTGCCGCTTCGGAAAGTCAACGTGATGCGATTGTTCGTATCGCTGAATCGGCTCCAGGGGTTGCGGGTGTGCATGACGCGATCGAAGTCGCTGAAACCGCACTGCCGCGTCTGCCTAAACCGCCTACGTTGCAAGCCGCACCGGCACCGCAGATGCAAGCTCGCATGGCGGCCAACCAAGGACCAGCCCCCGCCATGGCTGCTCCTTACCGCATGAGCCCGCAACAGCAACCGGTTCAAGCTGCACCTGTTGGCTACGGTGCCATGCATGGAGCTCCTGTGATGGGACAACCTGTGCCAATGGCCCCTTACACCGGCGGCGGAGCACCTCGGTATGATGCCCCCAACCTGCCAAACTACGCTTGGCCAGGCTACGCATCTTACCCCAACTATGCTGCTTTGACTTACCCACAGCAGTACAGCCCATCGGCATGGCCTTACATTGGCCCGTTCTACCCGTACCCACAGGTACCACTGGGATGGCGTAAGGTTAGCCTCGAGTGGGACGACGGTTGGTGGTTCTTGGACTTCACAGACCGCTAAGATGGCAATGGCCGCTAGCTAAGATGGCCACGGATCAACGATCCGCCAGCTAATCGCTCTAAGCATAAAAGCTCGTGTAACAGTTCGCTGTTCACGAGCTTTTTTCATTGAGCGAGTGGCATGTACGACGAGCCGTGGAAACGCAACCGAGCGTGTTAGCGCCAGCCGCACACGTTACTGGTTGCTTTGCAGGAGATCGTTGTTTTACGGGGCTCGTTGTTTTATGGGGCTCGTTGCTGTGCGGGGCTCGTTGCAGTGCAGGCGACTCGGTTAATGAGATTCAGGCTGGGATCGAGTTAGCTGTACGGCGTGAGGCCGATCGGTTGCGGCGAGTAAAACGTTCGACTTTGACCGGGCGGCTCGCTCCGCTACGAAAGCCACCTGCTTAGCGTCAAAGTCGATGGCATTAGCCGCAAGCCGCCCAACAAATTCCCAACGTTTTTTGCACGCGACCAAGCCGACGGCAGCACGCCGCGAATGCGTGCGAATCGCTGCTTTTTGCGGCCTAAAGAGGCGTCATGACGAGGAATCGCTTCGATTCTTTTCATCCGTTTTTCGGAACTTTCGGAATTACCCGCAAGATCCTCCCAAGTTCACACGATACTAGAACTACGCAGATCGCTGGTTGCGATCAATCGTAAAGGAAACCACGGAAGGTTGCTCGGATGAAGACTCCTAAAACAACATGTGTACGGCCCACCAACCACGATGGGGAAAGCAAGGCATGTGTTGCCCAAAAATCGTACGCCCCGCGAATCGCCTTTTGCATGATTGCAGTCATGGTGATCGGCTCGACTGGATGCTACGGAATCGGAGGTTCCAACTATAATCTGGGCTTCCTCGCATACCCCATCCCTGTGAGCCCTTACTTCCAACACAAACAAGAAGAAAAGTTCTGGAAGAAAGAGCGTTACGACCGCGTTCCGATCTTGGGCCCAACAACGTCCGGTGGCAACGCAGTTGCACTTGACCCACCAAGCGACGATGAAGTGATGCACGCACTCGAATCGGCTCGTCCGATCCAAGGTGGCATCCCCTTGATCTGGGAAACGCAACGCAACAACGTGCGAATCATCAAAGAAAAGATCGCCGACTACGTTGACCCACCACGCTTCTATCCGTTGATTGGCCCGGCACAATTGCACCACGCCCACTACAAGTGCTCGATCTACTTCGACGAAAAAACCATCGTCGGCTACCCTGTCCCTCACACCTTGCATGACCGGGACGCGATCGAAGTGGTCTACATCGACCACAACCACTTCCACATGGTGGGCGACGTCGAGCCTTACACGACACCCAACCTGTAAGACGCTCTGCAACCAACCACTGCGACCTCAGACAAAAAGGCTAGCTCATTCCGAGCTAGCCTTTTTTCGTTTGGCTGCCTCAGCTTTGCCCAACTAAGAACTTGTGAGCCGCAACGAGTAAGAGTGCGTCCGGCTTAGCTTAGAAAATCCCTCGGACTAAAGTCCAAGGCTATCGAAATTTGTCGCTCCGCGACAGCAAACAGCGTCACTTCAAAACGCGAGAGTGCGGGACCTGCTGCGGGATCTTTAACAAGATCCACTACACTACGATTGAATGTACTGGCGATTCCAGCCTCCGTTGACCTGCACGACCTGGCCGCTGAAAAACGAGTTTTCGGGATCCGACACAAAGGCGATTGCGAGGGCAATATCCTCGGGCGTGCCCCAGCGGTTCATCAGCGATTGATCTCTAGCGCGGGCGTCCCAGTACGGACTGGCTGCCTGTCCCCACGAAGTTTGAATCCAGCCCGGCGCGACGACGTTCACCCGTACTCTCGGTGCCACGGTCTGAGCCAAACTGAGGGCGAACGCGGTGATCGCCGCTTTGACGGGACCAAACATTTGGCCCGCATCCCCCTCCATCCCGGAGGCTGATTGGTCCCAACCGATAAACGTCATCGATGGCGGCTGCGTGAATGTCTCGTTCGTCATACGCGCTGCGACCCCGCGTGCGAGATGGATCGTCCCGATCACATCGACCTGCATCAATCGCTGAAGTTTTGCATTGAAATCGAGCTCGGATAGCTCCCCCGTCAACACATCGGCGCCCGCGTTGTTAACCCACGTGTGGATCGCCCCGAGCTCGCGATAGCACCGCTCGGCAAGCGATTCGGCTGCGGTCAAATCGGCTAAGTCGGCAGCCTGCAGAAGCGGTTCGGCCCCAAGTTGTCGGCACGCCTCGGCCGTTGCCTGAGCCCCTGCGACATTTCGTCGATAGTGAATCACGATCCGTTTCACACCACGGCGTGACAGCTCGATTGCGATCGCTCGGCCAATGCCGCTAGAAGCTCCCGTAACGACCGCATGCGTATCGCGAAATTGCAAATCCACCAGCTGATCCTTTTGGTCTCGTTGGTCCATCATCGCGGGCGACATTTGACAAACTCAACGCGAGATTGCCCTCCCTTTCCCCGCAGCGTAATGCAAACCCCCAGCGTGTCGAAGTCGTAACTCGCTGGCCCGAAAAGAATCTTCCCATATTGCTGGATTGACGCTTCTTGCCGAGTCGATCACACCATTGGCGATCGCACGAAGGCGCCTACTCTTGGCGTGAGGAAAATTCGTTAGAATGAGGAGAACGCGAGACACCCCATTCGGGGCATACTCACACGGATTCGCTCTCGGCAACATTGCGGCTGCTCATTTGTCGACCCGATTTGTCCACCGGCGGGGGAGCCCTTGGCTCACCCCAAGGTAAGACAAGCCGCCAATAATTGCTCGCCCTTGCCGTATTTACCCTAATCCGGCTAATCTGCATGCTTAGACGAATCATAATAGACTCGCACAAAAAACATTGACGCACGAAATTGAGCGGTGCGATTACGGGACAGCCCAGTAATAGAAAGAAGAAATTGAATATGACTGACTCAAAAACTGTCGCCCAGACCGAAGTCGATCAGCATCTAGGCGAATTGGCTCCACCCGCAGCGGAAGTGGATATGGATGCCGCAGAAACACAAGAGTGGCTGTCGTCACTCGACTATGTACTGAAGAGTAAAGGCGCCGATCGCGTTCGTTTCTTAATCGAACAACTTCGCGACCGTGCTGCCGAAGAAGGGATCCAATCGGCGCAAGACACCAACACGCCCTACGTCAACACGATCCCCACCAAAGATCAACCGGCCTACCCCGGCAATCGAGAAATCGAACGCCGCATCAAATCGATCGTTCGCTGGAACGCGATGGCGATGGTCGTGCGAGCGAACAAGCGTCCCGGCGGCGTCGGCGGGCACATCAGCACGTTTGCATCGAGTGCGACGCTGTACGAAGTCGCCTTTAACCACTTCTTCAAAGGTCGCGGCGAAGACGGCTACTCGGGCGACACGATTTACTTCCAAGGCCACGCTTCGCCTGGGATGTACAGCCGAGCGTTTGTCGAAGGCCGCTTGAGCGAAGAGAACCTCGAGAATTTTCGCCGCGAACTGGCCCCCGGTGGCGGACTGTCGAGCTACCCTCACCCTTGGTTGATGCCTGATTTTTGGGAATACCCCACCGTCTCGATGGGCCTCGGTCCGATCATGGCGATCTATCAAGCTCGCTTTAACGAATACCTCCGCGACCGCGGCATCAAAGACACGTCGGGACAAAAAGTCTGGGCGTTTCTTGGCGACGGCGAATGTGACGAACCTGAAACACTCGGCGCGATTGGACTCGCTGCCCGCGAAAAACTTGACAACTTGATTTTCGTCATCAACTGCAACTTGCAACGACTCGACGGCCCGGTCCGCGGCAACAGCAAGGTGATTCAAGAGCTTGAATCGATTTTCCGCGGTGCCGGTTGGAATGTGATCAAAGTCGTCTGGGGTGATGACTGGGATCAATTGCTCGCCAAAGACACGACTGGTTTGCTTGCCAAACGAATGAACGAAGTCGTCGACGGCCAGTACCAAAAATACACCGGCATGCCGGGCAGCTACATTCGCGAACACTTCTTTGGCAAGTATCCCGAACTGCTGAAATTGGTCGAAAACTATTCTGACGAACGACTCGAAAAGATGCGTCGCGGTGGCCACGATCCTGAAAAGGTGTACGCGGCCTACAAGATGGCGACAGAACTGAAAAACGGGAAACCGACTGTCGTTCTGGCCAAGACCGTCAAAGGCTATGGACTTGGCGAAGCAGGTGAGGGCCGCAACGTCGCTCACAACCAAAAGAAAATGAACGAAGAGGAATTGCTCGAGTTCCGCACGCGGTTCGGCATTCCCATCAGCGACGAAGAAGTCGGCAAGGCTCCGTTCTACACGCCGCCGGCGAACAGCCAAGAAATCAAGTACATGAAGGAGCGCCGCGCTGCTCTCGGCGGCCCGGTACCAAGTCGTCCCACCACGCACCCCACGATGGAAGTGCCCACGGTTGCGGATTACAAAAAACTGATCGGCCGGCTCGAAGACAAGAGCTGCAGCACGACGTTCTCGGTCGTACAAACCTTGATCGCATTGTGCCGCGACAAGAAGATCGGCAAATACATGGTCCCCATCGTGCCTGATGAATCACGCACCTTTGGGATGGAAGGGATGTTCCGCGAATTCAGCATCTACGCTCACGCGGGCCAGCTGTACGAGCCGGTTGATTCGTCACTGATCACCTATTACAAGGAATCCCAAGACGGCCAAATCCTCGAAGAGGGGATCACTGAAGCGGGATCGATGAGCAGCTTTAACGCGGCTGGCACCGCGTACAGCTCGCACGGCGTCAACATGATTCCGTTCTTTATCTACTACAGCATGTTTGGTTTCCAACGCATCGGCGACCTGATTTGGGCTGCGGCGGACATGCGAGCCAAGGGCTTTTTGATCGGCGGCACTGCCGGCCGAACCACGCTCAATGGCGAAGGACTTCAGCACCAAGACGGGCACAGCTTGCTCAACGCAATCGCGTTCCCGACCGTGCGTGCCTACGACCCTGCGTTCGCATACGAAGTCGTCGTGATCATCTTGGAAGGCCTTAAACGGATGTATCAAGATGGCGAAGAGTGCATGTATTACTTGATGAGCGAAAACGAGGAATACTTGCATCCGGCAATGCCAGAGGGGTGCGAAGAAGGCATCGTCAAAGGGATGTACAAATTCCGCAGTCGTGACGTCGAAGGTGCCAAGGCACGCGTTCAGCTGTTCGGCAGCGGTGCGATCCTCAACTGTGTTTTGAAAGCCCAGGAAACTCTGGCCGAGAAATACAACATTGCAAGCGACGTTTGGAGCGTGACTAGCTACACCCAATTGCGTCGCGAAGCCGCCGACTGCAGCCGCTGGAACATGCTGCACCCCACCGAGACACCACGCAAGAGCTACCTCGAAGAGCAGCTCGAAGGTGTCGAAGGTCCGTTCATCTCGGCAAGCGATTACGTCCGAGCTCTCGGCGAGCAACTGCAACCTTGGATCCCCGGCGATTACTTCGTGCTGGGAACCGATGGCATGGGACGCAGCGAAACTCGTGAAGCGCTCCGGCGTCATTTCGAAGTCGATGCCGAATGCGTTACCTACGCCACGCTCACACGTCTCGCCAAGACCGGCCTGTTCACGGCTGCGGAACTCGCCGATGCAATCAAAGACCTTGGCATCGACCCTGACAAACCCAACCCGTACTTTGCCTAATCCGACACCTATGTCCGAGGCAACGTACGTTACAAACATCCCACTGAAATCTGCTTACCAGAAACTCTTTTATGGCAACTGAAGTAAAGCTTCCCGAATTGGGCGACGGCATCGAATCTGGTGACGTTCTGGAAATTTTTGTGTCGGTCGGCGACGTGATTAGCAAAGGCCAAGACATCGTCGAAATGGAAACCGACAAGGCGACCGTGCCGGTGCCTGCATCGGTCGGCGGAAAGGTCACCAAGATCCTTGTCAGCGAAGGCGACTCGTTAGCCATCGGCGGCGTGATCCTGGAAGTCGAAGCGGCGGCCGAGGCGGCTGCTCCCGAGGCTCCTGCGGCCGCACCGGACCCCGAAGCGAAACCCGAGCCCAAGCCAGAGCCGAAGGCCGAAACACCTGCTCCGGCACCGGCTGCTGCAACACCTCCTGCGGCTCCGGCTCCGACACCTGCACCGGCACCGGCACCGGCACCGGCAAAACCACAAGCACCGGCGCCCGCAGCACCGGCGGCAGCCCCTGTGGCCACCACCGCTCCGGGCGAAGTGATTCCTGCGGGGCCTGCGATTCGCCGTTTTGCACGCGAAGTCGGCGTCGATTTGGCCTCCGTTCAAGGATCGGGCGAATCAGGCCGAATCACTCGTGACGACGTCCTCGCCGTCGTGCGAACCGCAAACCAAGTCGCGAGGAACAGTGGCGGTACCGCCGCGACAACCTCGCCCACGGCCGCCAGTACTTCCAGCCAAACGGCCCCCCGCGAATCCTCGGCACCTGGCAACGCCAGCAGCGATGACTTCGGCAGCGTGCATGTCGAGCGTATGAGCAAGATCCGCAAAACGATCTCCAAACAAATGCATGCCAGTTGGTCCACCGTTCCTCGTGTGACCAATTTTGATGATGCCGACATCACCGACCTCGAACGGCTTCGCCAATCGAGCAAAGACGATTACGCGGCGCAAGGGCTGAAGTTGACGACGATGCCATTCTTGATCAAAGCGGTCGCGACGGCACTGCGTCATCACCCCAGCATTAATGCGGTGATCGACGAGCAAAACGAGCAGATCATTTACAAAGACTATGTGAATGTCGGCATCGCCGTGGATACCGATCGCGGTTTGGTCGTTCCAGTGATGCAGAACACCGACCAACGTGGCATTCCCGAAATTGCTCGCGGATTAGCTGAAATGGCTGGCAAGGTCCGTGGCGGCCAATTCGCCGTCAGCGATTTGAAGGGCGGCACCTTTACGATCAGTAATCTCGGAGCGATCGGCGGCCAATACTCGACGCCCATCGTGAATGTTCCCGAAGTGGCGATCTTGCTGGTCGGCCGTAGCCGCAAACTGCCGGTCGTGATGCCCGACGACAGCATCCAACCACGTTTGATGATGCCGCTGAGCCTGTCTTATGACCATCGCTTGGTCGACGGCGGAACCGCGGCACGATTCTTGAACGATGTGATCGGATACCTCGAAGCACCAAGCCGTTTGCTGCTGGCGCTGTAACCGCATCAGCCACGCCAGGAAGAGTCGCCTCTCACTCCGCTAGAGCGTTACTGGAATGGGCGTAGATCGGCCAGCTCTGCAGGTAGTGGATGAGGCTACGAGTCCGATCGACGTTGTGGCACGACGCGACTCGTAGCCTCGTCCACTACAGAGAAAACACTTCACCCGCGGGTGAAGTAGTGAGCTGTGGGGTGCGTCGAGCCTGAGGAAGAACAACGAAAAAGGGCCACACTCGGTGAGTGCGGCCCTTTTTTTCGTTTGTTATCTCGCGTCCATCGATCGCTTGGCGACCTAACCGACTACTCGCTTGCGACGTTGACGAAGACCTTCAATGCGTCCTTGTCTTCGACTAACAACCGCATCATTTCCTTGTAGTTATCCAGACCATCGACGGGATGCGTCAAGATTTTCTCGAGCACGCCGGGATACATCATCTCGCCCAACGCGAGGTCACGAATCCCCATTTCAAAGTGATTGCGGTTTGCGTTCACACTGCCGAGCAACAGTTTATTGCCAAGCACGAATTGCAAGTTGATGCTATCCGAGGGAACTTCGGTGACTTTGTCGCCCCCGGTGATCCCGGTCCAGACCACGACGCCATTGTGTCCCAAGTGCTGCATGGACTCGAACGCCAATTGGCTGCTGCCGGTAGCATCGACGATCAAGTCTGGCTTGCCGGTGATTTTGACCAACTCGGCCATCGAGGTTTCTCGGGTGCTGATGTAGTTCGCCTCGAGCCCCGCGACAATCTCGGCCTTCAAGTTCGGCGCCTCACCACGAGCAAGCGTGTAGACCTCCAAACCGCGAAGCTTCAAGATCAACGTAGTGAGCAGACCAATTTGCCCGGCCCCGAGCACGTAGGCGACACTCGGACGCCACACTTTCATGCGGTGCTGTGCTTCGTACGCCTGATGGACCGCCTTCGCAGCACAGCTCATCGGTTCTTGCAAAACGTGCAGGTGCTTCAGTCCTTCGGGCACACGAACGATGTACTCTTCTTCGTCCACAAAGTACTCGGTCAAGTAACCGTGACGCAGATTGATGCCGCGTTCGTAGTACTCTTCCTCGCTTGTCATATCGTTGGTGCCGATCATGTCATAGATCGAACCACCGGGACGGCGAACGGTCGCGGTGACATAGTCACCGGGCTTCACGCGGCGGACATTGTCGCCCACCGCTTCGACGATGCCGAAGCATTCGTGACCGATGACCAAGTGCTTGTCCCCGGCGGGGGCATTTCCATACAACGCGTCGTTGATCTCGCGGTCGGTTGCATCCACCCCGACTTTCAACACCTTGACCAAAACCCCGTTGCCATCGGCAACTTGATCCAGGGTCGGCTTGGCAATTTCTTCGAGATGGACGCTATTAGGGGTGCCTGGCGTGACTGCGACAGCCTTCATAATTGACTCGATCAACGGTAAAGGGGGGTGGAGGGTATGCGATGATTCAAAGCATGAGTATGTTGTTACTCGAATGCCTTTTGAGCGGCAAATGATAACAATTCATCACCTAGCTGCTCAGGGGGACTCTGCTCGGATCATTCTGTCGCCTTAGCGGCATCTACTGCCCACTCTAGGGGCCTCAATCCGGCGTTGATGCCTACATAATCGCCATTGGACGCATTTTTGACAACAGTGGTTGTCAAAAATAGGTTTGCCCTCAATAATGACAGTGTTGCGTTGGCATTTTTTACCGATCGCACCTTTTTCGTTACGTCTTTTCGTTACGTCCACCCAAGTTTTCCATGACGTTGCCTCCTGTCTCTTCATCTCAAATTGACGAACTCCGATCAGTCGATCGCGAATTGTTGATGGCGATGCGTAGTGGGGACGCATTTGGGATTGGGGATTTAACGGAACAGCTCGGAGTGACGGCGACGGCGATTCGTCAACGCATTGAGCGGTTGCTCGAATCGGGGCTGCTTGAACGCGAGAAAATTGTTGCGGGACGCGGCAGACCCACATTTCAGTATCGCTTGACGGTGCGTGGTCATCGTCGTGCGGGAGCGAATCCTGCTGAGTTGGCGGAAGCGATGTGGCAAGAGATCTTAGCGATCCCGGATCCCAAAATTCGTCAACAGTTACTCAGTTCGGTGGCAAACCGGTTAGGACGTCAGTTTGCGACTCAGGTCAATCGCGAAGTCGATCAGGACCAATCGTTTGAGTCACGGATGATCAAACTGTCGGAAATGTTGACGGATCGTCACATCACGACGGAGATTTCGCACGCGGGAGACTTGCCCGTGCTTGATATTTGCGCGTGCCCGTATCCATCCCTTACCGACACCTCGGACGAACGTGCGATGTGTCGACTCGAAGAAGAAATGATATCCGAGGCGCTTGGTCGCCCGGTCCACCTCAGCAGTTGTCGACTCGATGGAGATCACTGTTGCCAATTTGCCGCGACGGGTGAACCGTCGGATTCGGCAAACTAAACGACATCGTTATCTCGATACAACACACAACGATTCCTTTCCTTTTGAACTTTTGCAATCAAGCATGACACACGTACTGCAAATCAAGAACCTTCACGTTTCGGTTGGCGACAAGCCGATCCTTCGCGGCGTCAACCTGACACTAAACCACGGTGAGACTCACGCGTTGATGGGCCCCAACGGTAGCGGCAAGAGCACGCTCGGCTTAGCGATCATGGGTCACCCGGGCTACGAAGTCACCGACGGATCGATCACGCTTGATGGCGAAGACGTGTTGGCGATGTCTCCGGACGAGCGTGCTCGAGCAGGCATCTTCATGGCATTTCAACGTCCGATGGCGGTCCCCGGTGTAAAGATGGCGGACTTCCTTCGTCATGCGACCACCAACGTTCGTCGCCCGGACCGCAAAGAGGGCGAAGAACTGATTCCGATGCGAGAGTTCCGCAAAGAGCTAAAGGAAAAGATGGCTCATTTGCGAATGGACGAAGAATTCGCTCGACGCTATGTCAACGATGGCTTCTCCGGTGGCGAAATGAAGCGAGCCGAGATCTTGCAACTCGCCATGCTGCAACCCAAGTTTGCGGTGCTTGATGAAACCGACAGTGGTTTGGATGCCGACGCGGTTCGTTTGGCGAGCGAATCGATTGCTGAAATCGGACACCAAAAGATGGGTCTGCTGATCATCACTCACCACGACAAATTGCTCGAACACAATCCGCCTCAATACACCCACGTCATGTTGGGCGGCCGTTTGGTGGAAACCGGCGGTTCTGAGTTGGCCGAAGAATTGCATCGCCACGGTTACGACCGCATCCGCAAAGCGTACCCCGAAGCGGAAGCGGCAAACCAAGAAATGTTGGCCGAAGAAACCGCTGTGTAACAGCGGCGTCCCGAGACCCGTCGGATGAGGACTGGTCTGCGTGGATTCTGGCTCGCGTGAACGCAGGCCTGTCTAAAACGAATAAAACTGCACTTTGAAATTTGAATAAGTTAGGAAATACGATGTCCACTGATGTGACCGAAAAGTCTGACATTGGCGAAATTAACAAGTACAATTTCCGCACGGAAACCACCGGCGTCTTTCGTGCTGAAAAAGGCTTGAGTAAGGATGTCGTGAATCAAATTTCCGACATCAAGAACGAACCCGACTGGATGCGAGAATTCCGTCTGAAGTCGCTTGAAACGTTCGAAGCGCGGCCCATGCCAAAGTGGGGCGGGGCGATCGATATCGATTTTCAAGATATCTATTACTACCTCAAACCAACCGACCACCAAGGCAAGTCCTGGGACGACGTTCCCCAAGAAATCAAAGATACGTTTGACAAGCTGGGCATTCCCGAAGCAGAGAAGAAATTCTTGGCCGGGGTGAAAGCCCAATTCGAAAGCGAAGTGGTCTATGGATCGCTCGAAGAAGATCTTGCTAAACAAGGCGTGATCTTTACCGATACCGACACCGCGGTTCGCGAGCACCCCGATTTGCTGCGTGAATACTTTGGCAAAATCATTCCGCCGGAAGACAACAAGTTCGCGGCTTTGAACAGCGCGGTGTGGTCCGGCGGATCGTTCATCTACATTCCCAAGGGAGTTCATATTGATTTCCCATTGCAGGCGTATTTCCGCATCAACGCCGAGAGCATGGGACAGTTTGAACGAACGTTGATCATCGTCGACGAAGGGGCCAGCGTGCATTATGTCGAGGGCTGTACCGCGCCGATGTACAGCACCGAGAGCCTGCACAGCGCCGTCGTGGAAGTGGTCGTCAAACGCAACGCACGTTGCCGTTACACGACGATCCAAAACTGGGCAAATAACATCTACAACCTCGTCACCAAGCGTGCCTATGCTTATGGCGACGCCACGATGGAATGGGTCGACGGCAACCTGGGAAGCAAGCTGACGATGAAGTACCCCGCGGTCCACATGATGGAACCGGGTGCTCGTGGTGAAATCTTGTCGATCGCGTTCTCGAGTGCGGGCCAACACCAAGACGCCGGTGCAAAACTGGTCCACTGTGCTCCCAACACGACCGGACAAATCATCAGCAAGAGCATCAGCAAGAACGGTGGACGCAGCAGTTACCGTGGCTTGGTCCGCGTCGAACCGGGTGCCCACAACAGCAAGAACAATGTCGTCTGTGACGCGTTGATCTTGGACCCCGAAAGCCGCAGTGATACGTACCCGTATATCGAGATCGCCGAACAAGACGTTCAAATTGGTCACGAAGCGAGTGTGTCGCGAATCGGCGAAGAGCAAATGTTCTATCTGCTCAGCCGCGGGCTTACCGAACAAGAAGCGAGCACGATGATCGTCAACGGTTTCATCGAGCCTCTGGTCAAAGAGTTGCCGATGGAATACGCGATCGAAATGAATCGCTTGATTCAACTGCAAATGGAAGGCAGTGTCGGTTAATCCGCACCTGCCAACTTGTTCGTAGTCAAAAGCCGCCAGCAGATCGGGCGTTTGCAGCGCCCGATCAGTCGTCCGATCGATCAGCTGATCAATCGCCCGATCGATAGTGCTAAGGTGCTCGGCTACCATGCCTCTCATTCCTCCACGTGGCACGCACGACTGCTTGCCGCTCCAAGCTAACTAAATTCAGATGACGCAAACGACAACTTTAACGTTCGACCAAGCCGGTTTTGATTCTTTCTTGGCGGCGCAAAGCGAACCCGATTGGCTGACACAGCTCCGCCGTGACGCGTGGCAGCACTTCGAGAAAATGGGATGGCCCGATCGACGTCACGAAGAGTGGATCCGCACCGACATCCGTGCCTTTCAACTCGGCAAATTTGGGATTCCTGCGACCGAGTTACGCGAGGCGCCGACGAAGGCACAACTTCGCGAAGGGGTTGAACTTGGCGGCTCGATCGAAACGGTCGACAGCTACGTGGTTGGCGAAACGCTTGACGAAGAACTGGCCGCTAAGGGCGTTGTGTTTGGCAGTTTGTCGCGAATCTGTGCCGAACATCCTGAATTGGTTCGGCCTCATTTGTTTACCGCGTGTGATCCTGATTACGACAAATTCGCAGCGTTGCATGCGGCGTTTTGGTCGGGCGGTCAATTTCTGTACGTCCCTCGCGGCGTCGTGCTCGACAAACCGCTGCACATCGGTTCAATGATGACCGAGGGTGGCACCGATACGACGCACACGTTGATTGTGTTGGAAGAGGGTGCCGAAGCAACCGTGCTGCACGAATCCAATGGCGTCAGCGAACAGAGCAAAGGACTGCATGTCGGCGCGGTCGAAGTGATCCAAAAGGCCAACTCGCATCTCCGCTACGTCAACTTGCAAGAATGGGGCTACGGCACCTACCAATTTGCTCATCAAAAAGCATTGGTCGGCAAAGACTCGACCCTGCAGTGGACGATCGCAGCAATGGGTTCGCTGCTATCCAAAGTAAATCAATCGGTCGATCTGGTCGGCCCAGGTGCCAACAGCCAAGTCAATGGCGTGATGTTCACCGAGGGGCGTCAACATCTGGCCTATCACACGCTACAGCATCACCGAGCCCCAAGCTGCCACAGCGATTTCCTGTACAAGGCAGCCCAGCAGGACAAGAGCCGCACCGTTTGGCGTGGCATGATCAAAGTGGATCCGATCGCTCAGAAAACCGATGGTTATCAACGCAACGACAATCTTGTGTTGTCCGAATCATCGCGAGCGGATTCGATTCCTGGATTGGAAATCGAAGCCGACGACGTGCGTTGCACGCACGGCAGCACGACGGCGAAGGTCGATGAAGAGCAGATTTTCTACGCTCAATGCCGCGGCTTTACTCGCAAAGAAGCGACTCGAATGATCGTCAGTGGCTTCTTTCAACAGATTTTTGATCGGATCACGATCGAAAGCGTTCGTGACGCCTTGGGTGCGGCAATTGCACGTCAAGTTCGCGAGTACGAATAGTCTACAAAAGCCGCCTCATTTGGTACAATTGACGAGACTCGCGAAGACGCGAGTCTCCTGTCTCCCTTTTTAAACCACTCGACTTACCCCCCGTCCGATAGGTAGCGATCACCATGGCACTTGCTGAAGACAAAGTCCGTGAAGCGCTCAAGCAGGTCATCGATCCTGAGCTTTATGTCAACATTGTGGACCTTGGATTGGTTTACGAAATCCGAATCGCCGAGGAACAAGAAGATGGTCGTCACAAGGTCGAAATCGACATGACGATGACCAGCCCGATGTGCCCCGCCGGTCCGCAATTGGTTGCGGGCACCAAGGGGGCTGCGGAAGGACTTGACGAAGTCGAGCTGGCCGAAGTCAAAGTGGTAATGGACCCGCCGTGGTCTCCCGATAAAATGACGGACGAAGCCCGCGACCATCTCGGCATTTTTTAATGTCCGCAGAGGTTCAAAGCGGCGGTCATCAAGCTGCCGTATGCATTTTCAGGTGACGAGGCTGCCGGAGCCAGAACCTTTAGCTTCCCCTTGGTTTAGACACCATTATCCTGACAGCTCAATAGCTGCGATCCGCCAAAAACGGTTGCCTTTTGAATTACAGACAGGCTTTTCACCTGTCTTTTTGTGAATAACAGGCTAGACGCCTACCCACCATCCATCGGGCTCATTGCAAGCCATATTAGCGGGTCAGACTCATGCGTATCTTTGTCGGCGAGTACGTCTGTGGTGGCGGCCACGCAGAGAAAGAACTGGACAATGTCCCCGCCTCGTTACGACACGAGGGGGCCGCAATGTTGCGGGCCATCGCGAGTGATTTGTCGGAGTTTGCCACGGTAACAGTGCCGTTGGACCCACGCATGAATATTGATGTCGATGCGGCCGAAATTGTTCCGATGCATGCAAATGATTCGTTTTACGGACAATGGGTTTCGGCAGCCAAAAACTGTGACGCCGCATTGATTGTGGCTCCGGAGAGCAACGGGATCCTGGCCAAATCGGTAGCAATGCTGCGAGCAGGCGGGGTTGATGTGATCGCGGGCAGCGGCGATTTTCTTCGCGTGGCAAGCGACAAGATGCAAACAGCAAAATGCCTGCATTCCGCTGGCGTTGCCCACCCGTTGTTTGTCACGCTCGCGGACGACCGCTATGAGCAAGAAATCCAAAACTTCAAACGGTTTGTAATGAAACCGCGAGACGGGTGCGGCACGCAAGAAATTCGCACGTTTGACTCCTATGTCGAAGCCCGGGCGTTGTTGACCGACGATTTGATCCTGCAACCTTGGATGCCAGGCCTCGCGATCTCGATTGCCCTGATTGCCTCGGGCACCAACTTGACGTTGCTGCCGGCGGTGCGTCAAGAACTCGAGGACAAAAGCTGCGAGTATGCGGGAGGCCAGGGACCGCTGGATGACGAGGCACAACGTCGCGCTGCAGTGCTGGCATCTCGAGCGATCGCTGCGATGCCCCCCACCGCGCGAGGGTTCGTAGGCCTCGATATGCTGCTGGGCGACTGCTCGAGCGAAGATTACGTGATCGAGATCAACCCCCGTCTAACGACGTCGTACGTGGGACTGCGTCAAATGATCCATGGCAACCTCGCCGCTCGCCTATTTGACCTCGAAACCGGACCGGTTTCTTGTAACGCTGCGGTAGACTCGGTGCGATGGACTCCTTCGGGAACGGTTTGGATCAACGATACAGTGACGCAATCCACGTGATAGTCGGGATCGATATTGGCGGCGCCAACCTGAAGTTTGCCAGTGAGACCAAACAGGCTCACGCATGTTTCTTTCCCATGTGGCGACGACCAGAAACGCTGAAAGACTCGCTCTGCCAGTCGCTCGGATTGTATCGAGACATCTCTGCGATCGCAGTGGTCATGACCGGCGAACTGGCAGACTGTTTTATCGATCGCGCCGAAGGTGTTTTTCACATCGTCGACCACACTCGCAGTGCCGCAGCCGAACTTGGCATCAACGCCTGTTACTTCTACGGGGTCGATGGTTTGTTTCGCGAGCATGTTGCCGCTGAAGATGTCGACCAGATCGCCGCAGCAAACTGGCATGCACTGGGAAGTTATGTCGGGCAATCGATTACCCCCAATGCGCTGCTGATTGATATCGGTTCGACCACGACCGACATCATCCCGATTCGCAATGGAAAAGTGGCCACCAACGCTCAAACCGACTATGACCGCCTGTGCGAAGGCTCCCTCGTGTACGTGGGTTGCCAGCGAACTCCGGTTTGTGGACTTTGTTCGTGGGTGACTTACCAAGGAAATCGCATCCCGGTGATGAACGAAATGTTTGCCACCATCGACGACGCCCGCATCATGCTTGGCTTTGCACCCGAGGATGCAAACGACGTTGAAACAGCAGATGGCAAGGCACGCACGAAGGAATTTGCGTCCAACCGATTAGCAAGAATGATCGGCTTGGACCGCCGCAACGTGTCGCTTGCCCAAGCCACCGACATCGCGGAACAGGTCATGCGGGCAGCACAACAACAGATCGCCTATTCGGTACAACGTCTGTTGTCGAAAATGTCCTTTAAACCGACGATTTACGTGATCAGCGGCCACGGGAACGATCTTCTAAAAATCCCTCGCGAGGTCGAGGTGATCACGTTGACAAAGCAGATGGGCGAAGAAGCGGCACGGGGCGCCCCGTCGTATGCCGCAGCAAAACAACTGAGACGATTTCTCGAGTCGCGTTCAAATGATGCTTCTTAGACCGCAAACACTTTGGCAAAACCGATCGAATACCGAGCGTTGTGTTGCCACCTTCGTGAAGTTGCAGTGGCTCGGACTTAACTGATGCGCCGCGTCATTAAAATCGGTGGCAGTTTGATGTCGCGTCCCGATCTGCAGAGCTGTTTACCCGAACTGTTCGACGTGATCGCTGTCGCCGACCCAACCGCGGCCGATCCACTCGAAACGCTAGTGATCGTGGGTGGCGGTCAACTTGTCGATGCGGTGCGGAAATGGGACCAACAGCGGCCTTTAGATCCAGCAAAAACTCATTGGCAATGCATTGAATTGCTGCAGTACACTTTCGAGCGGATCGGCGACTGGTTTCCCGCGTGGCAGCGGGTCGATTCGGTGGCATCACTGCAGGACGCAGCACAACAAGGTTTTTCGACGACCGCCCCGAATTTGATATCGGTGCGAAGTTTCTACGACCGTGGCAACGATGGCGATCTGCCGCACGATTGGCGAACCACCAGCGATTCATTGGCCGCGAAATTGTGCAGCGACACCGCCGCCGATGAATTGGTCCTGTTAAAATCGTGTGAGATCGAAGAATCGTGGGACCGCCGCAGCTTGATTTCGCGTGGCGTGATTGACGAAGCCTTCACAATGTTCGACAACGCGGACTGGAAATTGCGAATCGTATCGGCGAACGCCATCGCGTGAGCGTCCCCAATGACTCCCATGTTGTCCCTTGCTTCCTAGAAACCCTGCTTCCTAAAAACCCTTGCTCCCTAAAAATACGGAGTTCCCTATGCCAGAATTTAATGAACTGAATCCCGACGAAGCCCACGTTTTACTGCAAAAAGGGACCGAGCGTCCGGGGACGGGCGCGCTGCTGAACAACGAGGACGAGGGCACCTACCTGTGTCGCCGCTGCAATGCTCAGCTTTATCGCTCGCAGGACAAGTTCCACTCTGGATGTGGGTGGCCCAGTTTTGACGACGAGATCGAGGGTGCGGTTCGCCATGAAACCGATGCGGATGGACGTCGTGTCGAAATCTTGTGCGAAAACTGTGGCGGCCACCTGGGGCATGTTTTCAAGGGCGAGCGACTGACCGAGAAAAACACTCGCCACTGCGTCAATTCGCTCTCGATGCGTTTTATCCCTGCCGGTCAAGAGTTCCCCGCCGTCATCAAACCCGACGCCTAACCCGCGTACGCTGGCGGTCTCAATCCGATTCAGATTTTTGTAGCAGTCGAGCGCGGATCCGGTTGCCATGTTCTTGGATATCGCCGGTGTGCTTGTAAAGCTCGACCGCCTGATCGACTTTATCCAAATGTTCAATCGTACGACCGAGGCTATAGCGGGCCGCAGGGGTCCAGTGTGATAGCTGAGAATCTTCGAGCACTCGTTTGCGGAACCAAGTTTCCGCGGTGTCGTAACGACCATCGTCGTATTGGATCAAACTGAGCCAATAGGTCGCGGTTTGTTTGCCGAGCCGGATCATCGCCTGGGCTTGCTGGACTTGACGGTCATACACCTCGGGTGCCATCCCTAGTTCGCGACGAATTCCGTAGGCCTTTTGTAGATCCACATCGATACGAAGATCGGCGATCTCGAACTCAGGTTTCCGCTGGCTCAGGTACAGGGGCCGGGCGCCTTTAACGTTCGCTTCGTCATCATTATCAAATTGCCCATGCAAATGACGCCAACGCGCCAATGAAAACAGCCGAGACGACTCGACATCCGCATCCATGATCGCCCATCGCGAAAAATACCAAAATCCAAGCAATGGATCTCGCTGTGCCGCCTGCTCTAGCGCGGCATGATAGACCTCGGCCAACACCGGAACCTCCCAGATACGAACGCCGGCAATTCCGGCCGCCGCATCAAGCTGCTCCGCCACTTGATCGACATCGGTATAGACCGTCATCCGACGATCCCCCGCCAACCGCGATTCCAAATGCTGCATCCGTGAACTGATACCCACCGGCAATACATTCAGTAGCGCAATGTTCTGCTGAACATCTTGCTTGCTGAAGGGATAGTCATAAAAGCCGGGGATATTCAGCCGACGCATCACGGCAGCGTCCGAACGAGCCTGGGCCAACGTGGCGATCCCGATTTGATCTGGGCCTGGGATGAAAACGCCCAAGGCAGGTTCAAACAAATAGACGTTTTCGCCAACCAGAACGCCGACGGCCCACGGTATCAATTCGCCAGTCTCGGTCGACTGGATTGCCAACATCGCCGCGGTGATTCCCGCCTGACGACACAATTGGGTGAATACGCCTGCCCGCTGAAGTGAGTCGCCGGTCCCACGCCAAACGCTCTCGTAATCGGTTTGCCGGTACCCGGCGCCTTGGAAAATCATGCCCAGCGGCAATTCGGGAGGCGTAATCTGCAGTGCAGGGGGTGACACGAACGGTTCGAGGGCAACATTGCGAATCGTCCAGTCAAAGAAGCGGCATGCCGATCGCAATTGGTTCGTTTGGTCCGCACCGAGTTTTTCCTCTTGCTCGGCCAACCAAGTCGTCAACAACGGGTCATCACTTTGCGGCGCATCGACCCACTTGGCAATCGCGCCAAACAGGTAGGCATCCCGCAAATGGCTGACATCCGAACGCAGAAAGCGATCCCCCAGGACAATTTCGTCGATGCGTTCGGCGGGCAACAGATCCGAGATCGTTTTTAACAATTTTGGCTGCGAATCACTTTCGGACATTGGAACCGAATCGAGCCAGCGGTTCAGGTGATAGGTGATTTGCCGTCGCGATTCGTCCTGATTCAGCTCGATCAAACGGGTCAGCAAGCTGTGGACTTCCCCCAGATGGTCTTGCTTGGTCTCGGTTTGCAGCCGTGCTTGACGCTGAACCTGGATTTTTTGCACGACGGTCGCATCGTCGCTGCAGCCGAGGATCGCCAGCATCAGAAGCGGAGCCAACGCGGAGAGGATGATTTGGAGAGGCGAGACGAGAGTTCGATGTCGCCAGAGCGAGCAGTTTTGTGAGGCCATAGGAGGTTTCGAACAAGTGATGCTTTAGGCCGAGATTTCAGCACAGGCCGCGCGGAGCCTGAGCAAACGATCCATCATCGGTCCAAAAGCGTCCAATGGAATCATGTTGGGCCCGTCACTGGGAGAAGTCTCAGGGTCAGGATGCGTTTCAAAAAAGACAGCGTCGATACCGATTGCTACGGCAGCCCGTGCCAAAGGTTCGACCATTTCTCGATTTCCCCCCGTCGCTCCCCCCAGACCACCAGGACGCTGGACGCTGTGCGTGGCATCAAAAACCACCGGCACGCCGAGTGACCGCATGATCGGCAGCGACTGCATATCATTGACCAGCCGTCCGTAGCCAAAAAAGGTGCCCCGTTCGCACAACATCACGCCCCCATCACCGCTGGCGTGAACCTTTTCGACGACATATCGCATGTCTTCGGGAGCCATAAACTGGCCCTTTTTCACGTTCAGCGGGCGTCCGGTTTTGGCCGCCGCGACAACAAGATCGGTTTGTCGAGCAAGAAAAGCGGGGATTTGCAGTAGCGAACACACCTCGGCCACTGCGTCGACTTGCTCCGGCAAATGGACATCCGTGGTGACGGGCAACCCGCAATGCTGATGGACTTGTTCGAGCATCCGCAGCCCTTCGTCGATCCCCGGCCCGCGTTTTGCATTAACGCTGGTCCGATTCGCCTTGTCAAACGAGGCCTTGAAGACCACGTTGACGTCGGGGCGTTGATTGATCGCCGCTAATTCATCCGCGATCTCAAAAGCGAGCTCCTTGGACTGCAGGACGCAGGGGCCCGCGATCAACAGCAGCGGCTGGTTTGGACCGCACGGGTAGGGGCCGACCGAAACGGTGGCGACTTGGTTGCTTGGGACTTGGTTGCTTGGGGATGTGTTGCTCATTCCTTTATCATCGGCAATCAAGCAGGTTTCGACAATCGCCCCGAAAAATCGGCGGTCACAGGCATCCGTAAACAAACACGTCCCGGTAGCGTGCTGATTTCCAGAGGCAAACGACCGACATAGTCCCCATCCAACTGGTACGCCACTCGGGTTTTCGACGTCATGAAGACGCGACTGGCTCGTTCACGTTTGACATCCGCGAAACCGAGATGTCGTCCTGTGAAAATTCCCGCGACATAGCGAAATCCGCTCAGAATCGTCCCCTGACAAAAGGTAATCACGTCGAGCAGGCAATCATTTTCGATGGCATCCGGTTCGATACGAAGCCCGCCACCATAACAAGGAATGTTGAAAACCATTGCCCAACACGGTTGCCAGGATGACTCGCTGCAAGACGCCCCAACCGGTGGAGCCGCAACCTGTGACGAATCGCGTTTCGCAGCAGCTTGCGACTCTTCAGAGTCATGCTCGTCGCGTTCGATTCGCAAATCAATTTGGGGAAATCGGTAACGCGACATCGCGCGAAGGATGGGACGCAGGTAACTCAGCCGCTGAATATGTCCTCGTCTTCGCAAATGGACATCTCGGACAACCTCCGCATCAAAGCCACACGATGCCATCACCAGGAACAACCGCCCATTAGCCAAGCCAGCGTCGATGCGATAATCGTGTCCCTGCAGAATCGTTCGGACAACGTCATCCGCGTTCGCGGTAAAACCAAAATGCCGAGACAACAAATTCTCGGTGCCCATCGGCATTGGCACGATTGGAATCTCGGGCGTGGCCAAATCAGCTAACAAACTGATCGTACCATCCCCCCCGCACGCGACCAGGATCAGCGAATGATCGGCGGCCGACTGAAAGCGGTCGATGTGCTCGCGAATTACCTGGATCGAATCGGTCGTGACTGCGTTGATTCCGTGCAGAGCCAAGCTTGCCACCAGCTTAGGAATTTCCTCGCGTCCTTGCCCTCGTCCCGCCTTGGGGCTGGCGCACACAAGCACGGTGACGGGCTTGATTGCGGCATCGGGGGATGGGTGGGGAGACGCGGTCATTTTTTTCGCAATTGCGTTGGAGGCACTATTTCTAACCTATCGTTTTAATGATCGAGTGATGATTCCGCGGGCCTCAGAGCTCAAAACGCCGAACCAACCGCGCGATCGTCATAACCGTTAAGAGCCCACCGAAGCCAAGATCACACGCGATCGCGATACCGGCAAGGGCAAAACGGGGTACATCTTTTCCGTCCATCCAAAAGTGCAAGAGAACTAAGCCGTGAGCTTCTTTCGTCGATACTGGGCCGCAGCGTTGATCCTAGCCATTGTTGTCGTCCATGCGGCAGTGATCGGCTATGTCCGTAGCCGAGTCGCGCGGTTGCAAAACATCGAATCGAACACGTTCGATATGGGGCGATACCGTTTTCAAAACGTCACCGATCCCTCCAAAGTCTATCAGTTTCAGCTGCATGCGGTCCTCGATCCCACGCGTCGCCAAGTCGGCCGAGAGCTGCTTTCGCAACAGACCATGGAAATCCACGAAGAAGCCGAACATCTATTGCGTCAAGTCGACACCACTTGGCTGCGAGACCCCGAACAAAGCGAGCTGCGGGATCGCATTATGGAAATTATCGGCAAACACCTCGAGGAACCGATCGTGCAGCGATTGCTGATCACCGATTGGTTGGAGCTTCCCGTTCCTGAATCTCGGGTCGATCTCCGCCCCTCTACTACGAATCAGATCACTCGCCATCCCTGATCAAAACATTGGCCATCTTGAGCGATCGGGAGGGACGCGGCACACTTTCGGTTCGTGATCGAATTATCGGTGACCCAATCGGCACCCCTAACGGCGTTCGATCGATGCAATCCACGTATCCTCTTGCTCCCTGATTTTTCTCATGTTGCTGATCGCGGTTGACGAGGCAGGATACGGTCCAAAACTCGGCCCGCTCGTCGTGGCGGCCACTGCATGGCAATTGCCCGATGGCGTGATCGATACCGATCGTTCACTCGCGTCGACAGACGCTGCGATCGCCGCCCTTTTTGCTCCGTTGTCAGCCCCCTTCCGCTGGCGAGACCTAAAACTTGTCGTCGATGATTCGAAAAAACTGTTTCAGTCACGCGGCCATGATCCCTTGGCGGTCTTGCACGCGGTCGTCAGTGTCTGCAAAGCATGGTGCGGCGACGGCGAACTAAAGCTGAAGCCGTGGTTAAAAAAGATTGCAACACGCAACGAGTCTGCGCTGAAACATCCCGCTTGGCTGCAGAATCTGAAATCACAGCAATTCGTTTCTCGGACCGACGCTCAGGATGTCATTGATCATTGGCAAAAAAATGGGGCATCGTTGACCCAAGTCGCCACTCGTATTGTCACGGCTGAAAAGTTCAATCAAACCATCGCTCGCGGATTCAACAAATCGGATTTACTGTCAGACACCAGCCTGCGTTTGATCGCCGATGTCATCGACCAGCAGCAAGATGAATTGGGTGATGCCGCATCCAGCGACGCCCAATCGAGGGTCCTTGTGTATTGCGATCGGCACGGAGGACGGCAATTCTACGGGGCGGTTTTGCAGCACAATTGGCCCGACGCATCGCTACGAATCGTACAGGAATCACGCCGCGAGAGCATTTATGAACTGGTTGCCGACGGCCGCACGATGCAGATTCGCTTCACGGTCAAAGGGGACTCATTTCCGCCGGTAGCCATGTCGTCGATCCATGCCAAATACCTGCGAGAAATATATATGAATGCCTTCAATTCCTACTTCCAAAAACACTCGCCCGATGGGCAAACGCTGCGTCCGACGGCGGGATATCCCGTGGATGCGGACCGTTTTCTTAGCGAGGCGGCTGAAACGATCCAGCGACTCGCCATCGATCCCAACCGATTGGTTCGCAGCCGCTAAGATCCGCAGAGCCGAACGCGAAAGCCATGGAATTGAGTTCTTAGTCTCATTTCCCGCTTCTTAAGCTGCGGCACGCATTCGAAGCAGCTAAAATGAGGGCCTCCTCATTCCCCAGTAGGCTGCAACATGAATGACCACGCACCCCGGTCCGCGACATCATTAGAGCCGTTCGATCCTGCGACGCGAGCGATCATGGACCGGGTGTCGGACGTGGTGTGGTCCTCGACCATCGATGGCAACTTACTGCTGTACCTGAACCGGGCTGCTGAAAAAGTTTTCAATGTTTCGCTTCAGCCGTCCAAGCCGATCGAACTGCGTCAACGCGCCATTTTCACCGAAGATCGAATCGAAGTCCGCCGCAATTTAGTGAACGTGCTCGAAGAGGGCATGATTCGTCACAAATACCGTGTCATCGATTCGGTCGGCAAGATCACCTGGCTCGATGAGCAATTGACCGTGGCGAAAAATGCCGAGGGTCATCCGATCCGAATCGACGCCATCGCTCAAACCATTTCTCCCAAAGATTTCTCGCTTCCCACCGCACTCGAATCCTTCAGCAAACACCAGACCCTACGCGAGCATGTGCAACTAAACGTCACGCGTAAGGACAAAAAGGGACGGATTCAATATGCCAATGAAAACTTCTGCAGATCCGTCGGCAAGACGCCAGAAGAGATCGTCGGAAAAACCGATTTCGATCTCTACCCGGCCGAACTTGCCAAGTCGTATGTCGAGAACGACCAAGCGGTGATGAGGAGTGGCAAACCTGAACACTTAGTCGAAGAGAATCGCACCGCTGATGGAACAACCGTTTACGTCGAAGTCCTCAAATTGCCCACCATCAACTCCAAAGGAGCGGTGATCGGTATCCAGGTGATCTTCTGGGACGTCAGCAGCCAAAAAGCGACAGAGCTTGAACTTCAGCAAACGCGTTTCCTGATGGACACGATGCTCGAAAACGTTCCTGATGCGATCTACTTCAAAGACAAACAAAGCCGTTTTATTCGCATCAGTCGCGCTCATGCAAAATTGTTCCAACTCGCCGATCCTGCGGAAGCGATTGGAAAATCGGACGCCGAGTTTTTCGGGATCGAACATGCCCGCAACGCCCTGGCGGATGAACGACATATTATGAAGACGGGCGAGGCGATGGTCGCCAAAGTCGAACGAGAAACTTGGCCCGATCGTGAAGACACATGGTGCTCGACCACCAAACTGCCGCTGCGTGACCCGAATGGAGAAATCATCGGTACGTTTGGGATATCGCGAGATGTGACCAAACAAATGCGAGCCGAACTCGAATTGGCTCGCGAGCGTGATCTATTGAAAACGATCACCAACAACATTCCCGATTTGATCTACGTCAAAGACCGTTTCGGACGATTTGTCACCGGCAACACAGCGCTCGTGAAACTGTTGAACCTAAACAGTGTTGAAGAGGTCGTCGGCAAAACAGATTACGATTTCCTGCCACCCGAATTGGCATGCAACTACGTCACCGATGATCAAAACGTTGTCCGCTCGGGCACTCCGCTGATTGATCAGGAAGAGTCTTCGCAAGACGCCCAGGGTAACAAACGGTGGTTGTTGACAACCAAGGTTCCCCTGCGTGACGAACATGGCAACGTGGCCGGTATCGTGGGAATCGGGCGAGACATCACGGCGCGAAAAATTGCTTCCGAAGAATTGCGAACCGCGATGGAAACCGCCGACGCGGCCAATCGTGCCAAAAGCGACTTCCTGGCCAATATGAGCCATGAAATTCGCACCCCCATGAACGCGATCATCGGCATGACCGAGTTGCTGCTCGACACCAAACTGGATGCAACTCAACGCGGCTACTTGAAAATGGTCAGTGAATCGGGCGATTCGTTGCTTTCGATCATCAACGATGTGCTCGACTTTTCCAAGATCGAAGCCGGCATGCTCGATATCGACAGCATGCCTTTTGATCTGCGTGAAACGCTCGGCGACACCATGAAAACGTTGGCGGTGCGAGCTCATTCCAAAGGACTTGAACTCGCGTTTCGTGTGGCTCCCGAAATCCCGGCCTATGTCGTCGGTGACGCCGGACGCATTCGCCAAGTGCTGATCAACTTGGTCGGCAATTCAATCAAGTTCACCGAAACGGGCGAGGTCGTCGTGGACGTGGAACTGAAATCACAAACCGACGACGAAATCGAATTGTGTGTCTGTGTGCGTGATACCGGAATTGGTATCCCCACCAATAAATGCAAAAGCGTGTTCAATGAATTCGAACAAGCCGATACGTCGACCACGCGGCGTTATGGCGGCACCGGCCTGGGGCTTGCGATTTCCTCGAAACTTGTCGCCATGATGGGAGGCTCGATTTGGGTCGAAAGCGAAGTCGGAATCGGCAGCCGATTTTTCTTTACCGTCCGCCTGCAAATCGCCGACGAAGACGTGCAATCGACCAACCAACGAGGCATGGTCGTGGTTGGAGGCACGCGTGTGCTTGTCGTCGATGACAACGAAACGAATCGTTTGATCTTGCACGAAATGCTGACCAATTGGGGCATGCATCCCACGTTGGCCTGCGGCACTGAAGAAGCAATCACCGAAATCAAAGCGGCGATCGATACCGAGGCCCCGTTTGGCTTGACGATCGCCGACGTCAACATGCCCGAGCAAGATGGGTTTGAATTCGCCAAACGCGTCCGAAATGAACAGGGTATTGATGACATGCCGATCATCATGCTGACCTCCGGAGGCCGGATCGGCGACAAACAACGTCGTAGCGAATACCGAGTTACCGACCGTTTGATGAAACCTGTCAAACAATCCGAATTGTTCGATTCGGTCGTCCGTGCCCTCGGCGTCAACGTTACCGAAGACCATCACGAACAACACCGGAGCGAAGATTTTGACATTCGTCCGCTCAACATCTTGCTCGCCGAAGACAATATCGTGAACCAAAAATTAGCCGTCGGCGTGCTCACGAAATATGACCACAAAGTCACCGTGGTCGGCGACGGACAACAGGCGGTCGATGCAGTCAGCAAAACGGCATTTGACGTCGTTCTAATGGATGTTCAGATGCCGGAGATGGATGGCTTGACCGCCGCACGAAAAATCCGCGAAGCGGAACAGGGAACCGGAAAGCATGTCCCCATCATTGCGATGACGGCCCATGCGATGAAGGGAGACCGCGAAGGCTGTCTCGAAGCAGGAATGGATGAGTATGTCCCCAAACCAATTCGCATCACCAATCTTTTCGAGAAACTTTCGCTCGTTCTAAACCGGACCGATTTTCAGCTTCCGCCCGCCGAAACCGTCGTGACGAATCACGAGCCTGCCGATCAAGCAAATCAGGCATGCGACGAAACCGCCACCGGGTCGACCGATTCGAGAGAATCCTTTCATGACGCCCCCGATCCGCCGAACGCGGCGGAGTGTCACAGCGAGATGCAATCGACGGAATCCGCCGCTTGGATTGATTGGGACAAACTTTACAACACGATTGGAAACAACCCGTCACTCATTGCCGAATTGTTCAAAGCATTTGCAGAAGAAAGCGAGACCTTGATCGAGCAAATTGACAAAGCCATTAACGATCGCGACCCTGACTTGCTAAAGAGCTCGACGCATACACTCAAAGGGGCTTCGATGGCGATTGGCGCCACCCAATTGTCCGAGTGTACTTTGGAAATCGAAAAGGCGGCTAAAAGCAATCAGTTTGAAAACGTAGGTGTCGATCAGGAACGCCTGCACCAATTGCTCCGTGGGACGCTTGGCGAAACCAACGCGTTTCTCAGTAACGCGGCTAATTAAGTTGGATGCAGCGAGGTTTTCCCATTGCTATCTATCTTGTCTAGTTCGCTGGCCTTACAATTTTGAATGCCGCCGCGGTAAGTCAAACACCTCGACAAAGCCCTTTTTTTTGGAAAGCACGATGTCGCGTGTTCTATTAGCAGAAGACAGCCCTACTCAAGTCATTATGCTGCGTGCGCTTCTCGAAGAAGATTCGCATGAAGTACTTGTCGCCACCGATGGAGCCCAGGCGCTGGCGATGATGAGCGAGCAACTTCCCGACATCGTTGTCACCGATATGCAAATGCCAAATATGAATGGGCTCGAACTCGTTCAAGCCATTCGCGTCCAACATGCTTCGGTACCGGTGATTTTGATTACAGGCCAAGGCAGCGAAGAACTTGCGGCCCAAGCATTACTCGAAGGCGCCGCGGCATATCTACCCAAATCGGTGGTCGACGAAGAGTTGTTGGGATCGATCGAGCACGTTCTCGGATTGCTGGAGACTCAAATGAGCTACCAGCATTTGATTGCTCGCCTCGATTACAACCAGTTTCAATTCACACTCGAGAACAACCCAGATTTGGTTCCGTCGCTGGTCAATTTGATGCAGCAAATGGTCGGTGGCATCCATCTGTGTGACGAAGTCACTCGAGCTCGCATCGGCATGGCGATTGAACAGGCATTATTGAATGCGATGATCCGAGGCAATCTTGAAATTAGCCACCAAGAGCAACTCAATGACGAAGAATTGCACGTCGCAGAAGAGTTGACGCTGATTGAAAAAAGACGTTCGGAGTCGCCCTATGGGGATCGCCGCGTGATCTTTCGCGCCCATCTCGGCCGTGAACAACTCGCCTTTATCGTCAGCGATGAGGGGAAAGGGTTTGATACCGAAACGTTTTCAGACACCAAAACCAACGATGTGCTTGATGCCGAAGAGGGACGCGGGCTGGTGTTGATCCGATCGTTTATGGACGAAGTTCGGTTCAATGAATCTGGAAACGAAATCGTCATGATCAAAAACATCTAAGACCTCAGCTCGCCCACAAGCGGACGGGGCTCGCAAATTCCCCAGTGACTTACTCGCGGCACCCCGTCGGGCGCCGCGTCGCCACACTCGAGTAAAGATTCGCTGCGTCAATCAGATCATCAACTCAACGTGCTTTGGCATCGAAGACGTCTCGGGCGAATCATCCGCAGGTTTTCGCCAAGTCCGCCACGATCGCATTGGATGAAGCACGATTCCGGGTGCGACGGTAATGGCCATCATCAACCAAGTCAGCCCCATGACGACGCCTGCTAACGAACGACGGTAGACGTTCTTACCAAACACGTCGCCTTGTCCCACCGACGGATGTACCGCCGGAGCGATTGGCATCGCGTACTGATCTGCTATCGATTTGGCATCGACCACATTGATCACGGGCACGTTCTTCGCCAACATCCGCGTGGCAATGCAATTGGGTAACGGTTGATCGCCAGGGATCTGGGTATGCACGCCGGGTGCAAAACGCTCGTTGCCTTCGCTGCCACCGATCGACGCCGATCCGCCCCCGACATTGACATACGCCGCATACGAATCCGATTGGATTTCCGACTCGTACAACGCCATCCGCTCATCAATCAAATCTCGCAACCCAGTGGATGCAAGCATCGGAATGCCGTTACGTTTCATTGCGTCGGTAAGCAATTGACGCGTTTGCTCGGGCATACCCGAGGCACGATCGTACAGTCCGCCAAAGGTTCCCGCTTTCGCACGAAATGAGATTAAGTCGGCATCATGCATATATTTTTCCATGTCGACCCACATCATTTCAGGCCGATTCGCACCATACTGGCTCGATGCCGCTGACAAAATGATGGTCGGCTTTAACTGTAACGTCTCGGCGGCCGCGTAAACCGCGATATTCAACGCCGGCCAGGAACCGCTAGCGCCGATCGCCACCCGATCGCCCGGTTTTACTCCCGCCTCTTCAAACCATTTCACCACCACGGCGGCGAAATTCGGATTGATTGACGTCTGTTTTGATTCCAGCGAGCCTAACTTACTGGTGACAAGCGACATTGAAGGACCGATCAAGCGTGAGCCTTGAGGATCCAACTTGGCGACCAACCGATGACCTTGCTGTTGGTGTGCGTCGGCGATCACTCGCATTGCAGACTCGGCTTTTGTCGCCGCTGCGAGCAATTGTTCCTGATCTTCGGGAGAAACTTTCGCAGGCCAAAAATGCACGACCGCCATGCCCGAGAGCGACAGGATCATGCCGGCCCACAACCCCGCACGCGACAGACGTTTGGGCCGCCAATACATGACTTGAAAGGGTGTCTTCCCCGTTTCCACGCTGTTACTGATATCGCTCATCCAATGACCTCCACGCCAACAAGAATCAATGTCAAACGCACTAAAACCGCCGAGGACATCATCGGCGACAAGGTTTCAATGAAGCCTTGGCGTTCAAACCACAGTGCGATTAATCCAGGAATGATGAATCCAATCATCACGATCGGACTGACGACCTCGTTCGCTGCGCCAGCAACCATGGCGACCGATAGAGCGTTGGCGATCAAGCGAATTCCCATCCCCACAGCAAACCCGATCATCACGGTCAACACCACGCGCCGACGACCAAATAGGATTGCCCAGCGCGACACCAGTCGCACAAGACCCCATGTGATCATCGCAGCAATGATCGTCAACACCACCGCCACGGGTTGATGTAACGACAAAGCGATGTAGCCAGGCACAATCATCCCGCCCACACTCAGACCCAATAACTCCGTCACGACCAAACTGATCAACAAACCGATCGCAATGGCAAGCAACGTGATGTCTACATCCATTAAACTCATTAAGCCGCTCCTACGGGAATGTGATCTGCAAACTGAAGGCGTTGCATTTGATCCGCCTTGCGAAAGTAATCCAATAAATCCATCCCGGGCCCCGCGATGTTCCCCATCCCCATCACCATGGATGAACGTCCCGACTGGCCGCGAAGCAAATTCACCACCTGCATCGCCGGTTGTGACTCGGCGCACGTCAATCGGTCTCGCGACAAACCGCTCTGGATAACACGGCGTGCGAAAACCTCGGTCCCCGTGCCTGATAACACATAGTGATCCGCCGGATGCCATCGCATACACGCTTCGGCCAATTGCAATGAGCGGTCCACGCGGTCTTCGCGACAATTAAACAACGCGATACGTCGCTCAACCCCTTCGTAACGCTGGACGAGCGTGTTCCAGCTATGCCCGGTCGACTCGGGATCGTTTGCAGCAAAGGCGTTCACAAAAACCATTTCTTGGTTTTGTTCGGCGACTCGGAACAATCGCATCACTCCAGGATCGGCATCGGCCGCCCACATGCCTTGCAGTGCCACGTGCCGTGGAACCCCCAGGTCGCGGCAAATCTGCAGTGCCAACGCCAAGTTGTCGGGATGCTCGATGTGGGAAAAACCGGCAAGTTCTTCCCAAGTCACTTCGCGAACGGCATCGTCGAGAATCGAAACTACCTCGGATTTACGATCCTTCGCCGCGTCCGCAATGACTTGCAATGTTTCCGGACGCTGCTCGGCCGTATAAATTTTTCCGCCCACAGGAACCGTGCCGCACAACGCTTTGGCAACACCGACCACATCCGGCCCCATAACGTCCAAATGATCGGCGCGAGCATTGGTGATTACTCCGTGCGTGGACTTGACCAATTTCAGTTCGCAAATCGATTGAAGCTGAGGTTGAAGCGCCATGCACTCAATCACAAGCGCTTCGGCTTGCAATTGAACAGCCGCGTGAACCACGCGCCGCTGTTCCATGATGTTCGCTCGCGACGGTCGGAACACCGACGCTTCGCTGCCATCGGGAAAAATCATGCGGGGAACCGTACCAGTGGTCTTCGCACACGTACGTATACCGCCTGCGCGCAATCCTGCGGCAATCAATCGCGTTACACTTGATTTACCCCGAGTCCCATTAACGTGGATCCTAATGGGAATTTTCGAGAGATTACGTTGATGCCATAGCGACTCAGCAATTCCAACCGCTGACAACGCAAGTGCACCGCCACTAACCAGCAGAGTCCCGTACATGAACCCTCCATTCTTTTAACAGCTTCGGTTTCGGAAACGACAGATATTAGGACGAGAGAAAATTAAGATCAAACATTAGACCGGTAGCCATTCCAACAACGAATCGATTGTAAAAATGACTTGCGTGCTGGTAAGCGTTACAAACTAAAAACGGTGCTTACCAACCTCCGCGTGTCATCTTTCGTCACAAGTCATTCGTCACAAGATTGAGTGAACCAACCGTTCCGGATGAACAGAATAGATCGAGATAAGAGCAAAAGACGCGTTCGGTTTCCTTCGTGAAACGCCTGAACCGTCAGACTAGATCCTCACCATACACAAATGCCGTACTCGCAATCAAGGGCGTTCCAAGAGGGGCGTCGGCATTCACCTCGTCGGCTATCCGAATCTCACTTGGTTGCATCTTTTGCGTGTAGGCAAGCGAGCCCGGCTATCTTCTATCGCACTTTTTGAGCCGATCGGCAGAGCGAATTGGAGTCGTTTTTGGACATTCCTGCCCAATAGCTACGCGTTAAAGAAACGCGATTCCTAATCGCAAAACGATTTGTGCCGATTTCACGAAGTCGGATCCGTTCCAGCAGGGAACGGGGGATCTCATCCGCCGCAAAGTGGGGCCAATCCCAAGGATGCATCCGGCCCCTAAAGCCATGCTTTATGGCGGCTAATCTCGCGAGCGGCGTGAGAGAAGATCAGCGTGAAGTTTTGATAAATCAACAAAATGTCGATCGATTTCACTGGACACTTAACACGAAAGTTTCGGATTAGCGAACGGTGCAAACGCGTTCGCTCGATTGACAACGTGAGCCGTCGGGGTGGCCGTGCCCCCGTCGGCTGAAGTGGAAGCCGTTCGCATGTTTTCAAAGCAGGCTGGCAGCCTGCGCGTTACGTTTGCCAACAGGCTGGCAGCCTGTGCTACGAAGCAGCCAGTTACTTCAACTTGTAACACATCAATTTGCCCTGCTCGCGCAGGTACAACTTGCCATCGGCGATCACCGGATGCGCCCAACTCTTGCCCTGCTGGAACTCGGGCTGGATGATGCTGACAACATCAAACTTTTTCGGCGTTGCTTTCGTCAAGAGGATCGTGCCGTCTTCGCGGCGATAAAGAATATGCCCATCGGCATAGATCAAACTGGTTTCCCCTTTGCCTTCGGCCCGTTCAGGCCCCCACGCAATTTCGCCGCTGGCCATTTCCACACAGATCGGCATCCCGTTGCCGTTACCATGGCCGCAATAGATGTAGCCATCAACCAGCGTCATGCCACCATGTTTATTCTGGAGCTCACGTCCATCAAGCCAATATTGTTCGTTTGCTTCAACGCCACCACGCCCATCCGACGTCAGTTTCAGTAGCGCCGAACCGGTGCCATAGCCCGTACTGGTAAACACGTAGTCGCCATCGACAATTGCGGTGGGAATATTGGCGGTGGTGTTAGCCACGCGATTGTATTGCCACAACAGTTCCCCATCACTCGCCCGGACACCGATCAAACCGCGGCCGACTAATTGGATGTACTGCTTCACGCCGCCACCATTAGAGATGACAGGTGATGAATACCCAGCGCCGTCCTTGACCTCTTTTCCTCCGGTATCTCGCTGGTCCGCCGCTAGCGTACATGTCCAGATCTCGTCGCCATTGTTCTTGTTCAACGCGACCATCAATCCCGCCTTGCCACCCGGCGTACAAATCACGCGATCACCATCGACAAGCGGCGATTCACTAAATCCCCAACCGCTCATCATCTTTCCGTTCCAATCTTTGAAGTCACGACTCCAAACTTCCGAGCCGTCCTTGGCATTGAGACAAATGATGCGTCCATCGCTGCTGACCATATACAAACGGTTGCCATCGATCGTGGGAGTCGTCCGACTTCCTTCGTACCCATGCTTAGGCGGCCCGGTTGCGATCGCTTGCTTCCAAAGGATGTCACCTGTGTTGGCATCGATTGCAACCGCCGATTGACTATCCTCAAAATTACCGGTGGTATAGATTCGATTTCCTGCTACCGAAACGCTGGCGTAGCCGTCACCGAGACCTTCGGCCATCCACTGTAGCGACGGACCTTGCTTGCCCCACGTATCGAACAAACCGGTTTCGGACGAGCGATTGGCGCGGTCAACACCTCGCCACTGCAACCAATCCTCCGCCTGGGAAATTGAAAAGCCAACGACAGCTGAAAACACCAAGGGCAGACTCGCCCGAAACGACATCAATTGCATGAATCGATCCTGAAATTGCTGGAAGGAAAGGTCGGGTTCTAAGGGAGGGAAGGGGGCATTCACCGCAGAACAAGCGTTAAAAAGCTCCACCGATTGTACGCTGATTGGATCGCGAAGTATGCAGCGAGACGCGATATCTCTGATTGTCCGTCGAAAAACTCAACGCTAGCCGCTCGCCCCATTTTTTGCAGTCTAGCCGGTCAGACCACGGACCTTCAGAAATGCCGAGATCGCGACAATGACGCAGGCTAACACAACCACCACTTTCAGCCATTTCGCTCGATTGTTTCGCATGCCCTCGAATTTGGGACTTCGCCCGACCAACACCGACGCGATAAAGAAGATCACGAAGGCCAGGATCATCTTGGTCCCCACCATACCGTGGTAAAGCCCGTCGCCTTTGTGACCTGGAATCGCCCGCATGTAGTTGTAGATTCCGCTGGCGAGTAACAGCAGAATTCCGATGTGGACAAAGCGTTTCCAGCGTCCCAAAACCGCGGTACTGAGCGATTGCCGCGGCTGATCGTCGAGTTCTTTGGACGACGGTAGCAATACGAACAACAAAAACATCGTCCCGCCAACCATCGTGATGGCGGTGCCAACATGAGCAAACCGAGACAGCACATCAAGAAAAAACATTAGCCCATCGCTCCTAAACGCGTGTGGTAGATTCAGCAGCGATTAGAAGTCATCCCCCGTCATTGACCAAGCCCACGGTCAATTTGTCCCCGGGGTCTATCGAAATGCTCATCTCGATCGGCTTCGCCCCCAACGCGACGATCGAGCGAACCGGATTCTTGACCCCCGAAACCCTACAAACGGTACAATCCAACAGGGACCTACATACGGCGCGACCTCAACAATCGTTCCTAAGTTCACCTACTTTGCTGAAATTAACGACCGCCAGACCGCCTGGGCTGTGATTGTGAACTAGCCTCGGATTTTGCGACGCGACAAAGAGTGACGACTAAGTCAAGCATTGTTAACAGACACCGCGATTAGGCACTGCGTTGAACGCTCCTTCCACCCGTAAATCCCATCGGCCCTCAGCGAACCGCGGCGAACGTCTGGCCGGCCACGATCCCAAGTCGCTGCTGACGTCGATCGCCCAACGCTGCAGCGATCGCAACGAGTTCATTCGCCAGTTGGCTCAGCACTTGCAAAGCGAATTTGCGGTGGGGATCGTCGCCATCGTAGCTCTGGACCACGAACATCCCATGATGCTGGTCGCCGACGAGAAACTCGGAAGCCACATCGACCGTGGGTCGATTCGCCAGAATCTACAGCTGGCGACCGCGACTCCGACCGCCAGTGAAGTTGCGTTACTCGATTCTTCGGGCTCTCGCGATTCATTGGGTCCTCGCGGATCTTCGTCGGATGAAACTTTCGCTTCCACTGATTCCAGCGGAACCGACATCTCGCTCTCGGTCCGAGGGTTCCGAGTCGAATTGATGTCCGCCCCTCATCGCTTGGCAGTCTTACTGGTCCACCGAATTAGTCATCGCCCCACTGCTGCAGAACAACTTGAAACCCTTCGCCGGCTCAATGCCTACGTTCAATCCGTCGATCAGTTCGACCTGAACGGCAACACTTGGCAACGTTCCGCTGCCGATACTGCGTTCGGCACGGCGGCAACCGCCCCCTCGAAAAGCTCGGCTGCCGAATCGGGTGCATTGCCAAACACGACCTCGAGCCTCGCGGCATCGCAACGCGACGGAGGCGAAACGCTCTCGCAGCATGCCGCTCTGCTGCAACTGCATCGCAGCCTATCGATCCACCGCACGGCGTATGCGATCGCCAACGAAACACGACGCATGATCGGTTGTGACCGAGTCGTCGTGCTGACCCGACGCGGCAAGAAGTTCCGGGTTCAAGCGGTCAGTGGGGTTGCGGTCGTCGACAAACGTAGCAACTCGACTCGCAGCATCGAACGCTTGGTCCAACACGCGATCGTTTTACCAGGTCCGGTAATGCTTCCCGATTCGGAAATGTTGCCTCCGCAAATTCAAGACCCGTTGGACGAATATCTCGATCAGTGCGGAACCACATCGGCGGCACTGTTACCACTGCGGATTGCGGACGATCAAACCGCCGACGTTTCTTCGGACGACCTGATCGGCGATCCGTTTCCCAACCGCGGCGAAATCGTCGGTGTCTTGCTGGCCGAATATTTTAGTGGTGAGGGTCCCGACAAGATTACGGCGACGATGCAAAGGGTCGTCGGCGATTCCGCGGTTGCACTGCACAATGCGATACAGCACGAGAGCATTTTCGCATTGACGCTCTGGAAATCGATTGGCCGAATCAAACGCTCAGGCCAATGGGTCTGGATTGCGACCGCGATCGCGTCGCTGCTGATGCTTGCGATCGCTTCGGTACTGATCCAAGTGGATCATTATGTGATTGCCACCGGTTCACTCGAACCGACGCAGCGTCGCCAAGTCTTTGCCGCCGTCGATGGGGTTGTCAAAACGCTGCACGTCGTCGATGGCGAATCTGTCACGGCCGCGATGCCGCTGTTGGAACTTGAAAACGCCGAGCTTCAGCGGAACAGCGAAACGATCGCAGGGCAAATCCAGACCACACTACAGCGTCTAGCGTCAATCAAAGCAGTCCGGCTCAGTGGGGATGCACAACAAAACCCGTCCGACCGCATGGCCGTGGAACAGCAACAACTCGAAACCGAACTGGCCAATCTACGGGCTCAACAAGCAATCATAGAATCTCAACAAGCCGACTTGATCGTGAAGAGCCCGATTCAAGGAACGGTGGTCGGTTGGCAACTCGAACAACGGCTTGCTCGCCGTCCGGTATCGCGAGGCAATTTGTTATTGAGTGTGGTGGATGAAACCGGCCCCTGGGAACTGAAACTGCAAATTCCGGATCGCGACGCGGGCGTGATGCTTGAATCGTTCGAACAAACACCGTCGGTCCCAGTAACCTTTGTTGTCGCCACCCAGCCCGACCGGTCGTACGCCGCGTCGCTGCACCGCATCGCAACCGCCGCACGCATCGACGAGCGACAACAAGCGGTGATCGATACAACCGCCCGTGTCCAACGATCACACGGTCACCAATCCGCCACCGACGTTTTTGATCCGTTGGATGTCCGTATCGGGGCGGATGTCACCGCACGTGTTTATTGTGGCCATCGTTCTTTGCTTCGCAGTTGGTTCAGCGATGTGTTTGACTTCGTCAATCGCAAAGTGCTGTTCTATTTCCGCTAACCGCCTCCTTTACTGATACCGTCACCTTCCGCTCATGTCGTCCATCAACCGCTCATCGAGTAACGCGATCGGAGTTCGCGTTCGCAAGGATCTGATAGCGGTTCAAACGCTGCACCAGAACGAGTCGGCGTATGTGGTAAAAGACCCGATATCGATGACGTACCATCGGCTTCGAACCGACGAATATTTCGTTTTGGAACGTCTTGATGGCCGCTGCAGTCTTGACGATCTACGTCGTGAGTATGAGCAGAAGTTTCATCCGCAAAAAGTTTCGCACCGTGAACTGAATCAACTGCTGTTCCGATTGCACCAAAGCGGATTGACGGTTTCAGATGCCGCCAACCAGGGGCATCCTCTCGAAATGCGCGGTCGCAAGGAACAGCGACAAAAATGGCTGCAACAACTAAGCAGCTTGCTGTTCATTCGCTTTCCCGGCGTCGATCCTGAACCGTTTCTCCGCCGCACCTACCCGTGGGTCCGTCCACTACTGAGTCCGCTGGCAGTGGTGATTGCGGTGTTTCTCTGCCTCTCTGCTGCCATTGCTTTCGTTACCCACTGGGACACATTTGCAGCGGAGTTTCCCACAATCGGCGTTTGGTTGAGACTCGATTCGTTACTGATTCTGGCGGCGGTAATCGGCAGCACCAAAATCCTACACGAACTCGGACATGCATTTGTCTGCAAGCACTTTGGCGGCGAGTGCCATCAAATTGGCCCCATGCTGCTGGTGTTTACCCCTGCACTGTACTGCGACACCTCTGATTCCTGGATGCTTCCGAATCGCTTCGAGCGCGCCGCAGTGGGACTGGCGGGGATCATCACCGAAATCGTGTTGGCAGCAATCGCGACATGGGTTTGGATCCTCAGCGTCGATGGGATGGTGCATTCGATTGCCATGAATGTCATGCTTGTCTGTGGTGTCAGCACCATCTTGTTTAACGCCAACCCCTTGCTGCGTTACGATGGCTACTATGTCCTTTCGGATCTGTGCGACACCCCTAACTTAGCCGAGCGATCGCGGCGATTGTTGTTCGCTCATCTGAACCGGATCCTGTTGGGAGTCGACGAAATGCCGTACGAAACACTCACGATGTACGGGCGGTTTTGGATGCTGATCTACGCATCGCTGGCCGCCGTGTATCGCTGGACTCTCACGCTTTTGATTCTGTGGTTTGTCTCATTGATGCTTCGCCCTTACGGACTCGAATCGCTTGGACGGATGCTGTGCGTTTTTGCGATCGCCGGCATGGTCTATAGTCTCTTTCAAATACCGATGCGTTTCTTAAAAAATCCCGCTCGACGAACCAAGGTCCAGTGGACGCGTTTGCTGCGTTTTGTCTGCGTTTGTTCGATTTTGATCGGGGCAGCGATGTGGCCAATGCCTTCCTCGATATCCACGACAGCTCGATTCACGCCTCGCAAACAGACTCCCGTCTATATCTCGACGCCCGGTATCCTCGAGCGACTGGACGCTTTTCCCGGCGACACGATTCACAAAGGCGACACGATCGCCACGCTTGTTAATCACGATGTGCAGTACGAATATGCCAAAGCACTGGGACGAGTTCAAATTCAAGCCCAGCTGGTGCAATCGCTTCGTCAACGTCGCTACCAATCTCCTGAAACCGGCGATGAACTGCCGGCGGCCGAAACGCTACTGGCGGATTTGAATGAACAACTGGAAACACGTCGTGAACGCCGTGACGCGTTGGTCATTCGTGCGTCCGCCAGCGGGAAGTTAATCGAGGGCTCGCGGCGACCGGCCGCCACGTCCTATGGTAACGACGACGTGTTCCAGCTCGTTAGTTGGTCAGGCTATCCGACAGACCCGGAAAACAGCGAAGGCTATTTTCAATCTGGCACCGAACTAATGTCGATTGTCGAGGGCGAAGACTGGGACATCGAAATCGTGATGTCGCAATCCGAAGTACAACGGATCGCCTTCGGTTCGAAGGTAAAAATTGCGTTGTTGTCCGATCCGGCAGAAGTGTTCACCGGAATCGTCACCGACATCTCGCGATCGCAGTGGACGCCGGAACTGAACACGCCACGATGGGACGACGTCAACGCGACACGTCAACAAGCTCCGGCAGCAACCTCGTACGTGGTTCGGGCAGCCGTCAAACTACCCGATCCCATCCATTTCAGGGCGGGTTCCAGTGTCATCAGTCGCATCGAAGCCGCCCCGATCTCGCTGGCGGGCCGAATCGTCCGATCACTTAATGCACTGCTGCGATTCCGCTAACAGGGCGTTCCTGAGACTCACGGCTTAGACTTGATGCGACCTCAACGCCGCAATAATTGCTCGTCTTAATTCGCCTTCAGCCGAATGCATCTCACGCGTGAATCCGCAAAGCGGCTCGCCGTGAAAATCGGCCCTGGGTAACCGGCTCGTCCCCTGAAGACCAAATATCTAAACCGTTCTCGGAGATTGCGACGCCCAAAGAGCTGCAAGTATTCGATCAGCTCTCCATCGACACGCCACAGACGTTTCCACTGTCATCGAATTCAACACTGATGACATAGTTGGTTACATCGTCCGGCAAGGTGAAGTCAAAGGTGTCGATCCCCTCATCATCCTCCTCGCTCCAATGAGATTGCAAAACAAGAATGTCGAGAACTTGTGCCGGTTCTGGCCGCGCAACACCGCAATGTTTCAGCCAGAATTCGTCGCCCAGCTCGTCAAGGTGGTGCGAAACGAAAAGCGTCACGCCATCTTCGTCCGCAGCGGTACCATGGACGCGGCGAATCGCATCGATTGCAGCGTTGCGGCGATGTTGGATCTCATCAGGAGTTGCAGTCATCGAGGTTTTCCAATCGAGTGATCTCTGTTAGACAACGGTGATTTGTTAGACAGCGGTGATTTGTGAGACAACGGTGATATTGAACGGTAGTACTGAACGCCTCTTCGATTTCCATCATCCGTTCGACGACGTCAAGGCCATCGCCAAACAGCCAAAACGTTCGCGGCTTTGCACCCGAGGTACACCCAACCGAAGCGATTGAACCTTGTCCACCGAACGTTTCGCCAGCGACGACGGCCGCGAACTTGCGTAAAGACCATATCGTCCGTCCCTTACTCCAGATAGGATTTTAGAGCAGTGAGCCGTTTCCGGGTTTCACGTCTAATAACGAAGTCAACGATCGGTTCGATGATGAAGGTGAGAACTCGGGGTCTTGCCTCAAAGTAGTAGCGATACGTCACACGGACCACAGCGTTTTCAATCTGCTTCTGGCGAATTGGCGCGGCGAACTTGCGAAGGAAGAAGGGGCCGCGCTTCATTGAGACAGCAGCGACGGATGGGCGCAAAAAAGATACGTATTCGGTATCCATAGCAAGCCCACCGACGGCATTGCGCGCAACGCACCGAGAAACGACGCCAACGCCTGCCGTTGTCGCCCCGTTCAAAAGAGTTGCCTCGCAGAGAAACGGGTCCCACTCAAGGCGACAAGAATAGTCGTGGATCAAGTCGAATATCACCGCAGAGTCGGCACCAATGTTAATTTCTACAGATGTTGCAGGCATTAAGATGCCTCCGCATGACAAACGGCAAAGACTCAAAGTTGTTAACCGCTGGTTTGCACCACGAGTTTTTCGGTCGACGCCGCCCCTGATCGATGCGAAAGACGTTGGCCAGTTAAACGATTATACAACGAGAGACTGCCTGGAATGAAGAACGAAAGGCATTTGCGATATGGATGCCGAAACTCAGCGACCACACATTGTTGCGAGAACCACGCTGCCCTAGGAATCTCCCCTTTCCACCAAGAACCGGTCGAATCCCGCCGCGATTACCTGTTGCCTTGTCGGCAGGTAGGAATCAATGACTTTGTCCGAGAGGTAGTAGAAATCGGCGAATGGGACAGAGCACTCAGGGCATGCGACGCGTTCGTTGACAGAGGAAAGGTAGCTTGATTCGCGACGAGACAGATCGCGTAGATCAACGTACCGCGTCGAACATTCGTAGCATTCTATCCAGATGTAGCCGCACGAGGGGCAACGCAAGAAGACAAGGTCTTCATCATCGCAGCAATGAAAATGCGAGTAATCTACGTCAAGGTCAGTGAGCAATTCGGGATTCTGCGGCTTGATGCTGCTCACTCTTGGGCCACCAACGAAGGATTTTCACGACATCGTCACCACCGAAGCGAAGATTTCCTAAAGCGGTTTTGATCGTATAATGAGAGCGAGATCAGCACTACACTAAAGGTGTGCCCGCAGGGCCGCAGCGTAAAAACCATGTTGGTCGACCGTCTCGTCATGTTTCAAGCATCCATCCGAGTGAGCAAAATGGACATCCAGTTACCACAAGATCAACGGTCAGCCATTGAGGCATTGGTCAACACCGGCAGGTTTGGTTCGGTCCAAGAGGCCGTATCTGAAGGAATACGCCTGTTGGTCTCGAATGAAAAGCTAAAAGAAGCAGTGCAAGTCGGAATCGACCAAGCGGACAAAGGAGAGTTGCACGATCACGACACAGTGTTCGCGCAATTGAGGGCGATGGCGGCAGAAGCAACCAACGGATGAAGAAGCCTCATTATTCAACCGCTGCACGTCAAGATCTGGTCGGCATTCTGCAATACATCGCGTGCGACAAGCCCGGTGCACCCGTGGCTTGGGTCGAAAAGGTTGAAGCCAAGTGCCTGCTTCTGGCGTCGCAACCAGATATCGGTGAATTGCGATCGCAATTGGGAACCGATGTGAGGTGCAACTTCGTCGGGCGTTACGTGATCTTCCATCGCAAGCATGGCGACACAGTAGAAATTCTACGCGTCATTCCTGGTGATCGTAACATCACGAAGCTCTGAGGTTGTCTAACGGAGTTATGTACGACTTGGCGTCGTACTTTATGGGGAGGAGCCTCCACGCTGGAGACTCGCTTCTAATTGCCCCGATTCTATTCCATTGTTGCTGGTTAGGTACTATGGGGTTGCTAATCAGTTCAGTGTGTAGGAATTGACCTTGCGAATCATCGCTTGATTGATCCATCAAGCAAAGGTGAATTTACAGGAAGATGAGGGACAGGAAAATGGTCAGGCCCCAAATGCAGCATCATCATTTTTCTGTCATCCATTTTCCTGTATTCTCCCGACCGTGTGATAATGCAATACTCGGCGAAACATTTAAGCGGAGTACTGCGATGCATCGAGCTGCACTCCCCGCTAGCGTTTCGTAGTGTCATACGACGTCGCGTTGACGATCCAGCCGCCTCCCGCCACGAAGCGGCTCGCCTTGAACATGAGTTTTGGATCAGCCTCGTCCCTCGCTGACCCCAAACCCTAAGAAGTTGGCCGACCGGACCACACGCTATGCAGTACGTATGTCACGAACCGCAAGTCGTCCGTATTCCGGGCATGAGTCAACGAAAAATGAGTATTCAACGCCATCCTTAACGCACGTGCATTCTGGTGCATCGCCCGCACTGATTGCCTGATGCAACGCCCAATGCGAGCCAGAGCGATACGGCATGTAAGACACGACGCCGTCACTGGCTGGAAGCGTTTCAGGATCAAGCACACCGACCGGCCCACCGTCGTAGACAAAATCAATACCGTGTGAAGATTCCATCAAGTAGGTCGTACAACGGAGTTATGTACGACTCGGCGTCGTACTTTATGGGGAGGAGCCTCCACGCTGGAGACTCGCTTCTAATTGCCCCGATTCTATTCCATTGTTGCTGGTTAGGTACTGTGGGTTGCTAATCAGTTCAGTGTGTAGGAATTGACCTTGCGAAGCATCGCTTGATTGATCCATCAAGCAAAGGTGAATTTACAGGAAGATGAGGGACAGAAAAATGGTCAGACCCCAAATGCAAAATCATCATTTTCCTGTCACCCATTTTCCTGTTTTCTTCTGAATGCCGCACTCCATCCATGGCAATGCGATGCATCGAACTGCACTCCCACTAGCGTTTCGTAATGCCATACGACGTCGCTTTAACAATCCAACCACCTCGCGCCGCGATGCGGCTTGCCTTGAACATTGGCTTTGGGATCAGGCTTGCCCCTCGCTGACCCCAAGCCGTAAGAAGTTGTGCGTCCGTCAGGAAGTGGTGATAGGACGAACAAACCGATGGGCATAGGTGACACAACGGAAGGTTTTTACGACACCGCCGCAACCGAAGCGAAGATGTTCTGAATCTGATTTGATTGTATAATGGAGCCGCGGCCAAAACCACGCCGAAGATGTCCCCGAAGGGGCCTTGCGTAAAAACCATGCTCTACGACCAACATCGCTGCCAAGCCAGTCAAAATTGAGATAGTCATGACAACAGAGATCCCAAGCGATTTAGTCCCCTTTGTTCAACGAATGGTCTCCGAAAAGAGATTCCTGAACGAATCCGATGTACTTGCGGAAGGGTTGCGTTTGTTGCAGGCAAGGGAAACGCTTCACGCTGAAGTACGAAAGGGATTCGATCAGTTGGACGCCGGGAAAGGTATTCCGGCCGAAGATGTCTACCGACGTGCGGAAGAGCGTATTCGAGAAATTGAGAATGGTAAAGGCTAATGGCGAACGTCATCTATGCACCGGAGGCGGACGACGACTTATTCGGCATTGTTGAATCTATTGCGAGGGACAAGCCGGAGGCGGCACGTGAATGGTTACGCAAGATTCGGGAGACGTGCGAAACGATTGCGCCCCAGCCTGAAATGGGCGAATTGCGGCCAGGATTTGGAGTGCCAGGTGCCCGTTCATTCAGCGTCGGCAATTACGTGATTTTCTTCCGCGCGACCGAACGTGGCATCGAGGTGTCTCGCGTCATTCACGGCAGTCGTGACATGCGAAACATATAGATCGTAGAACGGAGTTATGTACGACTCGGTGCCGTACTTGATGGGGAGGAGACTCCACGCTGGAGTCTCGTTTTTGATTACCTTGATTTTAATCCATTTTTGATGACGAGGTACTGCTGGTTGCTGCAAATTGCGTTCGGCTTATCAAATGGATTTCCAGTTCCCCGTTGCCCTCGTTGCGAAACCGCAGCCAGCTTGTCTGCGATCACGACGGTCTTTTCCAGAGCTTGCCGTTGCAACAATCAGCAACCGCTTACTTCGGTGGCGAGCGTTGAGGGAGCTTCAAGAACCGACCGGTGATCTGTATTTGTAGCATTGTGAAAAATTCCGCGGTGGCAAACCGCTCTTGCTGTTCTCTTGTGAGCCAGCGAAGTGAGTCGCTCCACTGCTCCTCAGGCGGAATCGATAGCGTCACAAATCCTGGTCGCTTCATCGTCGCGGTGATGCCCGTAAAGTAAATTGGACGATCCCCGTTCTGCACGGCGATCGTGACCCGGCTCGACAACAATTCGCCTGCCAAATCGTACTCGGGCTTGAAATGCTGAGTCGCGGCGAACATTGGCGGTGTGCCAGTCACTTTCTCGCGAAAGGAACGGACGCAAAGCACTTTTGGCGGCCGAATGTGGGACAGCCGAATCGCCGCTCTGTATTTATTCGTCGGTCACCCCATTCGTCTGTCAAAAATCAATCGTCGCTGCCTATGTCCCTCGCATACTCGCGAGTTCTACGGCGGGCTGCCGATGAAGCGGTTTGTATGCGGGTGAATGACCGCCAACGGCTTGGAAAGCCGAGCGACTATGGGCTACGCAAATCTTGTTTTGATTCTTAGTTGCGATGGCGACGCCCACAAATCATGTTCGCTGCTGTCGTCGCTATCGCGACTGAAAAGGTGGGCGAGGACAAGGACAGACGAATCGCCGCTCTGAATTTATTCGTCTGTCCCCTTTTTCGTCTGTTAGCAATCAATCGTCGCTGGCTATGTCTCTCGCATACTCGCGAGTTCTACGGCGGAGTGCCGATGAAGCGGTTTGCATTCGGGTGAATGAACGCAATCGGCTTGGAAAGCCGAGCGACTATGGGCTGACGCTGGCGTTACTTTTTTGTTAGCGTTAGGGTGTACTCGACGAGGTTGACCAGCTGATCGGCGGTCATCAATCGTTGCAGATCTTGTGGCATCAACGACTTGGATTGCTTTTGAAAGATTTCAATTTCATCCTTGCTGACCGTTTGATCGATTCCCTCGGCATTGCGAAGCGTAACGGATTCCGCGGTATCGCTGACCAGCAAGCCAGTGATCGCCGAACCATCGTCAGTGAGCACGCTGTAAGTTTCGAAGTTGTGACTGACCGCCGCGCTGGGGTCCAGAATCGAAACGTACATCGCTTCTCGCGATAACTTGCTGCCGATCTCGGACAAATCCGGCCCAACTTCTTTTCCTTCACCGTGCACTTTGTGACAGTTGATGCACGTCCCTGTTTTTCGGAACACCTCGGCACCGGCGGTTACGTTACCTCGTCGCTTCACGAGCGTTACCAGCGGCGGCAACGGCTGGCTGTCGGCGGTCGCAGGAAGCTCGAGGTATTTCGCCGCTTCGTTGCGAATCGCTGCCTCTGCGGTCGATAACAGCACGTTCGCGGCAGCAAATTTTAAGTCATCTGGCAATTTGCGAGTGACGACCAAATCGAGCAGTTTTTTGCGACCATTGGGACGTCGCGAGATCCCCTCGAGCGCCGCGACACGCACTTCGTTCGGCAAACCATCCGTAGTAACCAGCGGCAACAATAACGACACGGTTTGATTGCGTCCCGCATGCCCCACTAACGTTACTGCCGCAACACGCCGCTTGATGTCATCGCTTTGCATTGCATCGAGCAGCAACGATTGACGATCCATCGAAAACAAGATCTCCGCGGCACGAACGCCGCTTGTTTGGTCATGATGTGCGAGACTGAACTGCGCCAATTCCGCAGCCATCTCGGTTAACTTCAATCGCTCAAGCAAGTTAAAATACGAATCCGTTCCTGGCTGGGCTCGCAAGTAACGCAGCACCGCTGCTTTGGCGGGCCCGGAGGATTGGATGTCAAAATTCTGAAGTCGCAATATCGCTTCGACGATCACCGCGTCGTTGCGGCCTACTGCCGAGCCGGAAGCATCCGCAGTTGACTCAACCAAGCTCTTTAGCGCGGTCTCTTTCTCTGCTCCGTCATGGAAATCCATGGCGCGAAGGTAACGTGCTTGGTCTGCTTCGCTTGTCGCTGGATCTTGCAACAGTTTCGCCAAATAGGCGGGTGCCAATGGGGATCGACTTCGCCAAACGATGTCACGTCCCGCTGGCGAATTCCAATGCTCGCCCACCTTTTCGAGCCAAGCGGCGAAACAGGCGTCCGCGTCGGTGTCGGATGCCAAACCAAGCGCCTCGAGGTACCAGCGGTCCTGGCCGTCGTATTGCAGTGCCAGCTCGGCCCACCAATTTGCCTTTTGAGCCGAATCGGTATGGCGAAGCGCGACCAATAATTCACGACGCACTTGGGGCGATTCGTCCTTGATCAATGGTTGAACATAGTGGCTAACATCGAGATTCAATTGACGCGCCAAGCGTACGCCGACGATGCGAATGTTGGGATCATCGTCGGCGATCGCTGCGGAAACGGTTTTCTTACCACGCCCCTCGATCTTGCCCAGCAACCAAAACGCTCGGGCGCGATAAATCGGATTTCCCGACGACGCCAGCTTCGCGAGCGCCGCTTCGGCATCCGCTCCTCGCTTGTGCAGCGATTGCCAAGCCATCGCGCGAACCGCGTAGTTCGGGTTCTTGAGCCCTTCGATGGCCCCGTCGACGCTAGTGAAATCAAACTTTGGCGTTTGGTATTTGCCGTTGTGGTCACTCGGCACGATTCGGAACAAGCGACCTCGATCGAGATCCCCCATCCCGTGTCCACCGACGCCAGGGTCGTACCAATCGGCAATCACCAACGATCCATCGGGAGCCACCTTTACATCGGACGGGCGAAACCATTTGTCGCGAGTACCGGTCAAGACATCACGGATTTCGGCACGATAACCAGCACCGTCATTTTCCAGTAGGTAACCGCGACAGACATTGGGTCCCGCATCACAGTGAATCAGATCGCCGCGAAACATCGGCAACAAATCGCCTTCGTAAACGGTGATCCCGGTCGGCGATCCCGCTCCGGTCAACAGCAGATTGGGAACGACGCCTGGGTCGTTTAAGTGCCAATGTTGTTCGGGAATCGCGGTGCTCATTCCCGTGCGAGGCGAGCGCCATCCAGCCCCTGTCTTTTCGTCTTTGTAACCGTAGTTCCCAAATTCCATCACATAATTGATTCGCACGCCTTTATTGCCATCGTCATCGTTATCGGATTGCCAAATGGATCCGTACGAGTCGACGGTGACCATCCAGTTGTTACGAAAGTTCCAGCCGAGCGTTTCAAATTCGCTGCCATCAAGATTGCAGCGGAACACCATTCCCTCTTGATAGGGTTGCCGTTTCGCGGCGACTTCGTTTCCAGCCGCATCAATGATCGGATTGCCGTCTTTGTCTTTGATTTGGTTTCCGGCATTCCCAAAGTTGAAATACAACTTTCCATCGGGTCCAAATGTAAACGCGTGGATTCCATGGTCGTGCTGGGTTCCAGAAATGCCGCTGAACAAGACCTGTTTGTCGTCCGGTTTGTCGTCACCGTCCGAATCGGTAAACAGCAGAACTTTGTCGCCCGCCGACACAATGACTTTATCGCCGAGCACACAGACGCCGTGGGGCGAATCGATATCGGTGCCTTGGTAGAACACCGTTTCGGTATCGGCCTGCCCATCGCCATCGGAATCTTCAAGAATCAAGATCCGGTCTCCTTCGGCACGTTTCCCTTGGTGACGACGGTAGTTGACGATTTCACAAACCCAGACGCGGCCGCGATGATCAATGTCAATGTTCGATGGGCTTAGCAGTTGCGGTTCGGCCGCGAACAACATCGCCGCCAAACCATCGCCGACGTCTAAACCGTCCAGGGCATCGGCCACCTCATGCGATCCTGCCGCGTCATTACGCCCCTTGGTCGGCAGTGCCGGCTTGGCGGTGTAGACGAGAAATTCGACTTCCGCAGCGTCACCACCGCTTTGATCAGTTCCACCGTTATCGAGCCCACCGCTGGCAACGAAGCGGTCGTAGCCCTCGGGCAGATCAAACGCGATCAGCGAATTTGCGTGCGTTCCGATCCCAAAAGCGACCGCATTGCCCGCGATCTTTAGTGGTCCGCCGCCTGCGTTTTTATTGACGCGGACCTTGCCCCATTGAGCCGACGCGTCTTTCCACTGCAGCTCGGTTAATTTCTTTTCTCCCTTGGGTCCGACCAAGCGGGGTTCGGCCCAATCCGCCCAATCACAAGAGAATCCGTTTCCGGCATCAGTGACGACAAGGTACAACTGTTTCGCGTCACCAAGAGGGACGTCGATAGCAACGGCATGTCCCGGAGTCTGTTTCGAGACTGGTGGGCTCTTGAAGATCGGTTTTACAGAACGGCTTGCTACCGATTTGGCTTGCGATCGCTTGATCGCGGTCCGCCCGACTGGCCTGTCAGACTTTTTTTTTTAGTCTTAGCGTCAGCCTTCGCGGCCGGCTTTGGCTCGTCTTGGTTCGCTTCGAGTTCGTCTTGCGACGGGTTACCGGTCGTGACACCGCTCTCGGGCACTTCGCCGTGTGCGGTCCAGACGATCGCATTGAGCATCACTTTGCGAAAGTTCTCGTCGCCCCAATTCCAGTGAAAATGGCCCCCGGTAAAACCGAACCCGCGACCGCCTCCGTCACGTTCGGCAGCCCACGCCATGTGCTGGACTTCCTTGTTGGCAATCGCTTTGCGAACTGCGGGATTACCACTGTGTGGTCCGTCGGGGCGGCGGAGGGTGTCTTCGGGCGGCAGTGCCGACAAGATCGGTGTGACGCCTTTCATTTCGTCGCGAAATCGCATGTGATAGTACCACTCGTCATTGATCGCAAACGGCTTCACACCACGGCTGATCGGATGATCCGGAAACGTTTCGTACTTGGCGACCCAGTGCGGATTGACTGACCAACCGGCTTCAAAATAGCCACCGATCCAATCCAAGAACGCGTTGCCGGTTTTGCCTGCAGGCGTCTCGACGCCGTAGTGAACACAAACGAGGCCTACCCCTTTTTTCATCAGCGGATCAAGCTCGTCGACGTGCGGGTTCAACAGATGACGTCCGCCACCGTCACAATAGACAACGATGCTGTCGGCCCCCTCGAGTGCCTTGACGCCTTCGCTGGGCCATCCATGCTTGATGACTTCGACATCAAAATTTGGCATCGCCTCTTTGAGCGTATTGGCCAGCAGCAAACACCCCGCGTAGTGCTCGTGCGCGCCATAGCCATGGCTGGGTGGCCCCGAAATGAAGACCACTTTTTTTCGATCTGACGAGTTCGCGTTGGATTCAGCGCGAACTTGGCTCATCGGGAGCAGCAAGCTGGTCAAGAAACAGATCAGGCTCAGCATTCGCATCAGAAGTACCTATCAGAGGGAGAGAGAGTCAGAGCACGCGGGAAGGGAAAAACGCGGCGTGAACCTGCTTGAAATTCGTCGGCCACTTGTCGGCCCCAAGGAATTGGAGTGCCCTAAGGATGTCGGGCGTTGGCAAGATCGGTCACATACCGGGCGAAAGGCGGGGAACAGCACGCCTAGAAAGAGTAATCGATCGGAAATCGCCGGTCAACTTTCTCACAATAGAGATCCGCCAACAAGGCAATCATTGCCGTTATTTTACCATCGTCTTTCGCAGTATTTCACACATCGCTTCATCGCCCTGCAGCTGGTTGCCGTGACTTGGGCAATACACCGCCACGGGGTGAAAGTGCTTCCGCTGGACCGCAAGGTTCAAGAGATCTTCGGCCGAGAGCGTTTGCCGCCCTGCTCGTTTGGTCAGAGTGAACACGATATCGCCCACCCCTTCGAGGGCTCGATACACGACTTCGGTGCAAACCAGACGGTCCGAGCGGGTAAAGTCGAAATCAAAATCGTAAGGTTTGCCCACGTGGGTCTTCGCTCGATCGATCCCTTTTGTGATGACCGCTGGATCGAGCTGAGGGCGAATGACCGCAACCGCATCATTGCCAAACGGCGAAATCATCGATCGCACCCGCACGCCGTCTTTGAGCGACTCGATCACCTGTTCTTCACCGATATAGAACGCGGCGTGTGGCCAATATCCCGGCAGAAAATAATTGGTCAGTGCGGTGTCTTTGCGAGTGACGAAGATGTCGCCCGGACGCAGCAAAGTCGACAACTCGGCCGCGATCGAAGCTGGCAATTGAGGAATGTGACTTGGGTTCGTGCTAATCGCACTGACGGCGAGCGATCCCCACTGCTGCACGGTGTAAATCAGTTGTTGCAGGCTACCTGCCAGAATACGCTGACGGAAATCGCGACGACGCTCGGCGATCCGCGAGCGAATGTATTGCCTGGGCCCAACTTGCACTCGCTGCAATCGGGTGTCAATCACGCTTTGAACTTCTTGTAGCACCGGGTTGCCGGCAGCCGTCTCGGCAAGCGAGTCATGATGGTCGGTATAAAAATGGTTCGCTCGGTTCAGTTGCGTCGCATTGGATGGCGACGTCAACGTCAACTGAATCGCGTCAAAGCTGCCAGCGGAGATCCCGTAGCAATCAAACGACTCGTTTAATTTGCGTCGCACGAGTGCGTTGTTCGAAAAAAGATCTCGCAAACACCGAGCAGCATCCACTAGCACGACGGCTGCGGCATAGGCACACAAAAATTCGGCTGGGTGATCCTCGACGTCTCTGCCAACCGATTGGCGAGTCGAGTGAATCAATTCCAGCAGCGCGTTGCGAGCCTTATGATAAGACACCCACAGGTGCGTTACCTGGTCATCTTCGCTGGGCGTGAAATAGCCGCGATCAAGCGTCGCACAAGTCTGTTGAAATTGGACCGCTTCGCCTCGCAACCGGTTCATATGCTGCGACAAATGAACGACGGTTTGGCAAGCGGCTTGGAGATCGGAATCGGCCTGGAGATCGAAATGTTGCATCCTGGCATTTTAGCCGATCCGCGAGACACAATTCCATCACAACGTCTTCAAATACTCGATTAAATCGGCCGCCTCTTGTTCAGTCAGCTCCGCTTCGCCGTTGACCTTTTCGGGGCTGTGCAGATCGGTGATGACCCGCTCGAGCGTTTTGGCTCTGCCGCTATGTAACCAGCGTACTTTTCGGTAGGTCCCTCGCAGCGATGGCGTGTTGTATCCCTCGTAAAAGTCGTGTTTGGAATTGAGGCCGACATCGTGAATTTCGTTGTCCGTTAGCTCGGGACCACGATGACAATCGGCGCAAGCCGCTTTGGAGCTGAAAAAGACTTGGCGTCCGCGAGCGGCCGATTCCGACAATTCGCCATTGAGACCCAAGTACGGATTGGGAGGCAATTCGAGCGAGGCTAGATACGCTCGCACGGCCTTGGTCTCACTTGCCGCCGGAGGTTTGCCGATCATCGTTGACGTGAAAGACTTGGCAATTGAATCATCCAAGCTCTGCTGCCACCCATGCCACGTGTATGGTTTTGTATCCTCGACGCCAAACAGTGGCAACACGGTTTTGACCGTCAATTCGGTACCATCATTCATGGTGTCCATCGGCAGCGCATTGGAACCGCCCTGTTGGTGACACGAATGACAGCTATACCATTGATCCAGACTGCGCGTTGCATCATGAAAGATCGCCATTCCTTGGCGAGCGAGTGACATCGAATCGGAGCCTCCTAAATCGATTTCATGCAGCAATTTCCGTTCAACCAAATCAACCACTTGCACCGAATTGTTCAAGTAGTTGGCAATGTAGGCAGTGCGGTCATCACCTGCAATTTGAATCCCCAATGGACGTCCCCCGAGCGGAATTCGATCGAACCGCTTTCGATCATATTGCAACTCGCGTTCAATCAAATCGCCCGGTCCTCCGGCACCAATAAAGGGCAGATCAGGAAGTCGGTAGAACAGCAATTCGTGGGTGCCGCCTGCAGTGACGACCATCTGTTTTTCATCGGACGTGATCGCAATTCCATACGGGTCGCCAATTGCTAATTCAGGCACGTCCAACGAAATCGCCTCGCGGTACGCGGGACCATCCAGCCGAACTCGCCCAACCCGACTGGCCAACACCCAGCCTCGTTTGATGTTGCCGATGGTGATCGGATTCGAGCGATAGACCATCCAGGGAAAATAGACTTGGCTGCCATCACGCGACGCAACCATATGTCCGAGATTGATACCGCCAACGAGAGGCTCGTCATACAGCAGTTCGAACGACGCGGTATCGACGACGGCGATCTTGCCTTCGCCGCTACAGCCCACTGCCAAACGTTTTCCATCAGGCGAAATCGTCAGGTTCTTTGGCCAATGTCCGACATCCAATCGACGCGAAATTTTGTTTTCCTCCAAGTCGACCTCGACCACCTCACCCGATGCGACCAAACCGACGTAGGCACGCATTGCGTCGGGCGACAACGCGACCCCCGATGGTTCGAAACCAAGTTGGATACGCGACACTTCCTTTATTTCTGGCGTCGCAGCGGCGTTTTTATCTTGCGACGACGAGGTTGTGGGACGACTTGATTCCCGAGTGTCCAGCGGACGGGGATTAGATTCCAAACGATAGAGCACTAATTCGCCAGACCATGCACAGGTAACGACAAAACGGTCTCCGGAGTTGGCAAAAACGATGTCGGTGGGATGGTCACCGCAAACCACTTCGTCCACCACCGTACGGGACTCGGTCGACACCAACGAGATCGAGTCAGAGGTTTGATTGGATGTCACGATCCATTGACCCGCTGGCCACGTTCCCGCCGGATTGATCGCCAGATCGACGGGCGAGCGGTCAAGGTCAGGATCGATAATCGCATTTCTCGAGGTCAATCGAGCCAAATCCCGCGATTTCGTGAGGGTCGCGGGTGGGTCAGCCCTGACGGAGAACGTCGCACCGCACCACAACACCAGGAGCAAGCCGACTCGAAACCGCAAATCCATGGACTTTGCCTTGGGTTCTGAAAAACGGACAATGGGGAACGACGCCCCACGCTGGATGCCGTCTTTTGCTGAGGTTATTGCCACTGCTAAATCCTAATTTTGCTGAATTGGCGCTAAATCGGTTCGCCCATCTTATCCACTCTGTAAAGCCTGGATGAGTCCAGAAACATCCTTCTCTACCCTGCATTCTGGGGGAACGACTTGCCGGATGTCCACTATAAATGTTCAAAGGATCGGCATTCCCAACACCCCCGATGGTCTTTTCCGTCCGCTATAATACCGCCTCGTCAGCAATTCGGGTGATGCGTGAACTGTTGCCTAAGCAGAGTCCAAGTCGTAGCATGCGAGAGCCATCTCCCTATCCAACCATGCGAAACACACCTCGGCGCACTTGTCCCTAATGGCAAATTTAGATGACAAACCCAAAAATTGGTGGCGGATGATTACGCTTAATCGTCATTGCAGTGGACAGTAGCACGCGATGACACCAATTTTCAGACAATTCAATCTGCGGAAGATTCGAAACTGTTGAAACCATGCCGAGTGAGCATGGCGACAATGCCCCCCTTTTGATGAGGATATAGAATGAAGAACTTTTTAGTACTCGGTTTGGCGTTGGCTCTCGTTTCCGCGACCACCGCATCGGCTGAAAAGCCAGCCAAGAAAGGTGGAATGAAGAGCGGTTTGCAACCGGGTGAAAACGTAGGTGCGTTCTACGTCACCAAATGTGCAGGCGCAGAAGACGACGGTGTCGCCGAAGGCAAAAACTTGTGCTACCGTTGCCGCAATGGCTCGAAGCCTCAAGTCATGGTGTTCACTCGCAGCGACGACCCGAAGGTTGCCGAATTGGTGAAGAAGCTTGACGAAGCAGTGGCATCGAACGAAGAATCCAAACTTCGCGTTTTCGTTAACGTTTTGAACGAAGACAAAGACGATGCATCGGATATCGCCAAGAAGTTTGTTTCGACGACCAGCGTTAAGAACATTCCTTTTGTCGTTCCTAACGAAAACGCAAACGGTCCAGACAACTACGGCATCAACCCTAAAGCCGACGTCACCATCGTGATGGCAAACGAGGGCAATGTGAAAGCGAATTACGCCGTCGCCAACGCTAAGAAGCTAAACGTCGACGCCGTTATCGCCGACCTTAACAAGATTCTTGAATAAGAATTTTTGGGCTAGGTAGAAACGAAAAACAAAACGACGACGGTGAATGCCGTCGTCGTTTTTTTTGTGGAGAGAGCGGTACGGCGAGTAAATTCTCTTCACTCGAGTTAGGACGTTCGGAACAACAAATGGCGGGCGGTAGCGGACGAGGCTACGAGTCCTGCAGCTTCATTGAGCCAAAAAGGACTCGTTGCCTCGTCCACTACGGAAGTCGCCGCCAGTTATTCTTCCGACAGTCCTTACGCATCACGATCGCGAAGTCGCCGCTGAAGTACGGCGACGGCTGCCGTAAGCTCGGCAATGTCTTGAGTCTCTAGGACCGCCATCTCAGTGACCGATTCGCCGAGCAGTTCTTGCAGTAGTTGGATCCGGCCGGCCAAGTTTCCCCGTCGGATTCCCTCTTCGAGCCCTTGATTCTTAGCGTAGCGCAGGCGAGCCTCTTCATCTCGTTGCATTTTCAAACGAGCTTCGTACAGGTCTCGTTCTTCGGGGCTTCTCGCAATCATTTCCAATACTCCCACGGCTTCGACGAACGTCGGATCATCTAGTCGCTTGGCGACCTCATCAGCTGTCAAATTCTCTACCTGACGAAAGAAAAACATCCATTCTTCGATCGGATCGGTGATTTTCTTATTATCACTTGGCAAGGCGTACTTCGGCAACTCCAACAGGTGGATTTGCAGATGGTTGGTCAGCAACGCTTCGCCACAACGCAAGCGAAAATCGTGATGAATTTCAGGCGTATGAGCAATCATAACGTCATTGAGCACGCAAGTTCCGATCGCTGGGCACAGTTCATGATAACTATCACCTTGACCAATTTGACCGACAAACAGCGAAGATGCATAGAAAGCCAATCGCTCGGGAAGTTCCGTCGAGAGCGCCGTTTGCATTTCGATATTGAACAATTGCCCCCTCTCGTCGCGAGCGAGAATATCCAGGATCGAGAGTTTGTCGCCCTCGAAGTCCTTCTCAAGGAACGGATTCAGAACATCCACTTCCGTGATCAGCGGATCTCCCCCGAGAATCGCATTTAGGAAGTGCAGCGTGACAGCGGGATGCTCTGGGCTTCCCAGAAGCTTTTTGAAAGCAAAGTCAACGGTTGGATCGATGCCAATAGCCAAAGCGATGTTCCACCGGAAAGAGAGCGGGGATGCGCGGCGACGTATTGCAGTAGGTTAACGGAAATAGAGCTCGCCGTCACTTATTTGCTGGCGGACACGCTGCTAGCTCTCGCATTTCCGCCACCGAGGACAGTTAGGCGATAAATTGAATTGCGTTTTCCGCGACACGCCAATTGTCTAGTAGAGAGCTTTGATCGCTAATTGGCTCCACGTTTCCAATTGCTCGATATCCGCTTTCAGCTCTTCGATGCTGACGAAACCGCCTTCGGCCAGATCCGCCTCGTTGCTTTGCACTTCGGGCGATTCCAAAACAAATCGATGAACGACTCCCAAGTGGACCATGCCCACTTCGTTGGAAGGATCGTAGATCAAACCTTCTTGCGTTTCCTGGTAGTGAGAGCGAAGTTGGATTTCTTCTTCGATTTCACGGTGCATCCCGGTCGTGTACGGATTGGCTCCGTCGGCGGCATCTTCACGGCTGATATGGCCGCCGATTCCAACGCTGCGTTTGGCATGCAAGCGTTTCTCTCCGCCACCACCGCCACGCGTGTACGTGAACAATTTCTTCGTCCCATCGCTCTCGGTCCATTCCAGCAACACATACGGAATCAACTGCTTGAAGCTGGGGTCGGTTTCCATTGGCGTACGCGGTTGGAACGACAACTGGTCACTGGCAAGAATGGGCAGCAAGAATCGATCGACATCCGATTCAAAACCATCGATCACGCCGATTGCGTCAATCACTGACTCGGGGATCACTAGGATGTGTTCTTCAGTAGACATAAATAACGGGTCGCAATAAGCGGATAAGAGTAAGTCGTGGCAGAGCGACAATGAACGTCGCTCACAGCGTTTGGACAATCAGCGGTCTAGACGATCAACATGGCGTCGCCGTAGCTGAAGAAGCGATATTCATTTTCGATGGCGTTTTGATACGCCTCCATAATCAATTCGCGTCCTGCAAACGCACTGACCAAAACAAGCAGACTGCTGCGAGGCAGATGAAAATTGGTCATCAACGCATCGACGACTTTGAATTGATACGGCGGCTTGATGAACAGGTCTGTCGCGCCGGTCCACGGCTCGAGTTTTCCTTCGGCGTTCTGGGCGGCACTCTCGAGCACACGGACGCTGGTCGTACCGACAGCGATACAGCGACCATGGGCGCGGCGGGCCCGAATCGTCTCGGCTGTGGCGGCATCGATTTGGCCCCACTCGCTGTGCATCGTATGCTCGTCAAGCCGTTCGACTGCGATCGGACGAAACGTGCCAATCCCGACATGCAGCGTGACTTCTTGAATGTCGGTGCCGCCGGTGCGGATGTAATCGAGCAGCTTGTCGGTAAAGTGCAAACCGGCTGTCGGGGCAGCCACACTGCCGCGATGCTCGGCAAAAACCGTTTGATAATTTTTCACATCGGCATCGACCATCTGGCCGTCACGGATATAGGGGGGCAGTGGGATCCGGCCATAGCGTTCGAGCCAATCGGCGGGTTCGCGAGGCCATTCGGATTCGTCTCGGCCGGGCAATCGCGGCGTCACCAACAAGTGCCCATCGTCGGTTCGCGAAACGACCACCAATTGCATGCTGGGGCGGCCCTCGCGGTCCTTGATCGTGATCGCTTCGCCGGGCCGCAGCGTGCCACGCGTTTTGGTCAGCACCTCCCAAACCCCGGTCGCTGCATCGGCACGCAAAAACAGCCCCTGCCACTGGCCGCTCGTTTCGGCGCGATAACCCACCAATTTCGCGGGAATGACACGCGTGTTGTTGAGCACCAACGTGTCGTCGGCCTTCAGCAGCTCGGGCAGATCGCGGACGTAGTGGTGGTCAATCGTGCCCGCTTTGCGATCCACCAGCATCAATCGAGCATCGCTGCGAGTCGCCAATGGTTCTTGGGCAATTCTTTCGCGAGGCAGGTCGTAATCGTATTGTTCTATATCGCTCATCGCGGACAGTGTAGTTTTACGCACGCGAGCGCGGCAGCCCCCAAGTGATTTTGGAAAAAGGGGGGGGATGTCGAAAGTCTTGGCGGCTTCCGCTACGGAAAGCTTGGGTGGCTGACGAAACTTTTGGCGAGTTTCGCTACGGGAACAATCCCAGAATGCTAGGCGCTGGCGTCAGGCTTTTTGACCTTCATATGCTCGAACGCTTTATGAGTCGCCATCCGGCCGCGACGTGTTCGCACAATCATCTCGGTGCGGAGCAAGAACGGCTCGACTTCGTCCTCGAGCGTGTCGCTGCTGACGTTCATCGTGTGGGCAATGGCTTCGAGGCCTGCCGGGCCTCCCAAAAAGACCCGCATTAACGTATCGAGGTAACCGCGATCCTGTTTATCCAGCCCCAAGGTATCGATCCCGATCATATCGAGCGCCGCTGCGGTGACCGTGGCGTCGACTTTTCCATTTGCCTTACTTTGCGCGTAATCACGCACCCACAGCAAGCGATTGTTCGCCAGCCGCGGCGTACTGCGACTGCGGCCGGCGATCACGCCAGCGGAACCATCGTCGATGGCGATTTTCAGTTTTTTCGAATTGCGTTGTACGATTTCGCAGAGCTCGGCTTGATTGTACCAACCGAGATGCTCGCGAATTTGAAAACGGTCTCGCAGCGGAGCACTCAGCATCCCCGCTCGCGTCGTTGCTCCGATCAAGGTGAACGGCCGCAATTCGTAATTCAACGTCCTTGCGCTAACCCCTTCGCCTAGAATGATGTCGATGCGAAAATCTTCCATCGCCGTGTACAAATACTCTTCGACCGATTTGGGGATGCGGTGAATTTCATCGATAAACAGCACGGCGCCTTCGGAAAGATTCGTCAAATAGGGCAGCAAATCTTTGGGGGCTCGCAGCCCCGCACCATTGGCCATTTCCACCGACGTCCCCATCTCGGCGGGGATCACGGTAGCGAACGTCGTTTTGCCAAGTCCCGGCGGTCCATCAAACAAGATATGGCCGAGCGGCTCGCCGCGTCCCTGAGCCGCATCGATCGCGATCTTCAGCCGTTCGATGACGTCCTGCTGGCCAACCATTTCGTCCATACGCCGAGGGCGCAGCGAATTGTCCTGCTCTTTCGGCATCAACGCTTCGGTTTCGGACTCGGGTTCGGTTTGTTGGTAGACTGCTTCTCTGGCCATGCATTACACTCCCTTGGTTGACTTAGCCCTCCTACTTTAACGATTTCCCGTGGTTTGGCGTACCGCAAATTCTCTCGACTCTCGCGATGACTTCACGAATTACTGATAAACCACTGCAATTACACAGCAACGCACCGCTCACGCTCGAAAAAAACAGCGTTCCCGCCCCCCCCGAAAGCCAAAGTTTTCATTGGCACGGGTTCACACAGATGGCCGATTTTCAGAACATCGTCATCGAGCGTGCCGAGGGCTGCTGGCTAACCACGACCTCTGGAAAACGACTTTTTGACGGCGTCGCAAGCCTGTGGTGCAACGTCCATGGCCATCGCAATCCGAAAATGGATGCGGCGATCCGCACCCAACTCGACCGCGTCAGCCATATCACCACGCTGGGCATGTCGGCGGATATCACCGACCAATTGGCCGAGCGATTGGCCGAAGTCACCCCCGGCGATTTGAAGCACGTTTTCTTTAGCAGTGATGGGTCCTCCGCCGTCGAGGCCGCGCTGAAGATGGCGCTGCAGTACTGGCATCTAAAAAAACAGACGACGCCGAACTCGAGTCCAACTTCGACCACCAAAACTCGCTATCTGGCACTCTCGTCGGCCTACCATGGCGACACCACCGGTGCGGTTTCACTGGGTGGAATCAAGTACTTTCACCAATTATTTGCCCCGATCGTTTTCACCCCAGTTCGCGGGCCATTGCCGTGCAGCTATCGGTTGCCCGATGGCGTCCACTCCGACAACGCCTGTGATTACTATGCCAACGAAATTGAATCGCTACTCAAGCAACACCACGCCGAGCTTGCCGCCGTCGTGATGGAACCGCTGGTCCAGGGTGCGGCGGGTATGATCACGCACCCGACTGGCTTGCTGGCCCGCATCCGTGAATTGTGCGACCAATACAACGTCTTGCTGATCGTGGACGAAGTCGCCACCGGATTCGGCCGCACCGGACGCATGTTTGCTTGCGATCACGAGGGCGTCACGCCGGATATTCTGTGCATGGGCAAAGGAATCACCGGAGGCTACTTGCCGATGGCGGCGACGATCGCACGGCCTGCTGTGTTTGAGGCGTTTTTAGGAAAATCATCCGAGCGAAAACAGTTCTATCACGGCCACACTTTCGGCGGGAATCCACTTGCCGCCGCGGCCGCAGTGGCGTCGTTGGACCTGTTCCGCGACACGAACTTGACCGACACGATTGACGCCAAAAGCCAGTTTCTACGTGAGTGCCTCGCTCCGATCGCAAACCATACCCATGTCGGTGACATGCGAGGCCGCGGTTTGATGGTAGGGATCGAATTGGTGGCCGATCGCGAAAGCAAAACGCCGTTTGACAGCGACCAACTCATCGGACGAAAAGTTTGTGAGCGTGCGACTGAACTCGGAGCCTGGATACGACCGCTCGGGGATGTCATCGTGCTGATGCCGCCGTTGGTCGCATCGAACGAGGAACTGCGTTTCCTGGCAGAGACTGTCACTCAAGCGATCGAAGAAGTATTGGCAGATATCGACTAAAATGGGGGGCGGCTCAAACGCGAATTGCCTGCGAGCCATTTCACCTGTCACGGATGCTTGCCACGCCCTCGAGAACAAGACACAGCGATGTCAAACACATCGGACTCGGAAGACCAAACGCCCATCGACACGTCGGATCCGGCAATCGTCGCTCGCTATGAACCGTATCTTCGCATGCTTGCGAAAGTGCAGATGCGGCGGGCACTGCAGGCCAAAATTGGAGAATCGGACATCGTCCAGCAAACGATGCTGCAAGCGGTCCAAGCGATTGATCAATTCCGAGGCACAGGCGACGCCGAATTCCGCGGCTGGTTGCGACAAATCCTTGCCCGCCACCTGTGTCATCTCGATCGTGATTTTCGCCGAGACAAGCGGGACGTTCGCCGCGAACAATCGATGCAGCAACAATTGGCAAAGTCCTCGATGCGGCTCGAGGGTTTGTTGGCGGGTGACGGTCCCACGCCCAGCCAGAATGTGGCGTTGGGCGAAAACGTGGTGCGAATCGCCTTGGCAATCGAGCAGTTGCCCGAGGCGCAGCGCGAAGCGATCCGGTTGCACTACATCGAGGGCATGAAGTTGAGCGAAGTGGCCGCAGCGTTGGACAAGTCCAGCGGCGCGATTGCGGGACTGCTGCACCGCGGAATGAAGACGCTGCGTGAACAACTCGGTGAGGCGTAAACCTGCTCGATCGACATCCCAAATCGACAACGGTGTTTCAGTTCGAGCGAATATTGTCCTCCTAACAAACTCATTTGATCAGCATGCTAAAGAACGTCCCCCTGCCTAGCTTCAACGACGCGTCGCATCCAGACGAACATCTCGAATTGATCAAAGAAGCGAACGAGCGAGTGGATGTGTTTACCAAAAACCGCCGCGACACGATTCACAATTTTGTCGTGTCCGATTTTGAATTGGTCGGCGCGGCGATTGGGTGGTTAGTCGAAAACCGCATTGCTTGCGGCGATTCGTTTCTGGAGTGGGGCAGCGGTTTTGGCGTTGTCACCATGTTAGCGGCGATCGAAGGCATGGACGCGGTCGGAATCGAGGTCGAGCGTGACTTGATTGATCAGTCTCGCCTGCTCGCTGAAGACTTTGACATCGACGCCGAATTTGTCGAAGGCAGTTTTTTGCCCGACGATCGTTCGGTGATCGAGTCCGTGATCCAAGACTTTGAAAACGTCGATATCGACAGCCCGAGTGCCTACGAAGCGTTGGGAAAATCGATCGACGACTTCGATTTAATCTTTGCCTTTCCATGGCCCGGCGAGCAAGGGTATTTCGCTACGATCTTTGATCAATTTGCCGCCGATGGGGCATTATTGCTGACGTACGACGGACGCAACCAATTGCGACTTCAGCGACGCGAATAAACGCCGACTAGGCAACATCAGTGGGCTTCGGATGCGGCCGGCGTTTCCACATTTTGATGGCATGTCAAGACAACACGGATCGCTTCGTAGGAGATCTTGCCTTCAAAAAATTCATGCATCGGCTTGATCCGCCCTTCTTCCACCAAATGCAGATTGCCGAGGATGGAATCACGAGTCTGCTCGTCCACCCAAGGCGACGGATCGGTGATTTTTTCTTGACGCAAAAAATCCTGCAGATAACCGACAACGGTCGAGACAGCTCGCCCCAACTTCTCGGCAACTTCTTCGATCGATTCGCCCCGGCGGAAATTATCGAACGCGGCCATCGAATTTGCATTGGGCAAGACCGCTCGTGGCGCAGCAGCGGTTGCCGCCGGCGCGGGCACCGTTTTCACATCGGTTTCGAGATTGTGGGTTTCACAATAAGAGCGAATCGGCTCAAGAAACGTTTCGCCAAAATCAGCCAGCTTCCGATCGCCGACTCCTTTGATCTTGCCAAACGCCTCGAGCGTCGCCGGACGAACGCGAGCGAGTTCACGCAGCGTGGCATCGCCGAACACGATATAGGCTGGCACATTCTTCTCCGATGCGATCGCACTTCGCTTGCTCCGCAACGCTTCAAATAATCCGCGATCCACACCGTCCCACGAATCGACCGACACCACTCGGCTTCGCGAGCGAGTTTTTTTACCAGGGACACTTAATCGTGGATTTCCATCACGGTGCAACAAGCGGCGGCCCGACTCGGATAGCGACAAAATCTGGTACTCACCGGTACGTTGCAAATACGATTGCTGGACCAATTGATCAATCCACATCCGTACCGCATTTAATCCGTCGTCGGTTAACAAGCCATGCGTGCTCAATTTGTTGTGCCCGAGTTGGACGATCCGCTGTTCCGTTGATCCGACGAGAACCTTGGCAACGTGCGAAGCTCCGAACCGCTCTTGCACTCGCAGAACGCACGACAAGATCTTTTGGCTCAACGTAATTGGATCGTCGACCAACTCGATTTCATCCAGACAGAAATCACAGGCACCACAATTTTCATGGGTGTAGGGTTGGCCAAAATATTCGACCAGAGCCTTGTGCCGGCAAACGGGGCTGCCGCACAGCTGATTGATGGCTTCGAGCGATTGCAGTGCACCGCCGCCGGTGGCCTGCGAGTCGCCCTGCATGATTTTTTTCCATGTGACCACGTCGCCACCGGAGTAGATCAAAACGCATTCGGATTCCAAACCATCACGCCCGGCACGTCCACTTTCTTGTTGATAGTGCTCGATCGATTTGGGCATCCCGGCATGGACCACAAACCGCACGTTTGACTTATCAATTCCCATTCCAAAGGCGACGGTGGCGACGATCACATCGCACGTCTCTTTGATAAATGCGTCTTGGCTTTGCTTTCGATCCTCGTCACTCATTCCGGCGTGATAGGGCAGGGCAACGGTCCCCAATTGATTCAGCGCCGCCGCGGTCCGCTCGACTTCTTTGCGGCTAATGCAATACACGATCCCGGATTCGCCACGATGACGCTCGATCACATCAACGACTTGTTGCAATCGGCCGTTCGCCCGCAGCATGCGATAGGTCAAATTAGGACGATCAAAATCGCCGACCAACACCTCCGCTTTCTGCAGCCCCAGTTGGCCGACGATATCGTCCCGCACCGGTTGCGACGCGGTCGCGGTATAAGCATGCACTGCGGACGCAGGGAATTGCTCTTTTAGAACCCGCAGCCCGCGGTATTCGGGACGAAAGTCATGCCCCCAATTGCTGATACAGTGAGCTTCGTCGATCGCGAAAAACGAGATCGGTGTCTGGTGCAAAAACTGCAGCATCCGGCTGGACAACAAGCGTTCCGGAGCGACATACAACAGTTTGGTTTTGCCCGCTCGGATTTGCTCGGCGACCTCCCGCTTCTCAGCCTCCGTCAACGAGCTATTGATGAAGGCGGCCTCGACACCACAGGCGCGCAGCGAATCGACCTGGTCCTTCATCAACGAAATCAGCGGCGAAACGACCACCGCCATGCCATCCATACAGAGCGCCGGCGCCTGGAAACAAAGCGATTTTCCGCCCCCGGTCGGCAACACCGTTAAGCTATCTCGGCGATCCAACACGCTGCGGATCGAAGCTTCTTGTAGCGGCCGAAACGAATCGTATCCCCAGACGTCCTGCAAAACTTGGTGAACCGGAGTCATCGCGTCCGCCGCCACGGCATCCGATGGAGAAGCGTCCTTGGTCATCATTTCATTCCACTAAGAATCGTCGCCCCGTCTGTCGAGAACCAAACCCAACCATGATGCGACATGAGGAACGTATGTTCACAATCCTAACACTTTGCTGCTGAACCGCAAACGAACGACCACTGCGCATTGCCGCAAAACCGGCTCGTGATCGCGGCGCGATCCCCCCAAGTCCCAGCGACTCGGTTGGCCAGCGACTTTGTAGGCCAGCGACTCGGTTGGCGAGGGTCACGGATTTGGATTCGCGGTTCGGATCTTGAGCATGGCGGTGGCGTAGCGTTCTCCCAGCAACCACTGGCTGGCAGCGTCAAAGTGTGTCCCTTCGTCCCAGGTGGACGTCCCTTCGCAGGTCACCAAGCCAAATCCTGCACCGCGAGTGCCGACCGCTCCGATCGCGGCGCGGACCTTGTCCCGTTTTCCGTTATCGAACACTTCCCCCACGACCACGGGCAAGTCCGGTACGCCAACGTCCTGGCGGATACGATCGACGAACTGCAACAACCTTGCTTCGTAATCGTCGGAGGCGAGCTGCGAATCGGATTCGCCTTGGTGCCACAAAAGCCCACGAATCGTGTAACGATCCCCTCGTTCGCTCAATGCCTGCGTTGCCATTTGGATCGTCTCGACGAAGTCGCGGTAGCGTTGGCCCTGCGTTTTCGGTTCGCCCATCACACCGGGTTTCCAATCACTTCGCAAACTCGATCCTCCCTTGGATCCCTTGATGAGGGCCAACTTGCGGTCCGGCTCGGCCTGCAACATCCCATGTGCGAAGCCGAGTTCGGGACCGAACGTGGACGAGGGCACTTCGCCTTTATACCCGGGCGCGATACTGAACCCAGGAGCAAGCGGTTGCCAGCCATCGCTCGACTTTGGCAGGTTTCGATAATAGATGATCGCATGATCCGACGGCTGACGTTGTTCCTCGGTCAATTCACTCGCTTTGCCACGGCCGTCCATGTTGGACTGGCCCGCCAGCAAGTACACGTCGTACTCGGCCGCGCTCAAGAAAGAAGGAGTGGCGGCCAACAACACAATCAAGCAAACGACATTAGCGGGTTTTAATTTCATCAAGAGATCCTCGTCTCGGTGGGCTGCAGCAAAGGGGACCGGAACCATGTTATAGCTGTATCCGCCCCCAACGGGGCGTTTTGGGCGAGGCGTTTCAGGCATGCCAGAGCTTGTTTTCTGCGATCACGATTCAAAAAAACACCCATTTTCTGCAGAAAGCCATCGGCGGCGGTCTGGAATTTGCCGTTGCAAGCATTTCTCTCCCCCTGACGGAGCCGCAGAGAAATCTCGTGCCGATCACGCTGAAAAGGATTTCGTAATCCCACGATTTCTACAGCGCTGCCTTTACAGGTCAGCCGGTTTCGTGCCGATAGGTTAAATGAGGCTTAGTGGAATGAGGCTTAGTGGATCGTAGAGACAGCTTTATGTAGCGATTGAGGATCTTGGTTATCTTATTACGTGAACTGAATCTCAATTTCTCTCCCCGAAATCTATCGACATAAGAAGAGATTGAATCATGCGTGTCCTAGTGACGGGCGGTACTGGCTTGCTTGGGAATACCGTGCTGCGGCAGTTAGAAGCAGCGGGGCACGAGACGGTTGCCCTGGTGCGTGGCGAACCCGATCGAGAGATTTTCTCGGGTCTGAACGCTCAATTTCTGCACGGGGACATCCGCGATGCTGACACGATCCAGACCGGTGTCGCCGATTGTGATGCCGTCATTCATTCGGCCGGACTGATCCATTTAGGATGGACGCGGCTGCACGAATCGATGCAAGTCAATCGTGATGGCACCCGCGTGATTGCCGAAGCCTGTCGCCGCTATGATCGCAAATTAGTTCATGTCGGCACCGTGGATACGCTGGCGATCGGTTCACGAACGACCAACGTGGACGAATCGACCCCGATCACGACGAGCAACGATCAAATCCCTTGCAGCTATGTACAGAGTAAACGTGCGGGCGTCGACGAGGTGCTGGCGCAAGTCAAACTGGGGCTGCGTGCTGCGATCGTGCATCCTGGGTTTATGTTGGGACCATGGGACTGGAAACCAAGCAGTGGCAGGATGTTGATCGAAGTCGGTCGCGCCTGGCGTCCGCTAGCGCCCCCAGGCGGATGCAGTCTGTGCGATTCACGCGACGTTGCCGCAGGGACAATCGCGGCGATCGAGCGGGGCGGCGACGAGGGACGACAATTCATCTTGGCCGGAGAGAACGTCACCTATTTCAAGCTCTGGAAAGAGATCGCCGAGCGAATGAACTCACGCGGCCCCCTAATGCCCACCGGTCCTGCCGGATTGTGGATTGCAGGAAAATTGGGAGATGCCTTCTCGCTGGTTTCAGGCAAAGAAGGTGATTTGAACAGCGCCGTCATCCAAATGAGCCGGATGTTCCATTGGTACGACAGCTCGCGAGCGAAGGCCGAATTGGGGTACACGATCCGCGACCTCCAGCAAACTCTTGATGATGCCGCGAAATGGATCCAAACGCATCATCAGCATCATCAACGCATCCCGGCTTGACCGCCGCTGGAATCACTCGGCGTCGCATTTCTCTTGCAGCTACGCGATTCGCTTCGGTCTCCACTTCGCGATACGCTTCGGTCTCCGCTTCGCGATTCTCTTTATGCCTCGCGTTGGGGTACGGGATCGCGGTGGGAAGGATGCTGTGTTGGTTCGAGGACAAAAATGATCCTATTTTTACGTTCCAGCGACGGATTCGGCCCTCTGCCGAGATGAGCTTTCGCCGTCGGAAATCGGCCACCTGCCAGCAGTCCTGGCCGCTTGAACCAGCATTTAGCGTGTAAATCACGGCATTTCCGCTGCGTTTACAGCCATACTCGCGCGGTCCACTCGCCCGATTCGATGGCGAGCTCAAGGCTGTATTGAGTGTGCTGGCGGGTCCAATTTGGTAGCAAATCGCTTCGCAGGCGGCACCCACCGATTGATTTCCAAAAGTTTTAACGGAAACCAAAACGCCCTTACAGCGTTTGAGAACCGATTTTTTACGGGAATCAGAGCCGGCAAGTTACCAAACCCCCACTATTTGGGTGGAATCGCAACAAAACATCGAATTGACAAGTGGCCGTTCACGCGATCAATCTGTTGCGATCAATTCGACGTGATTGATCCGACAAGTCTGCTTAAACGCGATTAGTCAGATCGATCATTCCCGATTCCCTTGCCGCTCCGGTAAGAATGGAATCACAAGAAGCGAATCGCCGATGGAAGGTGATGTCGAACCCTGACACGTTTGCGAGAAAAGTGAATGACCCGAGCGAAGCTCGATGCGATCCGAGACGCGGCGCCGGCAGTATTGCCGAGCATGCTGATTTGTGACTTTGGTGACTTACGGTCCGAAGTCGCAAAATTAGCCGACGCGGGGACGAAAGTATTGCACTTGGATGTGATGGACGGGCATTTTGTCCCGAACCTGACCTACGGGATGCCCATTATCGAAGGTTTGCGTCGTCACACCGACCTGCCGTTGGACGTGCATCTGATGATCAGTGATCCACTGAAGTACGCGCGGCCGATGGTCGACGCCGGTGCCGACATCCTGACGTTTCACGTCGAAGCGGTCGAAGATGCGGTCTACACCGCACGCGAAATCAAGAAGCTTGGTGTGGGTGTCGGCGTGGCGCTGAACCCGGATACGCCGATCCGAGACCTCGATCCCTGTCTTGAGGACGTGGACATGGTGTTGGTGATGAGCGTGAATGCAGGTTTTGGTGGCCAATCATTCAACCCCGTCGCCTTGGACAAATTGAAACTGTTGCGTGAGAGCCATCCTGATTTGCTGCTCGAAATTGACGGTGGAATCAACAATGAAACGATTGGCCAAGCTCGTGCGGCAGGTTGCGACTTGTTTGTCGTAGGTTCTGGAATCTTCCGCGCCGACGATTACGGTGACGCGATTTCGCAGTTGGACGGGGCCATTGCCGCCGCAAGCGGGCAATCAGAAAACGGGCAAACAGGAGCAGGATCATGATCACGCTTCGTATGCCGGTGATGTCACGCGTGCTGGTGGTGCGGCCGGGCGCCACCAAATTTGACGACGAGCAACGGATCAAAGGCTCGCTTGATATGCCAATGAGCGACCGTGGGACGGTACAGGCCAATTTGTTGGCTGCCGAGCTCGCGGATGTCCGCTTCAAAACGATCTACACCTCTCCCTGCGAATCGGCGCGTGAAACGGCCGCACGGTTGGCGAAGGGACGTGACATTCGGATCAAAGTGGTGGATATATTTCGCAACATTGACCATGGGTTGTGGCACGGCAAATTGATCGAAGAAGTCCGCCGAAACCAACCGCGGGTCTACCGCACCGGTCTGGAATCGCCGGATGACATTTGTCCTCCGGGCGGAGAAACGATCCGCGAGGCTCGCGCGCGAGTCATGAAGGCGGTTCGCAAAGCGGCCAAGAAAAGCCGTGATGAAATCGTCGCGATCGTCGCTCCTGATCCAATGGCGACCATCATCCAAAGCTTGCTCAGCGGGGACCCTCTTCCCAATTTGTGGCAAGCGGAAACCGATTCAGGAACGTGGAATCTGGTCGAGTCCGAGATTGCTTGATCGACCGCCCCCCCTCGCGGTAGCTGGCAATCGATAGATGGCAAAACTATCGATAGAGGGGAAGTCTGGATCGCAACAAAGCGAAGATCCGGCACCACGGTGGCGACGCTTTGGCCACCCTCCCCCCCCGTATGCTTTTTGGAAATGTGCCCTCAGTGCATTTGCCCAAATGCATTTGCAGGGCTCCAGACTGCAATTTCGTTAGAAAACGGCGACTTTTTTTGTCGCTTGGGGATCTGACGGCGTTTCAATCTTTGTGAGCAGGGAATTTCGCTAATAGAATAGGGGTTGTGCCCGAGCGTGCGAGTACATCTCACATTGCTCGACGTTACTACATTGTCACCCTGGAAATGCCTAACACCATCGCAGTCACCGTCGACACGAGACTGCGAGTCACAAGATCATCTTCGCCTGTTTTGGCCTTCTCGTGCGATCCCAACCCTAGCGGGTGCAATCGAGATGATTCTGTGTTTGCAACTCCATGTTGGGGGTGACTGCAACTCACGTGACTGCAACTCACTATGCCTAGCGGAAAATCTGCAATGATGCGAGCGACACAGCGACACCGAAACACAAATGGGTTCATCGGGCTGGTTTTGATGACCAGCATGATGGGGATGTCGTTCGTGGCAGCGCCGCCGGCATCGGCTGCCGACGCCGTACCAAGCCAAGTCGCCTTGATCAACGACGCGATCGAGCAAGGTTGGCGTGATTACGAGATTCGGCCGGCTCCCGAAGTCGATGATGCGACCTGGTGTCGCCGCGTTTACTTGGACGTGATTGGCCGGATCCCCACGCTCGAGGAACTCAAGACCTTTCTCGACAGCAAGGGAAGTGACAAACGAGCCAAATTGGTCGATCAACTGCTGTATGACGACAAATACACCGAAGAGTACGCAAATCACTGGGGGTCAATCTGGACGAACGTGCTGATCGGCCGCTCCGGTGGAACCGATCGACGCTCGATGACCAGCCGCGATGGTATGCAAAAGTATCTTCGCGATGCGTTCGCGACTAACAAACCTTACAACACGATGGTTTACGAATTGGTCACCGCCGAAGGTTCGACCAAGCCAGGAACAGACAAATTCAACGGAGCGGTCAATTTTTTGGTCGACAAAGTCAACGATGAAAATGGCGTGTTGGCAACCAGCAGCACCTCACGAATTTTCCTTGGCCAACAAGTTCAGTGCACACAGTGCCACAACCACCCGTTCAATCAGTGGAAGCAGCAAAAGTTTTGGGAGTTCAATTCGTTCTTTCGACAAACACGTTCGCTGCGACGTTTTGTTAACGGGACGCGAGACATCGACCACGCTGAATTGGTAAGCGAGGACTTTGCCGGCGAAGCGGGTGACCCCAACGACGCGTTGGTGTTCTACGAACTTCGCAATGGATTAACCAAAGTCGCCTATCCGGTATTCACCGACGGCACCGAGATTGAAAAGAGCGGTTACGTAAGCGAGGTGAATCGTCGCCAGGAACTTGGCCGTTTGATGTTGGAAAGCGAATTCCTAGACAAGATGGCGGTTAACCGAATTTGGTCGCACTTCCTCGGCTTTGGCTTCACCAAACCGATTGATGATCTAGGGCCTCACAATCCTGCTTCGCATCCCGCGTTGCTGGAGGATCTAGCAAAAGAATTCCGCAAGAGCAGTTACGACACCAAACAACTGATCACCTGGATCACGCTCAGTCGCCCCTACAACTTGAAGGCTTTGCTGGGACCTGCCAATGAAATTGATGATCCTACGATTGGCGAGATGCCCAAATTCTCTCGTTTCTATCTTCGTCAAATGAGTGCGGAACAACTCTACCAATCGCTGGTCAGTTCGACCAACGCCGGAGGTGGCGGCAGTTACGAAGAACAAGAGCGTCAGCGTCGCCAGTGGATGCAACAATTTGTCGTAGCGTTTGGCACTGACGAAGGTGACGAAGCGACCACGTTTAACGGCTCGATCCCACAAGCGTTGATGTTGTTCAACGGCGATTTGGTCAAAAACGCGACCAGCACCAAACCCGGCAGTTTCTTGGATCAACTTTCGCAAAGCGGGCGATCACCTCGAGATCGTTTGACCGATTTGTTCATGGCCGGTTTGGCACGGCGACCAAGCAAAGACGAGATGACGATCGCGGGCAAATTGATGGTGGCCCGTAAAGGGAACGAAAAAGAGATGTTGCAAGATATGTGGTGGGCGATTTTGAACACCAACGAATTTATCATGCAGCACTAACACCAACCTGTAACACCTGCACCAGTATCCCCAACCCCAAAATTTTTCGGCTTCGTTTTAAGGCAATTGAAAGGCACGTTTGAGATGATGAATCAATGGTACACCCCAGCGGGGATGACTCGGCGTCACTTCATGAGCCACCTAGCCGGCTCATCGGCCGCTGCCGCAGCAGCGTATACGATGGGAGGTTCGATCTATGCGAACAGCGACGAACTGAAGAAGAAACGACGTTCGGCGATCATGTTGTGGATGGGGGGCGGCCCCTCGACGATCGACATCTGGGACCTGAAACCGGGTGCCAGCAGCGGCGGACCATTTCGCCCGATCTCGACGACTGGCGACATGCAAATTTGTGAGCACATGCCGTTGATGGCTCAGCAAATGAAACACATGTCGATTGTCCGCAGCATGTCGACTCGCGAAGCGGATCACAATCGTGGCCGTTATTACATGCACACCGGATACGTTCCGAACCCAAATATCGAACACCCCAGCTATGGATCGGTGTTGTCCCACGAACTGATCGACCAGCGGCCTGAGTTAGAGATTCCACCGTTTGTATCGATCGGTGGCGCCAGCACCGGCCCTGGATTCCTGGGCATGGCATGGTCTCCGTTTTCGGTGACCAGCAACGGCCGAATTCGCAATCTCGAGATGAGTATGGAGAACTCGCGGTTGATGCAGCGGATGGCGGCGCTCAATATGATCGAGCAAGATTTTGCCAAACGCACGCGAGATCTGCCGGCAAGCGAGCACTCGAAAGTCCTTAAAAAGACGTTCGACTTGATGACCAGCGAACAAATGAAAGCGTTCAAAGTCGCGGAAGAACCCGAGGAAGTCAAAGAGCGTTATGGCACGAACGGATTCGGGCAAGGCTGTTTGTTGGCCCGCCGATTGGTCGAAGCCGGGGTCCCCTTTATCGAGGTCGATCTTGGCGGCTGGGATAATCATGGTGATATTCACGCCACCCTGAAAGACAACAAGCTGCCGATCCTCGATAAAGCGATGAGCGCATTGGTCGAAGATTTGGACCAACGTGGATTGCTGCAAGACACGGTGGTGATGTGGATGGGTGAATTTGGACGCACGCCGAACATCAATGCCGGAGCCGGACGCGACCACTTTGCTCGTGCCTGGTCCTGTGTGGTGGGAGGTGCTGACATCAAGGGCGGCTTGGCCGTGGGCGAAACCAGCCGCGATGGTTCGGCCGTAGAAACCGAACCCTTCAGCTCCGAAGACCTGATGACCACCGTGGTCAAGGGACTTGGAATTTCAACCGAGAAAACCTTCACCAGCAAGAATGGTCGACCGATGAAAATTGCTGGTGGTGGCAAGATCATTCGCGAACTTGTGTAATTAACGCAGTGCCAAAGTCGGATGGATCGCAACGTAAACACGTCAGTTCCGCGGCGGATGCAAGTCATCTCAGCGATGCGGATGTGGGGCTGCGTAGCTCGACCACGAGCTCGAGCGTTTGTGATCCTCACGTCGATCTAGAGCCCGCTGAACTGATCGAACGTCACCAACGCGGCGTTTGGCGGTACTTGCGGATGCTCGGGTGCGACAGTGCGACGGCGGACGACTTGACCCAGGAAACGTTTTTACGCGTCTTGCGGCAAGGCAATTTTACTCAGCACAATGACGCTGCGACCGCCGGCTACCTGCGACGCACCGCCTACAATCTACTGGTGTCGCGGCACCGCAAACACGGCCGTGTCCAAACCGTGGCCGAGCCCGCGGTGCTGGACGAGATCTGGAATCGATGGGCGGGCAAGGATTTGACGGGCGATATTGCCATTGATGCGTTAAGAAATTGCATGGAATTGCTAACCGAGCGAGCACAATCGGCACTGCAAATGCGTTTTAGAGATGACATCAGCCGGGTCGAGATCGGGGCCGCACTTGGAATTTCCGATCATGGTGCACGGAATTTGATGCAAAGAGCCAAGCAGCAGCTCCGAGATTGTGTCGAGGAAAAGCTGCACGCTAAGAATAGATAAGATGAACCGAAAAATTTCCCCTCACGAAGAACAAGCGATTGACGCGATGTTGGCCGAGTTACACGGCCGACCCGCTCCCGATTTGTCTCAGCAAATCCTGCGTCAGTTGCGTGAAACGCCTTCTCAGGGCGACTTGTGTGCTGAATCGTTGACCTCATCGGGCTCGCTGCGGGTCGAAGTCGGAGCGACGCGTCGGCGGGCGGTTGCTGAGAAACCAACGGCCCTTGTCTCATGGAGAAATGCCCCATGGAAAATCGCGACGGCGATCGCCGCTGCCCTGTTGCTGATGGTTTGGATGGGACGTGATTCCACCTCCGTCGACACTTCGTTGACAGCACAAGATTCAAACCGCACACATTCACTCGGCGGTGAGCCTGGCCGCACGCCGCTACTGCACGAACTTGCCCACAACAACACAGCAGCGACCACGCCCGTCACCGCACCCGACTCGAACGTTACGTCCAAATCAGTGGAACGAAAACCGCTGAAGGGGATCCCGTTAGCGATGAAATCTTCATCCGAAGATCCGCTGGACGATATCGAGCAACTCAAAAACGAGCAACCAAAAATCCAGGCTCCTGTGATCAAAGTGCCATCGATCGCACCGGAAAACCGCAAGGCGGTGACGTTGGTCGCAAAAGAAATCGACACCAACCTGCACGACTATTGGTCTTCGCTTGGCATCCAAGCGGCTCAGGAAGCAGACGTTGCCGAGATCGCCGAGCGAATTTCGAGCGTTTTGGGAACCGAGGTCCCCGAACAAGCGATCGAATCGGCGACAGCCTTCCAATCGTTCCTTGCGAAGCCCGAGATTGCTCGCGGCGCCGCTCAGAAATTCATGAACGTGGTCACCGACGGAGGATTCCAAAAACTTGATCCCGAGAGTCAAACATCGCTATTGAGCGAACTAGCGAGTTGCTTTGGTTCGGAACAACCGTTTGATGAAACCCTGGCGTCTTGGATCAGTGGCGATGGCCCAAACTCGCTGCACTGGTATTCGGCCAACGCGATCGATGGCATCCATCCCTTGGCTCGCCGTTTTGCAACGTTGACGATGAATGTCGATGTTCGCTGCATCAAATGCCACGACTCGGTGATTGAAAGCCGGGGCACGCAGAGCGAATACTGGGCATTCGCTGGGTTGCTAGAGCGAAGCGTCAATCGGAAGAACAAAAAGGTACTGTCCGTCGCGACGGACCGAGCCTCCGACGATCTCGTTTTCTTCGAGACCTTGGATGGCCGTCAGAAGGTGGTCGAACCGGGTGTGCCCGCAGGCTGGATTGCAGGTTCGGGCGACACTGCAGCGATGGATTTGAAACAGTGGTCCCAACGCGTCCTTGGGTCTCGCGAACTTGCTCGCGGCGTAGTGAATTCGATGTGGCGGATGATTCATGGACGTCCGTTACGCGGTTCGGTCGTGGATTTGTCGACGCCTCCCCACACCGAATCGCTTGGTTCGCTTGAGCGACGATTAGTCGACGATTTAATCGATTCACGTTTCAACCTTGCCCGGACGTTGGCATTGATCGTTTCCACCTCGACCACCCGGCGATCGGTTCCAGTTGCCCTTCGCGCTGATCAAATCGCGATGTCCAGTCAAGCGGATATCGATCACGGCAACATGCTCGTTGGCGCGTTTGCGGCAGCAGCGCCACAGCACGCGTCACTGCCGGTGTCCAAACGCGTTCAATTTGCCAATCGTTCTGTTGGCGTCAGCCTTGATGCGATTCAGAAAGAGACGCTGCTTTTGGCGCAGACGCTTGACACAACGGTCAGCAAAACCAAGTCAAATAGTCCGGGCGATGCGGTCACCGCGAGAGCGGATATCACGATTGAGCAGTTTCCAGGCAAAGCCGTCGCACCTCCGGTGCAATGGTTGACGTTGATTGACGAATTGGACGAAAAGGTGAACCATCTTGCCTATCTCGTGCCAATGCAGAAGGTTCCCAAACCGGTCAATGAGGTGGTTGAGAAGATGGTGGCGGAGAAGAATTCCGAGCCACTGATCTTGCACCGTGTGTGGTGGATGATCCATCCCTAAAAGCCACCATTACTGAACGAGGCCTCGCGTCGGGCGCCATCTGCCTTAGCACGAACCGGGTGTTTTTTTGTAGCGGTGTAGCGTTCTGGTATGAATGTCAACGGCGAGCCCACGCGTGTTGGCTGATTCGATTATGATAGAAAGCCGACGGCGGATTGCCGCTGCTGATTCTCTTTCATCTAGTCGTGCGAGGCCGAGGGACTGACATGGGCATCCGGTTCGCCTGCCATGTTTGCAATAAGCAGTTGAATATTAAGAGTGAACTCGCAGGCCGACGCGGTGTGTGTCCCTCGTGCGCGTCGCGATTCCGTATTCCCTTGCAGGATTCTGCCAAATCCACTCCCGTCGAAACGCGGTCGGCACCGATTGCTGCGGAATCTCAGGCGGGTGCTCCGCAGCCGCAAAGTCAGCCGCCACAACGAAAGGCTGCTGCCGCTGCATCGGATTCTTCGGGTGATGATATCGCAGCGAACGTTGCAGTCGCTGCTGCGGCCGACACCCCGCAACGCACCAAGTCATCGAGTGCGTTGTTTGACGGTGAATCAACTTGGTACGTCCGCCCACCGAGTGGTGGACAATATGGCCCCGCCACGGAAGAAGTGTTTCGCGAATGGATTACCGAAGGCCGCGTGGCCGCCACCGCATTGGTGTGGCGCGACGGCTGGGCCGAGTGGCGAGATGCGATTGATGTTTTGCCCGAATTGTCGGGTCGCAGTGTCGCGGCTTCCGCCGCAGCCGCTCAAAACACCCCCTTCGGCGACTCCGCCACAAGTCTGACGCGGGACTCTGCCTCCGCGAACGGCCGTTCCGGTGACTCGGCCTCTGTAGCAACCGAGGTCTACGGGAATCGACAAATCGGAGCGATCAAGCGAAAGCGGTTCCTGCAGCGTGCCGCCACGATTACCGCACTATCGATTGTCGCGATCGGGTTGGTCGCTGCACTTTTGGCGGTCGCTGGCCGATAACCTTCGCTGCACCGTGCCACCGCCGTGCTGTTGGAGGGATATCGTGGCGATATAAGTGGACGCAAGCTTACAACTGGAACAAGATTTGCCACCGTAATTCGTCGTCGTGAATTGTTACCGGGATCGGAGTAACTGGGCGGGACCGATACCGGACGGTGGATCGATGTACTACAGTATCGAGTAGTTGGCGGTGGAATCCGCTATTTAAATTCGGGTTCCACGTCGGCGAATGATTTACACAACAAGTTAAGCCTCGACTCACCCAAGATCTCCCCAGGAGCTAGAACGATGACGATTGCGCAACGCCTGAACGCCCTTTGTCTGGCCATGCTTTTCAGCTTGGTCGCGACGAATTCATTTGCCGCCGATGCAGCGGACACCGCAGACCAAGCCGAAGCGAAGACGGTCAGTGTGTTTGGCGAGGCCGACTTGAAGGTTCCCGCTCAATTCAAAGCGACGAAACCTCAATCGGGCATCGTCGAGCATGAATTTGTTGCCAAGTCAGAAAAGAACGAAGAAGCGACCGCGCGGGTGACGTTCATGGCGGCGGGGGGTGATATTCAGGCCAATATTTCGCGTTGGAAAGGCCAATTTAGCGGCGGAGATCCAGAGGCACAAAAGTCAAAAGAAATGAAAGTCGGCAAGTGGGACGTTCACATCGTCGACGTTAGCGGAAAGTTCCAGGAACGGATGGGAGGAGGTCCCTTCTTTGGTGGCAAAACGGTCGAGCGTGAAAACTATGCTATGACCGGCGCGATCATCGTCCATCCCGAAGGCCGCAAGTACTTTGTCAAAATGGTCGGTCCTGCCGAAGTGGTGACCGAAAATCGAGATGCTTTTGTTGAGATGATTAAAAGCATTGAAAAATAAGGACGACGCTACGGCGACAAACCGTTAGCGTGTAAATTGCCGCGCAGCCTTCGACTCGAATCGTTTTTAAACACAGGCCCTTTTGTAAGCATCCCGCGATGAACATCCAAAGTTTTCTTGAACATCATGGCATCCTCCGCAACCCTTTTGCGGAGGAAGATGCTCAAACGGACCCTGTGTTTAAAGAGCACTGCATTAGCAACGCTTATCATCCGATTTGGGACAAGGTGTACGGTGACCCAAGCGACCCGTCGACCTCGATCATCTTTGGCCCCAAAGGATCGGGAAAGACGGCGATGCGGTTGCAGATTGACCGTCACTTAACGCGTTACAACCACGAGAATTCTGAGCGACGCGTTTACGTCATTCATTACGATGATTTCAACCCGTTTCTGGATCATTTCAGCGAACGGCTCAGTCGCCGCGTCAGCAAGAAGCCCGAAAAGGTGCTTGATGCTTGGCGATTATGGGACCATGTCGATGCGATTCTTTGTATCGGAGTCACCGATCTGGTGGACCGCATGCTGGGGATCAATTCGACCGGCAAGTCCGATGCAATCGATGACGCCTCGATCCGATCGCTGGATCGCACCTCGGCGCGTGATTTGTTGTTGTTGGCGGCATGTTATGACCAATCGACCGATTCGACATTCATGTCGCGTTGGAATTCGTTGCGGAAACATCTTCGCTATGGAAATTTGTCGTCCAAAACGACACTCTTTGGTGCGATTGCCTGGTCGATTGTGGCTGTCATTTTTGTCGGCTGGCTATTTCCGCCCACCACGCTTCCTGAGGGTGGACGCGACTTGACCGCACTGTGGTTACTGCCACTGCTGTTGGTGATCGGCTGGCTTCCGCACTGGATTCGTATTATCAAGTGCCAGTTTGCCGCACTCGGTATGCATCGACACATGCGAGTCGGCAAACGTGAAACCGGCTCGATGCGAAAAGTGCTGCAAAGCATCCCCAAGTCCGAATTGGCCAGCCAACCGTTACCCCGCTACGATCGCACGGACGATCGCTACGAATTGCTGCACAAGTTCCAGGGGATCCTACGAAAACTTGGCTATACCGGCATCATCGTGCTGATGGACCGCGTCGACGAACCGCACATGACAGGTGGAAAACCTGAATTGATGCAGCGTTTTGTTTGGCCGATGCTCGACAATAAACTGCTAAAGCATCCCGGAATGGGATTCAAAATGATGCTGCCTCAAGAATTGCATCGAGAAATTGAGCGTGAGACTCGTGAATTTCACGAGCGAGCGAGGCTGGACAAGCAGAATGTGATCCCCGCATTCCAGTGGACAGGTGAAGCCCTCTACGATCTTGCGCGGGCTCGCATGATGGCTTGTGCAGGCGACAATCAAACTCCCGAACCGAAAGATTTGTTCGAGGACGACGTCAGTTATCAGCGAATGCTCTCCGCATTCCAGTCGCTGCGAGTGCCCCGTCACCTGTTCCGATTCCTCTACCGGGTGCTGGTCGACCACTGCAACCACTACACCGATTCACAGCCCGAATTCAAAATCAAGGCTGAAACGTTCGAATCGGCACTCGCTGTCTACGGTCGCGACAACGATCCCACGTTCACCTAGATGACGCTGACCACGAAAATCGCCTCATCACCGCAGCGGAATGGGGCTAGGGCTTGGTCATTTGCATTGATTTTGGTAGGCTGTGCTTTGCGGCGACGCGTTTAAACTTAAAAATTAATTAAATCTGCGTTGGTAATGGCTTTCCATACCAACCCAATCTCATTGGAGAACGAACTAGGTGGGTACGAAACGAACGGGCAAAGGACGACGAAAAGTTGGACGTAAGAAACGCCGCATGCGAGCGAAAATTCGCCACCGCAAGAAATAATTCTCGCTGTTTTCATTAGGGTTGGCGTGAAATTTGGCAACGTTACTGCCTTGGTCACGTTACTGGCTTGGTCACGTTACTGCCACCGCCCCCCCCTCTCACCCAACCGACGGACACGCTCGTCCGTCGCTGTGGCTAGCAGAGTCCTCAGGGACTCTTTTTTTATGCCCGTAGCCCAAGGTTAGCTTGGCCCGCGGCCCGCAGTGCCGCAGTAGCGCACCGACGTTTCCGCAGCGCCCTACGCATCCGCGATGCCCTCTACTCGTCCGCGTCTAATTGAGCCTGCTCACGCTCGTACAGTCGACGGACTTCGTCCAGATCGACATCCACTTTTGGCAATTGGGGATCCATCTGCTCGAGCGTTTGGCAGACGATTGCCGACACCGCTGCGTTGCGGTACCACTTTTTATCCGCAGGGATTACAAACCAGGGTGCCGCCTTGGAGCTACATTTCTCGAAAACGGTTTCGTACGCCTCGCGATACCGGCCCCATTTCTGACGTGCCTCGTAGTCACTGAGATTCAGCTTCCAGTGCTTCTCGGGACGATCCAATCGCTCCTTAAAACGTTCTAATTGCTCGGCGGGGCTGATGTGCAAATAGAACTTCAGGATGCGGGTCCCATTTTCGGCAAGCAACAATTCGAACTGATTGATCATCTCATAACGCTTGCTCCAAACGCTTTTGGGCACCAAGTCCTCGACACGCACCACCAACACATCTTCGTAGTGCGAACGATTAAAAATGGAAACCTGGCCCGCCCCAGGGGTGCACTGATGAATCCGCCATAGAAAATCATGAGCTCGTTCAATTTCCGTGGGGACTTTAAACGGAAACGTGCGAACGCCTTGCGTGTTGAGGTGACCGAGAACCTTGCGAATCACGCCATCCTTGCCCGCGGCATCAGGGGCCTGCAGCACGATCAACAAAGACTGCTTGCCTTCGACATACAAACGGTACTGCAATTCACGCATCTTTTCGATGGTTTTGGCAGTGAACTCGTAAGCTTCTTGCTTGTCCTCGAAAGGCCCGTCAGGCTCGGTGTCGATCTTTTTCAGACGGACCGTCGATCCAGGTTCAACGATATGTTTCTTAACAAAATCCATGTTCAAAAACCTCGTTTCGATTTGCTGGAATACAGACGCGTTAACCGCAAACACTAGCCTCGACGGATCTCGGATCCTTTGAAACGGATAGCGATGCGAAACACTTTTTTCTGGCGACAGTGCACCTCACCGGTTTTCAAATCAAATCGCACTGGAATCTCATCCCGCTGCAAATCGACGCTGGCGTGAAAACCACGTTCTGAAAAGACGTCGATCAGCATTTTGAGCGCGATCGGGCTCTCGAGAATGGCATTTTCGGTATTGATGCTACAGTATCCCGAAATGGCATGCCGGATCACAATCGGCATCATTTTCGATTCAATCAACTCGATCACTTGATGGAACAATTCGGTTTGCTGCATCTCGTAGGCATCAAGACGCACGACCAAATCACGACGGGCGTGCATGATGATGTCGCTGGCCACCGGAATATGATTTAGCGCATGAAAGGTCCGCGGATCGAGCTCGAGCGAACTTTGGTATTCCAATTCACGCAAGATATTCTCTTGCACCACACTCAGCGGGGCTTGAGCGTTGATGAAGTGGAAATGGAAGATTTGCTTTAACGAAACCAACGCATCATACGTCTGCTCTTTGAACACCCGATAACGATTACGCGCGAGATCGACGTTGAAATCGGTAGGCCGCTCTTCCCACAGCGTTCCGATGCCGGTGCGTTTGACCTCTTCGTTATGCGAGATCACTTGGCGGCCGCGATGCAGTTGTCGCTCGATGCTTTCGGATTCCTCGACAAACAGCACCATGATATGAAACTGAGGCTGTTTGAAGTGAACCAAATGGGGCGTATCGGCGAACTCTCGCCGCAGTGCCTTCATTTCGTCATACAGCATCTTCAAACATTCGACTTGCACTTTGGTCCGCGGATAGCCGTCCAAAATCGCACCGGTTCGGTGCTCGGGTTTCAACAGCTCGCGAAACAAAATGCCAACGACCTCACGGTCACCGACCATGCCGCCTCGCGATTTGATCGCTTCGGCCTCGGGGCTGCTCAACAGCTGACTTACGACGATCGGCTCGGACGAGATGTCACGAACTTGGCGGATAAAGTCACTGTTGGTTCCCTTGCCCGCCCCGGGAGCACCGCCGAGCAGGATCAATTCACGTGGGAAATGCAGATTTTCGCGGCCATATTCGGCCTCCAACCGCTTCCATACCGAGTTAAAAATTAACTGGGCATCTTTGACTTCCAAGTCCGCGGGCTTGATCTTTGGGTCGAGTTTTTCGGGCAAGGAAGCGCTCACAGTTCGATTCAATTAAAAAAGTGCAGAGAGGACGATGGCCCTAGGATAACCAGTTTACCAAAACGGTCACGGCCCCACTGCGTTGAATCGTCTAGGGCAAGAATCAACGACGATAGATCGATTCGGCGTTGATTTGGATCATATTGATCGGTTCTTGGTACTCTGCGAGCCCTTTGACCACCACCGAATCACCTTTCTTAACCCCCAGCATCGCTTGCGCGTCCTGGGCGATCAATTCGCCCGATTCGTCCACAAAACGGACCACCACTTTGGGGGCGTTTTTCAATTTCCGCCTACAAAACGGACAATTGTTGGCATGATCGGGATCGCCAGCGGCATGTTCGGCATCCGGCAATTCCGACAACACAAACGTTGCCTTGCCAGGTTCAAACGGATCCAAATCCCCTGCATCAATTTTTCCTACCAGCACGACTTCGGTCGCCGCCAGCGAATTGCCAATCGCCGAATCTTCCGCCGACGTATCGTCTGCCGCGTCGTTCTCGGAACGTGCCGCTTCCTTGAACTCCGTCGGCGTGATGGCACCAGCGGGCTCACTGGAAACCAGAAACGGAGACGAGACCCGTTCGGTCTTGGAAACCGTTTCGTCACCGCAGCCGACCAGCGTCAGCAGCAGAAACACGGAGAGTGATACGTTTAATTTGGCGGTAAGTGTCATCGATCGAATCCAATCTTGAATCATCACGGAACATTTTTCGGCGTGTTATTGTTGGCCGTGTTATTTCTTGGTCGTGTTATTTCTTGGTCGCGTCCACCAAGTCGGCAAGAACTTTGATCGAAGCATCGACTGATTCAGTGACGTCACTGTATTCCTTTCCAGCCTTGCCCTGTTTGTCATGCACGCGTGCATCCACTTCGCCAAACGAATCAAACAATGACTCGATCGCGTTGGCGGCCTGTTTCTTCTGGTCGTCCGAGAGCGACGATTTTGCGACAAGCGTTTCGATGTGCTCGAGCAGATGGCCGACTTCGTGCAGCGGCCCGTCCGCTTCCTCGACATTCCCCGCCGCGAACCCATCGCGAATTTTGTCCCGCATCTCGCCGAGCAATTTCACGCTGTCGGCATAAGTATCGGGCATCTCCGCATGGTCCAGGTGGACCAACGCGTCAGCATCCAGCCCCGCCTTGTCGGCATCAATCACCTTAGCAGCGCCATGGTCGTGCCCGTGCTCGTCGTGCCCATGATCGTCGTCGTGATCATGGCCATGGTCGTCGTGTCCCTGCGGGTCGACGACCGCGGTTGGCGTTTCCTCGGATGCCGGCTTGCTGCATCCGGAGACGAAAGCGAGGTAACCGACGGCGACCACGGCAACGGTAAATTTGGCGAGGAGTCTCATGAGTGGGGCTTTGTTTTAGAAAGGGTTGTGAGTTGGGAGAGAGGGGGCAAGTGAGTTTGACGCGTTGGTCAAAATTCGCGTGTGGATCCCAGACGCGACGATCGCAATCGGGCGTTGGGATACAGCCTCGTTAATACGGTTCTCAGACGCGTTTAGTTCACTGGCCGCTGCAGCTCACGATGGCAGCAGACGGATGCTGCCATCGGGAATTTTTGCACAGGATTTACAATGATTCATCCTGGACTTCAGCCATCTATTCGCCTGATTTTTCAGACGTTTTTTCTGGCGTACTTTCGGTCGGCGAGTCGTCTTCGGCGACCGGTTCGGCAGTCAGCTCGTCAAGAAAACGTTGCAAACGCGGTTTGCGGCTTTCCTCAGCCAACTCAACCGCCTCGGTCTGCGTCGCGATCGCGGCAGCTTTATCGCCGAGTGCGAATTGCAAATGAGCGATCGTATCCATCACAAACGGTTTCGAGTCGCCGGCGTCCGCCAGAATCGATTGCGTTTTTTTCAAAGCAGCACGTACCGTATCTTCGTCGCTGATTTTCCCCGCGTTGGCGTAGCGAGCGACGGTCCACCCCAATCGATTGACCGCTTCCGCGTCAAGCGACTCATCCGCCAGCAAATGATGCACATAAGCGGTCAATTCGTCGGCTCGCGAATCATCACCCGCCAGCACTTGCATTTTGACCATCTGCATCTGCGAAACTCGCGAGGCAAGCTTGCCCTCGGCGATATATTCATCCAAGATTTTCAGTGCTTGGTCGGTCTTGTTGCTCCGCATCGCTTTGACGAATTCTTGGAAGATTCGATCCGCACGTTGGTCTTCTTTGAATTCCTCGGCAAACGCTTCGCGATCCCAGTCGTCGTTGACCACCTTGGCTAGCGGCTCGTCCATCGACATCGGGTGACCGATCCATTCGACAAGCCCACTTTTTCCGACCAGAAAGGCACAGGGAATCCCATTCTGGCTGGCCGCTTCCATGTACGTCTTGGAAGTCGATCGATCGGGATCGGTGGTCAAACAATAACTGCGGGTCAGATCATCAAAGGTTTGAGCCGAATTGTCGCTGGATTTGGCTCCAGGCACCTCGCGCTGGAGAAACTTTTCGATGGTCTCCAGCGGCTCGGTACTGACGCTGACGATTTGCACTCCACGATCGGCGTACTCTTTTTGCAGAGCGACAACATGTGGCATCGCTGCGATGCAGGGCCCACACCAAGTCGCCCAAAACTCGACCACGTAGACTTTGTTCTTTTCAAACTTGGTGACAGGATCGAAAGCCCCATTGCCATCGTGAATCCAGTGCTCGATATCCAAATCGGGTGCTTTGGAACCGATCGTCAACGGCTCGATCGCTTCCGTTTCGGCAACTTGTTCTTCATCAACGTTCTCTTCGCTATTTTTACCGTCCGCCGCCTTAGCCTCGGCGTTGCCAGCATTCTCATTTGCAGTCTGAGCGAACAGGACCGGCGAGTTTGCAAGCGAAAGGGCCAAGCAAATCACAAGGCTCAACAGAATGAATCGATTCATGAATATTTCGTATCGCTCGAGAAAGGGTGGAAAGGTGGAAGTGGCGACAATCGATGTCGGACCGAATTATAACGGGGCAGTGAGAGCCCAATGTCATCTAAATTTCGGCGTCCAAACCGGTGTTTTTTGTAGCAGTGCTGGCAACCGCCCTCTCGGTAGCCATCTGCCCCCCTTGAAGTCGTATTCGGACCGTTGTCGATTCACCGACTGTCCAATTCAGGGGTCAAAACGGTACGGAAGAACCATTTTGGTCCTTTTGTGCGGATTATGCCGTTTGGTTCAAGAATAGCGGTTCGCCAGGCCGATGATGCTTGTGAGACAAACTGTGAACTGAATCCTTTGCCGAGAATCACGCCCGAGTATCTTGACGGCGTGCTATTGAGGACTTAGACTCCAAAAGCGTTTAAGTTGAAACTAGCAAAGGGTTTAGAGCGATTCCCTGTAAAGGGATCGTGTTCTCAGGGAGTCACGTGTGACCAAGAAAGATATCGTGCGAACGATCTCGGAAGAGGTAGGACTGACTCAACAGCAGACGAAGGAAATTGTACAAAAGACCTTTGACGCCATCGTTGATTGCTTGGTACGAGAGCGAAGGATTGAGCTTCGAAACTTTGGAGTTTTTGAAGTCAAACCGCGAGCCGCTCGCAAAGCCCGCAATCCTCGTACTGGCCAGCAGGTCGAAGTTCCCAGCAAGCACGTCGTGACGTTCAAGCCGGGAAAGTACATGGAACTGAAAGTCCGCGACCTGGACGAGGAAGAAATACGAACGACCGAATCCGCTAAAACGGATGATCCCGCACGCAACGAAGTTCCTCTCAATCACACCGACCAAACCCCTGCCACCAAACCTGACGCCCCGACCGGCAGATGGGGCGAAGGCTAACTGAAAAACGCACACGAAATCTGACTTAGACCGTTCATGGAGGAACGTTCGATGCGACGAATCTTGCAACTCACCGTGCTGGCTGTAGTTTTGACCACCACGGTCGGCTGCTTTGTGCCGATCTACTCCGCTCGGCCAGAACGCCGCGTACAACAATTGCTGTACACCTCCGAAGACTTGCGTTCGCTCGTCGACGAATGGGAACGATTCTGGTTCCTCGATTCGCCCAGCCATATGACGCCTATCCGGACTCATGGCGGGATTATGTAATCCCTTTTGCTTGATTGCTCGCGCCGCTATCATCGCGTGCATGAGAAACATCAACAAATTCCAATCGAAATTCACGCCCCGCTGCAGCGTTTCACGGCCACCGATCGACATCATCACGATCGGTTTGTTGGCGGTGACGCTATTGATCGCGGGTTGCGGAACATCCACGCCCGATACCCCCGACGCAGCGCCGGGGGACACATCCGCAGTGACGGCGTCCGATACCGGTGATGGCGAAACCATCAAGGTCACGGTGGTGATCCAAGGCAAGGATTCCAAACAAGAATTCACCCGCACCGACATTCATGCCGGTTCGACCGTCGAAGACGTGATGCGCTCGATCGACGAGGTTCCCGTCACGATCACCGGATCAGGGGTCACTGCGTTTATTAGCGAAATCGATGGCGTTTCGACCACTTCGACAGAAGGCTGGAAGTACAAGATCGACGGCGAGCATGCCGAAAAAGGCATCGGCAGCACCAAGCTTGACGCTCCCGCAACGATCAGCTGGGTCTTCGGTTCCTACGAAGGCGAGTAGTGCGGGACGGAGGTTAGTAACCGACCGGCCCCCCCCAGGACACTTCTTTACCGCTTGCTCTTCGACGCGAGCGGTCGACAAGGTGCAAATGGCGGTCACGACCGCAGCTTGCTTCGCAACTCGGGAATGATTTTCAGCGGAACAAACTTGGCCAGCTGCTCGTCATCATCGCTCAACGAGGCGATTTGCTTGAGTAGCGAACTGCTGATATGAGCAAACCGCTCGTCCGCCATCAAAAACACGGTTTCGATGCCGGGATCTAACTGGTGATTCGCCATCATCATCGTAAACTCGCCCGCGGTATCGGTCAGCGGCCGGATTCCTCGCACCATAATGTTGGCATCAACGCTGCGAACAAAATCGACGGCCAACCCGCTGAAAACCTCGACACAGACGTTCGAGAAGTCATGCGTGACATTTTCCAGCAACGCGACCCGCTCTTGCGGGTCGAAAAGCGGCTTTTTGTCCGCATTGATCCCGATCCCGATGATCAGCTTGTCGAATAAACGCGATGCCCGCTCGATCACGTGCAAGTGCCCCAACGTGACCGGGTCAAACGATCCGGTGTAAACAGCGGTGTGAGGTTGTGGCATCGGTACCCGTTTCCGTGGTTTCAATTTTCTAGAGTTCAGCAGAGCGATTCAAGCAGAGAGCATCTTCAGCAAAACGAACGCACCACCGCGACCAAACGCTGCAGATCTTCTTCGTTATTGTAGGCGTGAATACTGGCGCGAACCCCGCTGCCACGGCAACTCAGCACGACATCCTGCTCGAGTCCGCGACTGCGAATCGCTGCGGGCTCGGCGCCGGCAATCGAAAAATTGACGATCCCACTACGGTTCTCTGGAGCCGCGGCAAGCGAGGTTTGGGCGCCCAAATCGCGAAGCAAACCGTCCAGCCGGGTTGCCAGGCTGACGACCCGATCGCCGATCGCTTGATCGCCGTGACATTGCCGCACCGCCAAAAACATTTCCAAACTTGCCGATAAGCCCCCGAGACCGACCATATTGGCCGAACCCGCTTCGAAACGAGCTGCCTCGTCACGCAATTCAAGCTTGGGCTCATTGTAATTGTACGAGTTCTTGACGCTGCCCCAGCCGACATTGCCGACTCGAATTTTCGACAAATGTTCGCCGCGAATCATGGCAATTCCGGCTCCCTCGGGCCCCAGCAACCATTTGTGTCCGTCGGCAGCGAGAAAATCGACAGGCACTCGTTCCAGATCCAATGGAAACATCCCCAGCCCCTGGATCGCATCAAGAAAAACCAGAATGCCGCGTTGATGGGCCTGAGCCACCAAGTCGGCGATATCCAAGCGAAATCCGCTGGCGTAACCCACCCAACTGACCGCAATCATCCGCGTCGATTGATCGGCCGCTTCAATCAGGTCGCCGATTCGGACCTCTCCCTCATGTCGCGGGACAATCCGCACATCCACACCCCGTGACTGCTGGTTCATCCAGGGAAACAGATTACTTGGAAATTCGCCATCCGGGATCACCACACTGTCGCCCGCTTGCCATGGCCAGCCTTCGGCGACGATGTTGATTCCGGTCGACGTATTGGGAACCAAGCAAATTTCGCGAGCGGCACAATTCAGTAACTGGGCCGCATCTCGCCTCAATTTTTCGTTCTTCGCAGCCCAAGTGGGCCAGACCGTATCGCCCAAACGCGAGGCCTGGTCCAAGAAATTTGACATCGCGTCAAAGGCACCTTGGCTGAGCGGACCGACCGCAGCGTGGTCAAAATAGGCGAATTTTTCGGTAATTGGCATCTGGCTCCGCCACCAAGCCCAGGGGTCGGTCTGGATGGCATCGAGCCACGCCGAAGGGAGGGAGCTGTCACAATCGGACCCCACACCCGAATTTCTTCCCTGACTTCTTGTGTTTTTTGTCGCCATTGTCCCTCTCCTCGAATTAACCTGCAAAGATCATTTTTGATTTCAGAATCGTCAATTTAGCTAGCAGGCCCAGGTCTGGGGAACATGGCCAAGAGCAACTATACTCTGTGTCATTCCCAGAAGCCCCCGTTTATCCCATCACACTGCTCCATGCTCCATACACGAGGTTATTGATGCCAAAGGCGCTCTGTTTGATCAGCCTTGTGGCATCGATCCTGATTCTAGTTCTGTTTCTAGCAGATGCCGTGATGGGGCTAATAGGAATGCATGAAGTCGCTCCCATGCGATCTGCTAGCCTGTTGATGGACATCACTTTCGTCGTCGTCGGTGGCGTCATGGTCTACCTGAGCTGGACGACCTATCGCGAACAGCGGTAGCAAAGCTCAACCGCGATTGCGAAGCGCAACCACGATTGCGATAGCTCGCCAACAACACGGCGATCGATTTTGATTGCAGCCCATACGGCATGAGGCGTCCGAGCGGATTGGAGCCAACAGCTGCATCGATGCTCGATGACCGCCTGCAATCCAATCCCACAAATGTCTGCAGAACCTTCACAACTTGCGGAACCTTCACAAAACGTTCACGGCAATTCGCTAAGATAGCGATGTTCAATGACGTCCTCTCCCCGCCTCTCCTACCCGCTCAAAGTCCAATTGCTATGCGATCACGCTTGCTACCTCTGTTTGTTTTGGTTGTTGTCGTTTCCGTGCCTCATTTGGCGTTCTCTCAGATGATTGTCGCCCACCGCGGTGCGTCGCATGATGCGCCTGAAAATACCTTGTCCGCGTTTCGGCTGGCTTGGGATCAAAACGCCGATGGTGTCGAGGGTGACTTTTACCTGACGGCCGATTCCAAAATCGTTTGCATTCACGACAAGGACACCAAACGAACGGCGGGTAAAAAACTGGTAGTCGAAGGATCGACACTTGCCGAACTTCGCAAACTCGATGCGGGCAAATGGAAAGCTGCGAAATGGGCCAACGAGCCCATCCCGACCTTTGCCGAAGTCCTCAAGACAGTGCCCGAGAACCGCACCTTTGTGATCGAACTTAAAAGCGACGAGAAAATTGTTCCCTTCCTGAAAGCGGAACTCGAGCGATTGGATCACTCGAAAATCAAACTGCTGATCATCTGCTTTAACGACAAGGTGATCGCCGACTGCAAGCGTCTGCTTCCCAACGTGAAATCACATTGGTTGACCAGTTTTAAACAGAACAAGACCACGGGCCAGTGGACTCCCACGGCGGACCAGATCGCAAAGACGGTGAAACAATCGGGTGCCAACGGCGTGGGGATGCAAGGCAACACCCAAGTCATTGACGCGGTATTCGTTGACACGATGAAGCAAGGTGGTTGTGACGAGTTCCACGTCTGGACCGTCGATTCGCCCACCGACGCCAACTACTTTTCCAAACTGGGTGCGTTTGGCATCACTACCAATCGCCCGGCATTCATCCGCGAAGCACTGGAAACCAAGACGGCAGCGAACTAGACGAACCGCGAAGACGCGGACGGCGACAAAATGGTTGGTTCATTTCGCGACGGGTTTGATTCGCGACGTTTTCGTCTCGCTACGCAAGATTCTGTGGTTGATGGCCGCGGAGGAATTCCTCGGCCGCCATCTCGCGTTTCCCAGCGGGTTGCAAACGGACGATTTGCACCCAATTGTCTTGCGAAGCGACCTTGAAACGCCCTTCGTCATCCACATCGACCGTGCCCGGTGAAACGCCAGCGGGCACCGCACCGAGCCGCTGAACCTGTTTTACGGCGACTCGGATCGGTTCGTCTTTCCCGGCGACAGGCACAAAGCAATACGCGATTGGCCACGGCTGCATTCCGCGTACATGACAATCGATCATCCGTGCGGATTGGTCCCAGTTGATTTCCGCTTCCGCTTTGGAAAGCCGAGCGGCGCGGGTGACCTTGGTTTTGTCTTGAACCGTACCGATCTCGCTGGACCGATCCCACTGCATCAACAATGCGACCGACTCGAGCGTCGCTTCGACGCCAATCTTCGAGAGTCGATCTTCCAGCTCGCCTGCGGTTTCGTCGACCGCAATCGGCGTCTGGCGAGTGGCAAGGATCGGGCCTCCATCGAGTCGAGGCGTCATGTGAATCACCGAAACTCCGGTAATCGCATCGCCGCTGAGCAGTGACCGCTGAACCGGCGCGGCACCACGATAGGCGGGCAACAGCGAACCATGCAAATTGATGCCTCCGAGCGGAGCGGTGGCCAGCGCCGCGGGCTTCAAGATTTGCCCGTAATCACAAACGACCAACAAATCGGCCGCCACGGCGTTTAACCGCTCAACCGCCGATTCATCATTGATGTTGTCGGGATCGAACAGCGGCAAATCGTTTTCGATTGCCCATTGCCGGACGGGCGACGGGGGGGCTCCCTTACGACTTTTCACTGGCGGTTGCGGACGGGTGACCACCAAGGCGATCTCGTGTCCGGCGGTCCGTAGCGCTTCCAGCGATGGGACGGCGAACGGGCCTGTCCCCATCGCAATGATTCGCAGCTTTTCCGAACTAGGCATATCGCTCTCTCCATTGGTCCAAACGAGCCAGTAGATCCTGGTCCGACGGGATCGCACCAGCCGACTGCTTGGATCGGAAATCGGTCTCGAGTTCATCCAACGCGCCGGCGAACTCACTGCGTCCTTCGTCATTCATCCGATCAAAAAACAGCACGCCATCGAGGTGATCGTTTTCATGCTGCAAGACGCGAGCGAGAAACCCGTCGACGTTGCGTTCGATGGCGTTGCCGTTGATGTCATATGCACTCAGCCGGATCGCCTTGGGGCGTTTCACTTGGCCGTAGATCCCAGGCAAACTGAGACACCCCTCTTGTTCCGATTCGTTGCCACGCGGCATCTGCAGTTCAGGATTGATCAGGATCAACTCCTCGCCTTCGCCTTTCACGCCTGACGCATTGACGACAAACATTCGTAGCGGCAGATCGACTTGGTTCGCGGCCAAACCGACCCCCTGAGCCCCATACATCAGTTCGAGCATTTCGTTGGCAAGGTCTTTCAACGCCTGGTCGACACGTCGAATAGGAGAACTTTTGACACGCAACGTGGGGTGCGGGTAGGGGATGATGCTGAGCGACATGAGCAGATTAGGGGTGGACGCGAAGTGAAGTCGGTGCCTTTGAAATTTCTCGCTGATTGGCAGTAGCGCAAGGGAAAGCATGATCGAAAAAGCCCTCTTTGGGCAGGGGACTTTGCAAATCCAGCCCCAAACGCCGACTAGACAAATCCGATGGATTGGGGGACCATTTGCCCATGCTAAACCAACGAACGAACGAATTATTCATGCGTCTTGCCGCGGACGCATCGTCGCTGCAGTGCTTGGTTTCTGAGATTGGCGGCGGCACAGTGCTGGACGCAGGCATCCACACTCGCGGTTCGCTTCGCGCCGGAATCCAGCTCGCTCGATTGTGTATGGCGGACCAGGCCGAAATCCTGATCGCCCCCTGCGACACAGCCACGCTGGGCAGCAACAACGCCATCTTTGTCTGCACTGATGAACCTCTAAAAGCGTGTTTGGCGGCTCAATATGCCGGTTGGCCTGTGCAAACGGACCACTATTTTGCGATGGGCAGCGGCCCCATGCGAGCCGCGCGAGGCCGCGAAGAGGCGCTGGTCGAATTGAAATTGGTCGAATCTGCCGACACCGTGGTCGGCGTCCTCGAATCAGACCGTTTGCCCGATGCCGACGTAATCGCGATGATCGCCGATCAGTGCAGCGTCGCCGCAAACCAAGTCCGTTTGGCGATCGCGCCGAGCACGTCGATCGCAGGCAGTGTCCAGGTCGTCTCGCGTGCAATCGAAACGGCCATGCATAAACTGCATGAACTGAAGTTTGACGTCACCAACATCGTCTCGGCCACCGGCCACGCTCCGCTGCCGCCACCGGCGAGACCGGGCGACACGGTCGCCGGAATCGGACGGACCAACGACGCCGTACTCTATGGAGCCACCGTTTCATTGTGGGTCGATTGTGACGACGACGCGGTCGAAGCCGTCGCAGCCAAGGTGCCTAGCAACACCTCCGCGGACTACGGACAACCGTTTGCCAAGACGTTCAAGCAATACGAATACGACTTTTACAAAGTCGACCCGATGTTGTTCAGCCCCGCGGTGGTGACGATCCACAATCTACACAGCGGTCGAACTTGGAATCATGGCAAAATCGCCACCGATGTGCTTCGTCAATCGTTTTCATCATGAGCGGCAAGCGATTTCTCGTGCTTGGATGCGGCCAAGGTTGGCACGCGAGCCAGTTGCGAAGCGCCGCCGATAGACTCGGCTGCGAGCTGCATGGCAGTGACTATGAGTCGCTGTTTGCCTCGCTCAAATCAAATTCGCTACAATCAAATTCGATCCAATCAAATTCGCTCCCTCTGACATCCGCCCCCCACCTGAACGCTGTCGATCTGGGTGCGGATGGTTTCACTGCCGCTGCGATCTCAATCGATCGGTATGATGCCGTGTTGGCGAGAACGATGCCGGCAGGATCGCTGGAAAAAATCACTTTTCGGCTTTCTATCCTGCATGCTTTGGCAGGCGATACGATCGCCAACGATCGTCCTGTTACCGTGATCAATTCGCCGCGAGGCCTGGAGATCGCGATCGACAAATTTGCCACGCTCGCTCATGTTCGCCGGCTCGGCTATCTCGTTCCTGAAACGATCGTGGTGCAGTCGCGGAACGAAGCGATGGCGGCGTTCGAGCGACTCGGCGGCGATTGTGTGGTCAAGCCTCTCTTTGGCGGCGAAGGACGCGGGGTGATGCGAATCCAGGACCCGCAATTGGCTTGGTACACCTTTTCGACACTCGATCAACTCGATGCCGTGTTTTACGTGCAAGCGTTTGTTCATCCTGGTGGACGTGACACTCGGCTGCTAGTGATTGGTGATCATGTGATCGCCGCCCGCCGTGAAAACCCAAGCGATTTCCGCACCAATCATTCGCATGGGGCAACGACAACGCAAATCCAACCGAGCCGTGAACAGATCACCATGGCCAAACAAATCACCTCGACAATGGGGCTAACATTCGCCTCGGTCGACCTGGTTGATTGTGACGATGATGCGCCGCGAGTGTTGGAAGTGAATGCCGTCCCAGGATGGAAGGGACTGCAACAAGTGTGTACTGAGAACATCGCCACGCTGGTCATTCAAACACTGATCGATGCGTGTAAGTCCGTTCCAATTAACTCTTCGATAAGAAACACCTCACCGAAGCCTGCTCCCCACGAGGCCACGTCATGACCAGCCAAGTCAAAGATGGCAATGTCGCCGCTCGCTTGCGAATCATCCGCAATTTATCGCCTGGCGGAATCGCGATTGCAGAGCCTAGCGGGCCACCGCGGTCCGATGGCATGCGTCAGTACGATCTGACCACTTTCGAGAACCTTGACCAACGCAGTGACGAGATCGCTCGCGGGCTGATCGCTTGGGGCGTCAAACCAGGCATGCGGCTGGCGATGCTGGTCCCGTTCGGCGGCCAGTTTATCGAACTTGTCTTTGCACTACTGAAAGCGGGCGTGGTCGCGATCCTGATCGATCCCGGCATCGGCCGCAAACATTTGGTGAAATGTCTGAGCGAATCGGATCCCGATGGCTTTGTCGGCATCCCCAAGGCACAAGCGATTCGCAGCGTGCTGCGAAGCCGATTTCCGCAGGCCAAATGGAATGTCACGGTCGGTAGACGCTGGCTGTGGGGTGGGCAAACGCTAGATCAAATTGCCAAGCGAGGCCGAGAAGCATCCGAAGATATTCTGCCGACGATCGAGCGCAGCGACGCGGCAGCGATCATCTTTACCACTGGCAGCACCGGACCTCCCAAAGGGGTGCTGTACACCCACGGCACATTTCATGCGCAAATCGACCGGATTCGTGAGCGTTACGATATCCATCGCGGTTCGCGAGACCTCGCCTGTTTTCCGCTGTTCGGATTGTTCGATGCGGTGATGGGGGTGACCACGATCATCCCGGACATGGATCCCACAAAACCTGCCGAAGTGAATACGCAACGTTTGATCGAAGCCGCCAATCAATGGGAAGTCGACCAAGCGTTTGGCTCGCCTGCTCTTTGGAACACCGTCGTCCGTTGGTGCGAAGCCAACAATGTCGAGCAACCGTTTCCAACGCTTCGGCGTGTGTTATCGGCCGGGGCGCCGGTTCCCGCCGCGACGCTGGCAAAGCTTCGCGGTTTGCTTGACCCCGAAGTCAATATCGTCACGCCCTACGGCGCGACCGAGGCGCTTCCGATCGCCTCGATCGAATCACGCGAAGTGATTGCCGAAACGGGGCCTGCTGCGGCCAAGGGCAAAGGTGTGTGTGTCGGCACTCGTTTTGAAGGAGTCCAGTGGCGTGTGATCAAGATCAATGACGGACCGATGAAACAAATCGATGAAACCGAGGAAATGCCGCAAGGTAAAATTGGCGAATTGATGGTTTCAGGACCGATGGTAACGACTCAGTACGTGGTCCGATCGGACCAGAATGTGATGCACAAAATCCAAGACGGCGACCGCGTCTGGCATCGCATGGGCGACGTGGGCTATTTGGACACTCGAGACCGATTTTGGTTTTGCGGACGCAAAACTCACCGCATCGAAGCGGGTAATCGAACTCTGTTCACAATTCCCTGCGAAGCAATCTTTAACTCGCATCCCCGCGTTTATCGCTCGGCACTCGTTGCGCGTGGCGAACGTCCCGAGCAAACGCCGGTGGTGATGATCGAGACGATCGATTGTCGGCAAAACCACGGTAAGCCGATCGCGGACGCGGACGGCCTGCGAACGGAGCTACTCGAATTAGCCGCTCGCAATCCGATCACACGCCGGATCAAAGAAATCATTATTCGCCGGACGCCGTTGCCGGTTGATATCCGGCACAACAGCAAGATTTTTCGCGAACGATTGGCCGAGGAATTACGAGCCGAAAGACGAACGTAGGTGTACGCAGGCCGGAACGCAGCGACAGCGAAGTTCCGGTATGGCGGCAACGACGTCACCTCGCCCGAGCGAAGTTTCGCAAAGGCAACATTACGCAAGTCACCTCGCCCGAGCGAAGCTAGGGAGAGGTCGGACGGGCCCTTGAGGCCTCGTCCGGGTGAGGGCCGACCGCGCACGCTTGATGTGTCGTTCGACTCGGATTGCTCGGTCGGCCCTCACCCGAGCAATCGCTCCACGCTCTGCTCGACCTCTCCCAAACTACGTTTGGGCGAGGTGACAGTACCGCGACGCATCGACTATTCGTTGGTCTCGGGACGCAGGACCGGGAACAGGATCACGTCGCGAATCGAGCGTTGCCCGGTCAACAACATCACCAAACGGTCGATGCCGATCCCGAGTCCGCCAGCGGGCGGCATTGCGTAACGCAGTGCACGGACGAAATCGTGGTCCATCTTCGCCATCGAATCCTCTTCCTGTTGCCCTTGCAATTGAGTCTCGAACAACTCTTGTTGCAAATCAGGATCGTTCAGCTCGGTGTAAGCATTGGCAACTTCCATCCCCAACACAAACAATTCAAATCGCTCGGCAATCTCGGGATTGTCTCGTTTGCGTTTTGTGAGCGGACAGATGCTGGCCGGATAATCGATCACAAAGATCGGACCTTCGAGCGAATCTTCGACCTTCTCTTCAAAGATTTCGTTGCGAATCACGTCAGGGTGCTTGTTCGCAGTTTCCAGCTTTAACTTCTTGGCGTATGCCATCACGCCTTCGTCGTCGGTGGGATCGATGCCGGTCGCTTTTTGGAACAGATCGGCATAGGTCGCACGCTGAAACGGCGGAGTAAAATCGACCATCTTGCCATCGAATTCACGCTTAAAGTCGCCTCCGGTGGCTTGGATTGCATCGGCAATGATTTGCTCGGTCAAATCCATCATCGATTCGTAGTCGCCGTACGCTTGGTACAGTTCCAACATCGTGAATTCAGGATTGTGACGCGGGCTGAGCCCTTCGTTGCGATACACTCGCCCAAGCTCGTAGACGCGTTCCATGCCGCCGACCATCAAACGCTTTAAGTGCAATTCGAGCGCGATCCGCATGTACAATTTCATGTCCAACGCATTGTGATGCGTCATGAAGGGACGTGCCGCTGCACCGCCGGGGATCGTGTGCAGCGTCGGTCCTTCGACTTCACAGAACCCATCGTTGTCGAGCGTCTGCCGAATCGACTTGACGATTCGCGTGCGATTCAAAAATGTTTCGATCACGCCATCGTTAAAGGCGAGGTCGGCGTAACGCATTCGCTGACGTAAATCGGGGTTGGTCAAACCGGCATGCTTTTCGGGTGCCGGTTCAAGCATCTTGGTCAAGAAGAACAATTTTTCGGCGAACACGGTCAGTTCACCCGTGTTGGTGCGGCCGAGCCGTCCTTCGGCCCCCACGAGGTCGCCGAGGTCGAACAGCTTGGCGAGGTCGAAATCCTCTTCGCCCACTTGGTTCTTGCCGATGAAGATTTGAATGTTGCCGGTCCAGTCTTTCAGATTCAGAAAGATCAACTTTCCGGTCGGCCGCGCGAGCATGATGCGGCCAGCGACGCGCACCTTTGGGCCGACTTCTTCGCCAGGACCGTTATCGGTTTTCCATTGGCGGTAATCGACGTCCCCCGCATCAAAATCTGGCAGATCGAGCGTCTTGCCTTCTTTGGTCACAAATTTGACCTCATCGGCAAGTTCACGGCACTGGGAAATCAATTTTCGATCGTCAAATCGACTGCCGTACGGATCGATGCCTCGCTCGACGAGCTGATTCAATTTGTTTCGACGAGCCACGCGAGGGTCGGTAGCGTCTTCGCCGGAAGCATTCGGTGCGGGATCGGGTGTTTGATTCATCAGTGGTTCAAAGTGGACAGGACAGGAAGGGACGGAATATTAGGGGATCTGATATTTGCTTTTTAAAAGAATCGACAGTCATCGTCTTGGCGAGAATTGTCGGTACGAATCGGGTTTTACGCAACCACGATAGCGATCTTGATTCGCGACAACGGATCTCGGTATTGCTAAGGCAGGACAATCCACCCGCTTTCCACCCAAGAGTGCACCGATGCAGGGACACGAATTTCGCCACGACGCCCCCATAAACGAGCCCAAAAAGCAGGCTTCGATCGTCGTAGTGGACCCTAGCCCGCTTTCGTTAATCGCCACCGCGGGGGTGATGCATTCGCGTGGTTACGGCTGTGTCTGTGCCCGCACCGCCGATTCTGCGATCGAAGCATTGAAAATGGGGAATCAGGATTTGGTGCTGTGGGACGTCGCCGATGATGCCGCCGCGGTGCTCGAGTCGATCGAAAGCATGCGAAAAATCCCAGGCTACGAAACGCTCTCGGTGGTAATGATTGCCGAAAGCCGCTGGGCTGGACTGGAAAAGAAAGCCGAAGCGATGAAGGTCCCCACGCGGTGCCTATTCAAACCGATCGACCCTAACGCCTTGCTAGCGGTCGTCGATCACCTGCTGTGGATGCCGTCGCTGATTTCCGCGCATCGCAAACGCGGCACAAAACCAAGCCAACTGGGGTGGATCACGCTTTAGGCAACAATCAGCGCTGTAGGAAACCATCACTCCGCCGGCGAACCGTTAATACCATCTGCTTTGGTAGCGTTTGCGGCGCAAGCCGTCCAGTTGCAGCGAGTGAAACGTTCGAGATTTACCGGGCGGCTTGCGCCGTACCGCTACAAACGTTCTCCCGTTTAGTGCCTATGTCGATGGCATTGGGCGAACCACGCCAATAATCCGGGCTAGCGATCTGCGGGCTCAATCTGCTATCAGCGAGTGTGCATTTGGCCCCCCGGCATTTTTAGAGTGACCTACAAACTTCCTTTTCGCGAGAACCACCATGTTGGCACGTGCATTCGTCATCAGTTTGGAACGAGCCACGACTCGGTTTGAGCATGCGAAGTCGCTGCTGAGTCAATTGCCAATGGACGCCGAGATTCTGCCTGCAGTCGATGGCAGCGAAATGAGCGACGCCGAGGTGGCAGCGTGTTACCACCGCCATGTTCATCAGCCCCGTTACCCGTTTGCACTTCGTCGAGGCGAAATCGGCTGCTTTCTAAGCCACCGAAACGCTTGGCAAAAAATTCTCGACAGCGAATTAGATGCGGCGTTGATTCTCGAAGACGATGTGCTGGTCGACAGCGATCGGTTTCGCGGTGCCATCGAATTTGTTCGCGCCCACGCGCCCAAAGATTCCTATGTCCAGCTTCCCGTTCGAAATGTTCCCCGCGATGTGATCGCGTTGTCGTCACGCGGAGGCCACCGAATCCTGCTGCCCACGATCACGCCACTGCGAACGTCGGGTCAATGGGTTACCCGGTTGGCGGCTAAAAGGCTGCTGCGAGCAACCGAGACGTTTGACCGCCCGGTCGACACCACCTTACAAATGCACTGGATCACCGGCGTCCGCTTGTTGACGCTCGACCCATCGGGAATTCGCGATCTAACCGTGGAACTCGGTGGCAGCACGATCGGGGTGGGAAAAAAGAGGAGCTTTTCGCTTGAAAAGGTCTCGCGTGAATTCAATCGGGCGATGTACCGAGCTAAGATCGCCCGCTTGTCCAACAAAGCGTGTGCTTAAGTTCGCCGGAACAATTACTGACGTAGCAGAACTCGTGCGTGAGTTTCGACCTGTTCAGCGATTCAATAAAGTCGTTGACAACTTCCGCTACGCTGGTCCCTGCCAGATCATTAGCGGACGATGACTAACACGCGTCCGATGATGTCGGACGATGTAGACGCCGAGCCACTTTCGTCGACGCTGCCCGCAACCGCCATGTTCGCGGTCGCCGAGTTGAGTCGAACATACGGACGATCGCTCAAGTGACTCGCCAACGCGTTGGTCCCATCGGCGCCCGCATCCAATTGCCACGATGTTGAGTGCTTGATTTTGGTCGGATCAACGTCGCGAAGCGATTGGATCATTGCCACCAATGGAGGATCATTGGCGATCGTCATACTGACGGATTCGATGCCTTGTTCATCCGCGATTAACCGCAAGATGAATTGGTCCAGCTGTTTCGCGGGTGCCTCCAAATACAGCACACTGGCGGAACTCGCGCTCTCATCATCCGCCTTGTTTTCGTTGGCAAACCGAACGACGTTCTCGTCAACCGCCTTACGACTGGCCGAATCGATCCCCGTTAACTCCATCGCTGTTTCGACCGAGCGAGTATTGCGACCGTCCATCGTCCGGCGAACATCGAGCACCAACATCGCCTTGATCGCCACCACGTCGGCAGCCGCCGGTTTGCGATCGCCAAGCTTGCGGTCGTCTGAGTTGATCGCTGCGTCGGGACCGACAGCTTTGACTGCGGGTGAAACTGACGCGATTCTCATCCCTGTATCTTGATCGACTTTTTCAACCGCAGCCTCACCAACCGTGCCCTCATCAACCGTGGCCCCATCAGCGTTAACGCCATCAGCCCCTCGTGTTGCAACGCTCGCCTCCGCCAACGCATCGATTGTGACGTCCCGGTTATTGTTGCCATCGGCAGCCGCAATCATCGTGTCGCCGGGTTCGGTTTTGGCCGAATCGGGATTCGATGTGATTTCTGCAGTCGTGGCTGGATTCAACTCGTCCGCCGTCGCAACCTGATCCACTTCGGGGTCGAGCAAGGCCACGGGATCTCCATCGACACCTGGACGCGTCGCGAAAAATGCGATCGCAAGCGATGCTGCGATTGCCGCCAGCGGCGCAACCACTCGCCAAACCGAGGTGCGTTCACGCGACACCATCGGACTCGGTTGCTCCGACAAACGCATCACGGGATGATCGTCGCTTAACCCTTCGGCGCGGCCGCGAGCGACCGTGGCCTCGATCACCGATTGGGCGAAATTGGCAGGCAACGTCACATTGCGATCTTCGTCACGAATCTGACGCAACGATTCACGCAACTGGATTAATTGCTCAAGTTCACTTGCAACGCTAGCATCATCACGCAGCATCTGATCGACACGCGTGCGTTCGTCAGCACTTAGCGCGTCATCCATGTACGCGCTCAGCAGTGAATCGAGGATATCTTTGGGTACAGACATAGTTCTTTAGACCATAAATCTTTGCAGGCTTTGAAAACCGTCCTGGCTTTCCATATCCGATCCGATGCTCTATGAGCAAGCAAAGTTCCCTGTTTCGCAACAGAAACCTACCAGAATCAATCTGGCGGTGTTCGTAAAGCACGTTAAATTCGTCTTTTTAGAGAAATTTCGCTGAGTACGTCTGCCGTGAAAATGCGTTCCCGGTTTCTCGCTGATTCCGGGGGGGTCAGTCCGGTATGGGCTGCCATTGCGTCCACAAACCCCCAGGAAAGACCTCGGCGGCCCCCTCCGCTTCGGTTGCATGACTTTTTTGCATGACGCTGCTGGCGTCGCCCTCCATCTCCGATTCTCCTCCTAAAACGTTCCGAATGAACAACGACCAGATTCTGCGTGCCAATCGCCAGACTTACGATGCGATGGCGGACGCCAGAAACCCGCTGTGCCAGCCTGCCAAAGACAGTGAATTGGCCGATCCGCTGGGAACGCTCGATCCGCTCGGCTGGCTCGGAAAATCGATCAAAGGATTGCGGGTGCTCTGCTTGGCAGCGGGCGGAGGACGACAAAGTTCGCTGTATGCTGCAGCGGGAGCGAATGTGACGGTCGTCGATCTCAGCCCTGCGATGCTCGAATTGGATCGCCAAGTGGCCGCTGCACGAAACCTTTCGCTGCGGATTTTAGAAACATCGATGGAGGATCTGTCGATGCTGAAGGCGGCGGAATTTGACATCGTCGCTCAACCCGTCAGCACCTGTTACGTCCGCAATATTGGGGTCGTGTTCGAGCAGGTTGCACGCGTGCTGCGGGCTGGCGGCATCTACGTCAGCCAGCACAAAAACCCCATCTCTCTGCAAGCGAGTCCCGAATCAGCGGCGGATGGATCGTATCCCATCCAGCACACCTATTACCGTGACACCCCGGTCCCGCCCCCCAAACACACTTCGGCAACGGCAAATCGATTACGCGAAAACGGAGCCGTTGAATTCCTGCACCGCTGGGAACAGATCATCGGAGGCATGTGTCGCGCAGGATTTTCAATCGAAGATCTGGTCGAACCCGTCCATGCGAAACGCGATGCGCTGCCTGGATCGTTCGCCCACCGTGCCCAGTTCATCGCGCCGTACGTTCGCATCAAGGCGCGTCGTCAAGCATCCGGCGGCCAAGCCGCGTCGGATGACGGTGGCAGCAAACTGTGGATTCCGGATTGATTCAAGTATCTGACGCGAAGCGCGAGCGGGCTGTGATCGGCCGAGCAGACTGTGTCCCGCCGAGCAGGCGGTGTGATATCCGCGCATAAAAAAACGCGAGACAAAATCGTCTCGCGTTGTTGCGTTATTCACCGAGGGATCTCGAATACTTAGCTCGGGTCGTCGGCCAGCGAGGCGTCAGCGTCACTTTGTTTGGCGTATTCGTCGTTGGCGCTCACGATCCGATCGATCTCTTGCACCACCAACATCGCAGTCTTCAGTTCCAGCGGTGAGAACCAACGCAGGTTACCGGTGTACTTGCTTTCGACCCGATTTTTCTGTGCCAACTCAGGCCACGACATTTTGTCCATCAAGTGCCACGCCGCTGCTTGAGCGGTGTTTTGGGTGATTAGCCCGTTGCCGAGTGCTTCGCAGACAAGCCGAACATTGGGGCTGTCGGTGAACTGTTCGATCGGAATGATTTTGTAGGCCATCTTTGGATTCGGATCGGGTTTGCCATGTTCGAGACAGACGGTGACGACCGAAATCTTTTTGACACGTTCGGGAGCGATGCGTTGGAAACCGCCCATGCCGCCCATGCCTCCGCCGCCCATACCGCCCATGCCGCCGCCACCCATACCACCGCCGCCCATGCCGCCGCCCATGCCTTGACCACCGCCGCCCATGCCGCCGCCACCCATTCCGCCGCCGCCCATGCCGCCCATACCACCGCCGCCCATACCGCCCATGCCGCCACCAAATTGGGCAAGCACAGGCACGCCGGCGAACGCAGCGGGCAATTTGAGGTTCATAGGTTTGTCAGTCAAATTCTTGACCAGCACGTTGGCCTTGGTCGCATTGATCGGAATGAATTTGACGTCGATCTGTCCGGCATCCATTGCGGCAAACATTTCCGCATGAATAGCGTCATCGGCGACTGGCAAATCGTCTGCACGCAACGATGTCGTCGCCACGACAAACAACATCAGCAAACAGGTAGGCAGCGTCCGCACGTTCGGAAAATGAGAAGATTTGATCACGCTTAGGTTCCTATTCATCGATTCGCCTCATTGAAAATGAGGTGGGTAGACCGGGGTGTGTTGTCGACAGGCTCTGTCGAGAAAAGCAGCATGTCGTTTGACAGAACGAGGCGAACCGGATCGTGCCGCCGTCCGAGAAGGACTTGGATTCCCAGCGGTCACGAACAAGTTTTTGCCAAACAGACGCGTATTATCATAGTCGCTTTTGCAGGTCACACCAAATAAAAATCGGTCAACAGCGAGCAGGAATCGCCCCGAATAAGCCAATTAATCCGCACGCGACGACTTAAACCGAATAATCCTAAAAAACGACACTTTTCCGCATTGAATGAGACAGACTTTTGTCAAATTGGTTGGCTTTTCCGCGGTGGCAATTAGGATGCAGGTTGTTCGCTCGCTCGAAACGGAACCAACTGCGGCGGTCGTCGCCAATTTGATCGGTCCAATTTGCGATACAGAAACGGCCTCTGCACCCACCCCCTCTGCTAGAGGAAATCTCTGTTTCTCAGTGCTATCGCTGGACGAGCTAACGAGATTCAGGCGAGCGAAATCCGTTCCTTGGATGTTTCCACCCCCATTCGTTTCCAGCACCGCATCACCATCTAGCTTTTACTTCACGAAGGATCCTGTAACCGATGAAACGTAAGACCACTTTGTACTCCATGCTCTTCGCCGCAACTGCCTTTGGCATGTTGGTGGCTCCGATTCAGCGTGGTATCGCCCAAGACAAAACTGCCGACAAAGCAGTCGAAGCGACTGAAACCGCCGCCGAAGCCGTAGCGGATCAGGAAAAACCCAAGGCCGACAAGAAGAAGGCAGACGCAGCGGCTAAAAAGGCAGCAGCCGAGAAGAAAGCGGCTCAGAAGAAGGCTGCCGATGCAAAAGCAGCTGAGAAAAAAGCAGCCGAAGCGAAGGCTGCTGCGGAAAAGGAAGCTGCGATGAAAGCCGAAGCAGAAAAGAAGGCTGCTGCGGAAAAGAAGGCGGCTGCCGAGAAGAAAGCTGCTGCCGAGAAGAAAGCTGCTGCCGAGAAGAAAGCTGCTGCTGAAAAGGCTGCTGCTGAAAAGAAGGCTGCTGCTGAGAAGAAGGCCGCTGCGGAGAAGAAGGCGGCGATGGAAGCTGCTGCCGCCAAGGCCGCTGCTAAGATCGAAGCTGAAAAAGCGGCCGCTGCCGCTGCCGCTGCTGCTGCTGCCGCGGCAACCCCGGTCGCAACGCCTGCTGCCCCCGCTCCCGAAGCCGCTCCGGCTCCAGTACCGATGGTCGAGCAAGCAGCCCCGGCGGCTCCCGAAGCTACCGCTGCCCCCGAAGCAGTCGTGGCTCCTGCTGTGACCGAGCCTGCTCCGATCGTTTACGAGGAAACCGCAGGCTGCTGTGGCGAAGTGATCGTCGAATCCGTTGGCTGCTGCGAGCCAGCCCCAGTCTGCTGTGAGCCAGCTCCTGTTTGTTGCGAGCCCGCACCGGTTTGCTGCCCACCGGCTCGTAAGCACTGCGGATTGCTGCACCACGTCTTCAGCATCTTCAACTAAGTCGTTGACGACATCGAATCGTTCATAAAACAAAACGGCCTGCGATGAATCCCATCGCAGGCCGTTTTTTTATGAGTTTGATCGAATCGGGAAGTTCACCGGTGTTCGCCGACTGTCCCTTAGCGTCTTAGACCGCTCCGGATTCCAGCGACGCCGCGAACGCCTTCTTTAGCTGTCCTGTGGCCGCGTCCGCCTTCTCCGTTGCAATCACCGCGTTGACTTGCAATTCACTCGTTCCGATCATCTCGATATTGATCCCAAGATCCGCGAGTTGTTTGAACAGGATTGTGCCGACATGCGTGTGGCTACGGAGCCCAATGCCGCTGACGGTAATTTTGGAAATGTCGGTACCACTTTGGATATCGCGCATCCCATGCTTTTTGCAGATCTCTTTGCCGACCGCGATACTGTGGTCGATCGCATCATCGTTGATCGTAAAACTGACACTGGTCGAGCCATCCTCACCGTCATAGCCTTGCACGATCATATCGACAAAGATCCCCGCTTCACCAATCGTTTCGAACATGTCGGCTGCGATGCCTGGTTTGTCTGGAACGCCATGCAGCGTCACGCGGGCCTGTTCTTTGGTCAGTGAAATCCCGGTCAACGTCAACGCCTCGAGCGCGTCCGCTTGCAATCGGCTAATCAACGAATCGACATCGGCACGATTGCCTCGCTCGGATCGAATTTGGTGCCACGATTTCGCGTCGTCCGGTTTCTGATGAAGCGAGAATGCTTGATGCACGGCGCGAAGCGCCGCTGCGGCTTGCGAACGTGGAACGAGCGTCGAGATTTTGATCTCACTGGTCGTGATCATCTGGATGTTCACCCCTGCATCGGCCAACGCACGGAACATCGTCGATGCCACGTTGGTCTGTTTGGCCATGTTCACGCCGACCACCGAGACCTTCGAGACTTGGTCGTCGTAGGTAACCGCATCCGCGCCGACGTCGGGCACCACGCCTTCGAGCGTTTTGAGCGTGGTTTGCAGGTCTTCTTGGCGAACGGTAAACGAGATATCGGCGCGGCCTTCGAGTCCCACGTTTTGCACGACCATATCGACGGCAATCTTTTTAGCCGCGATCGCCGAGAACACTTGCAAACTTTTACCGGGAACATCAGGAACGCCAAGCACCGTCACGCGAGCTTCGCTGGGGGTCATCGCGGCGCCACAAACCGACGCGGTTTGCGATTCGGTTTCCGCGACAATCATCGTTCCTTCGGCGTCCGAAAAACTGCTGCGAACGTGGATCGGAACGTTGAACTTCTTGGCAAATTCGATGCTGCGGTTGTGCATCACGCCGGCCCCGAGGCTGGCCAATTCGAGCATTTCGTCGTAGCTGATCACATCGACCCGGCGTGCTTCGGGCAACAACCGGGGGTCGGTGGTGTAAACGCCATCGACGTCGGTGTAGATTTCGCAAGCGTCCGCACCGAGCACCGACGCCAATGCCACAGCGGTTGTATCGCTGCCACCGCGGCCGAGCGTGGTGATGTTCAAATCATCATCGATGCCTTGGAATCCCGCGGCCACCACGATGTTTCCTTCGTCCAACAAACGTTCGATTCGCTCGGTCGAAATCGACTGAATTCGTGCCTTGCTGAAACTGTCGTCGGTCTTCATCCCGATTTGGCCCCCGGTCAAACTGACCGCTTTGGCGCCGAGCGCATCGATCGCCATGGCCACAAGCGCCACACTGACTTGTTCGCCGGTGCTGACCAGCATGTCCATTTCGCGAGCGGGCGGATGGGGGCTGACGTCACTGGCCAACTTCAGCAACACGTCCGTGTTCTTGCCCATCGCGCTGACGACCATCACAACGCGATTGCCTTGCTGTTGGGCGCGAATCGCCTTACGTGCCGCCGCGCGGATCTTTTCGACATCAGCGACGCTGGTACCGCCAAACTTTTGAACGATCAGTGACATGGGAAGAAACGTGAAGTTAAGAGGGGGGGGAAAGTAATTGTGGAAAACGAATGCGGCAGGTGAATTGTCGGCACTTACCCGCTACGACTTGATGAATGCGTCCATCAAATCCCAACCATGATCGAAGCGACGACCGCTCGCTTCGGCGGCGATCTCGTCGTACGTCGTTTGCGAATCCGGCTGGACGCCGATTCCTGAAATCAGCAGTGGAACCATCCCGTGCGTGTGCTTCTTGGTGCTGCAGAACGTCGGGTGGTCAGGAGTCACCAAAATACGGTAGTCGCCCTGTTTTTGCAGTGCTTCGTAAAGCGGGGCGACAATCGATTGGTCGATACTTTCGAGCGCCTTGATTTTCTCGTCGGCACGTCCTTCGTGCGACGCTTCGTCGGGAGCTTCGATATGAACACAAACGACATCGTACTTTTCGAGTGCTTCGACGGCAGCGCGGCCTTTGGCGGCATAATCCGTATCGAGATAGCCGGTCGCACCAGCCACTTCGATCCGTGGCCAACCGACCAGTGCGGCGATGCCTCGCAGCAAATCGACCGCAGTGATCATTACGCCGCTTAGCCCATAACGCTCTTGGAAACTAGGCAACTGTGGCGCCCCGCCGAGTCCCCATAACCACAAATTCGTCGCGGGCCGCTTGCCTTCGGCGAGCCGTTTCTGGTTGACCGGATGGGATGCAAACAGCTCGGCGGATTCGCTCATCAACCGAACCAGCAGATCGCTGCCAGGACCGCGAGGGAATTCATCCGCCACCGACAAATCGGTCAAATCATGCGGAGCTCGCGAACGCGTATCGCTGGAAAACGGAGCGGGCGTGGACGCGTCGCCTCGATAGATCAGCAAATTTCGGTAGCTAACGCCAGGCACAAACTCCAAACGCGATGCGATCGGGTCACCCTCGGCGGCAGCTTTGGCCAACAATTCCGCCTGGGCCGAACGCAGCAGCTCGGCACCTTCTTCGTTGGAAATATGGTCGGCGGTAAAGTCGACCATCGTTTGGTCTTCGATCGTGACCAAATTACAGCGAACTGCCCAATCATGTTCGCCGAGCGTGATTCCTTGGGCGGCAGCTTCCAGTGGTGCACGGCCGGTGAAGTACACGTCGGGGTCATAGCCGAGCAAACAGAGGTTCGCGACTTCGCTGCCTGCCGGCAAATGGTCCGGTGTATTGTTGGCCAGTCCCAGCGACCCGTCGGCGGCGAGACGATCCATCGCGGGCAAATTGGCAGCTTGCAGCGGGGTGCGGCCGCCGAGCGATTCGATCGGTTCATCCGCACAGCCGTCGGGAATGATAATTACATATTTCATGGCGAATCCTCCGCCCAGGCGGATTTTCAGTAAAAAGAACGAGAATGGGGCAGTTTCCATTAGTCCCGGAATCCGCGAAAGGGGGCGTTTACTGGATCATTCTGTTAAACTAGGCCACTTGTAAACTTGGGGCTCCCGCGATCACGCGGTTCCCGATTGCAAAACCCTTCGCAGCGGTTTCCCCCGTCGACTTTCCCTCCCTCTCCGCAAGACCTGCCATGAAATCACAAATCTCTCGACGTGACGCCCTCAAAACCACGGCCGCAGCTGCCGCCGGGATCGCCTTTTATCACGGTGCCTCGGCACGCCCAATCTCGGCCGCCGAAAGTCCCAACGAAAAATTGAACCTCGCTTGTATCGGCGTCGGCGGCCGCGGTGCCGCCAATGTGGGTGGCGTCAGCTCTCAGAATTTGATCGCAATGGTTGATGTCGACGAGAAACGAGCAGAGGGTTCGTTCAAAAAACATTCGTCGGCCCAGCGTTTCACCGACTATCGCAAAATGCTCGACAAGCTCGGCAAGGATCTTGATGGCGTCGTAATTAGCACCCCCGACCACACTCACTTTCATCCCGCGTATGCATCGATGCAGTTGGGGCTGCACACCTATTTGGAAAAACCGCTTGCTCATAACGTCTGGGAAACCCGCACGCTGACCGACTATGCACGCGAAAACAAACTCGCGACTCAGCTGGGAAATCAACGTCACGCGATGCCCAACATGCACCGCGTCGTGGAACTGATTCAAAGCGGAGCGATTGGCAAGGTCAACGAAGTACACTGCTGGGTCGGCGGCAGCCGCGGGATGCCAGCGGTTCCCAAAGACGCGCCACCGATTCCCGCCGGACTCGATTACGAACTGTGGGTGGGCCCCGCAGAAAAACGTCCCTACCACCCCTCGTTCTGTCCCTACGGATGGCGTTTTTGGTGGGAATACGGAACCGGCGAAACCGGCAACTGGGGCTGCCACATCTTGGATATCCCCTATTGGTCGTTAGGGCTGAAATACCCAAGTCATGTCGACGCGAGCGGTCCCGAGGTGGATGCCGAGCGGACGCCCAAATCGATGCACGTTACCTATCGCTTTGAGCAAACCAACCAAAACAGTCCGCTGGATCTGCATTGGTACCACGGCACTCCCGCAATCCTGGCTGAGCGTGGACTCTCGGGTAAAGGCCACAACACGCTGTTCATCGGCGAGGACGGAATGTTGTTATCTGGATTTGACAAACACGAGTTGTTGCCCGAGGAAAAGTTCGCGGACTTCAAACGGCCTGAAAAATTTGTGGCCGACTCGCCCGGTTTCTATAAAGAGTGGATCGCCGCGTGCAAGGGTGGCGATGCGGCAACATGCAACTTTGACTACTCCGGACCGATGGCCGAGACCGTCTTGCTCGGCAACGTCGCCTACCGCACCGGCGGATTCGATTGGAACGCCAAAACGTTGTCCACCGGCGACAACACCAAGGCTCAATCGCTGATCCAAACCGCCTATCGCAAAGGTTGGGAAATCGCCTAACCCAATGTGGGATAGGCTTCCAGCCTGTTATCCAATAACGCGATCAACTTTAGCCGCGGCATGACGCATAACGATTGTTGATTCTGGGTGCCGCTCGCGAGGCCGAGTGGCACGCATTACCCGGTGCCTTACGGCCCGCGGCTCACGCCACTCCCCACTCCCCACTCCCCACTCCCCACTCCCCACTCCCCACTCCCCCACGACCATCATGAAACAAGTCCTCGCCTTCACGCTTTTCCTGCTCCTTCCTACCCCGCTAGTCTCCGCAGCGGAACTAAAGCTCGCATCGGTGTTCTCGGACCACATGGTGCTGCAACGAGAGCAGAGCGTTCCGGTATGGGGCGTTGCGAACGCTGGCGAATCGATCACGGTCAAGTTCGCAAACCAAACCAAAACCACGACCGCCGATGAAAACGGTAAGTGGCAGGTCGAACTTGATTCGATGAAAGCCAATGCCGAACCTCAATCGCTGGTCGTCGAATCCGGCAAAGAACCAAACCGCGTTGAATTAACCGACGTGTTGGTGGGCGAAGTTTGGTTGGCGTCGGGTCAATCGAACATGGAATGGGAAATGCAAATGAAGGCAGACTCCAAAGCCGATATTCCCAACTCGACTCATTCGAACCTTCGGCTATTCGCGGTCCCGCTGACCACCGCACTGACGCCGCAAGACGATGTCGACGCAAATTGGACGCGGAGTTCGCCGGAGACATCGGCTAGTTTTTCGGCAATCGGCTACTACTTTGGTTTGCGATTGCACGAGGAACTTGGCGTCCCGGTGGGCATGATCCAAAGTGCCTGGGGTGGAACACGGATCGAGCCGTGGACCAGCGTCGATGGATTCGAAGCCGTTCCCGCACTCCGCAGCGAAGCGGATCGCATTCGCTCGCAAACCCCTGGAACACCAGAGTACCGCAAATCGCAGGAAGCTCATTTACAACAAGTCCAGCAGTGGACTGAATCGCTAAAAACAGCGCTACAACAGAACCAAGCGGCGCCTCCGCTGCCAACCCAACCGACAACGCTGGCCAAGAGCCACGGCACCCCGACGGCGCTTTACAACGCGATGATTCATCCGTTGGTTCCAATGGCGATTCGCGGAGCGATTTGGTACCAGGGCGAATCGAATCACGGTGAGGGCCTGGGCTATGTCGACAAGAAAAAAGCCTTGCTCGCATCCTGGCGAAATGCATTCAAACAGCCAGAATTGCCGTTCTATTTCGTGCAAATCGCACCGTATCAATATGGCGAAGAGGATCCTGAGATCCTGGCTCGTTTCTGGGTCGCTCAGCGTGAATGCATGAAAATCCCCAACACCGGCATGGCGGTGATCACCGACATCGCCGAACTCAAAGACATCCACCCGCAACACAAAAAGGAAGTCGCACGGCGGTTGTCGCTGTGGGCATTGGCGGACACCTATGGCCAAGCCGACATCGACCCCAGCGGTCCCCTTTACGCGAACCACAAAGTCGACGGTTCGGCGATCCGTGTGATGTTCAGTAACGCCGATTCGGGACTCACGTCTCGTGACGGTAAACCCCTGAGCGATTTCGAGATCGCCGGAATCGATGGCAATTTCCACCCCGCGACCGCGACGATCGACGGCAACCAGGTCGTCGTCCAATCGCCGAATGTGCCTGAACCGAAACAGGTGCGATTTGGTTGGAACAAATTGGCGATGCCGAACTTGATGGACAAAGACGGACTGCCTGTGTGTTCGTTCCACACGCATTGGCCTATCGATCCAACTCTCGGCTACAACCTTGCACTGGGATGCACTTGGGAATCGAGCGACCCGAACGCGTGGGGATGGAACAGCGGATTGACCGATGGCGTCTGGGGCAATCGTAACCCTCAGTGTTTTGCCACCGGCGTCAGCGACGAATTTCCCAAATCAGTCACCATTGATTTGAAAAAGACTCAAACGATCAACCTAGTTCGCTTTGGTGTTCCCGATGTGGGATCGACCAAAACTGTGGCAATCTCGGTTAGCGAGGATGGGAAAACGTTTCAGGAAGTCGGAACACATTCGTTTGGGCAAGGCAAAGCCGAGCGAGCCGTGATTGAGTTTGATGACACCACGGCGAGATTTGTACGGCTCACCTACGTCGACCATCATTCCGGCTTGGCTGGCGGCTACAACAACACGTTCGCCTTCACCAGCGAAGCGGAAGTCTATCGAGCGAAATAGAGCAATTTGACAAATGGCGTGGGATCCAAGCCGTAGCTGCGTTCGCCAGCACGTGGTCCACCGCGAACGCGACGGTAGCTACATCAAAATCAAAAATGCACTAGACCGAGTTTTTTCATCGCAAGCTTCTCAGCATGGGAAGGACTAAAGTCAATGACATCCTCGTTTCGTGTCTTCGCGTTGATCAGCGGTCTGATCGGCTGGGTGATCGCGGCGAATTCGATCGCGATGGCGCAGCCTACGCCACCGCCAACCGACGATCAGGTGAACCTGTTTCATTTGCCCGACGGTTTCGAAATCCAACTCGTTGTGAGTGATCCTGACATCGGGCAACCGATGAACTTGAACTTCGATGCGCGAGGGCGGCTGTGGTTAACGCATTCCATCGAATATCCCTATCCCGCACAAAGCGAAGGAGTCGAGGCGGACCGGGGGCAATTTGCCGGCGGCGGGGACAACCCGCCACGCGATCGTTTGACGGTCGTTGAAATTGGACCTCGAGGATCCGCCCAGCAGATCACTCACTTTGCCAGCGGGCTGAACATTCCGATCGGAAACGTCCCGCTCGGCGATGGCAGCGAGACACTCGTCTACGCCATCCCTTCGATCTTTCACGTCGTCGATCATGATCACGATGGACAATCCGATGCGATCACGACGAGGTACACGCGATTTGGAAACATCGACGTTCACGGCAATGCAAGTTCCTTCACCCGAGGAATCGATGGTTGGATTTATGGTTGCCACGGTTTTTCAAACCACAGTGAAATCAGCGACGCCAGCGGGAATGTGGTGAAACTACATTCAGGAAATACGTATCGGTTTCGCGAGGATGGATCCCACTTTGAACGGTGGACCCAAGGTCAAGTCAATCCGTTTGGAATGACGTTTGATTCACTGGGCAACCTGTTCAATTCCGACTGCCATTCCAAGCCGGTCTATCAACTGCTGCGAGGTGCCACCTATCCGCAATTTGGTGGCAATCCGCCGCTGATCGGATTTGGTCCCACGATGATCGATCACCAACATGGATCGACAGGAATTTGTGGCCCCGCCTATTACGCAGCCGAGCATTTCCCCGAGGAATTTCGCGACAATCTATTTATCTGTAACCCTGTCACCGGACGAGTTCATCGCGATCAATTAACGCGGGTGGGCTCTACCTTACTGTGTCAGACGCAGCCTGATTTCATTACCAGTGATGATCCATGGTTTCGTCCCGTTGATGCGATCGTGGGCCCCGACGGAGCACTTTACATCGCCGACTTTTGCAACTTGGTGATCGGACATTACGAAGCTCCTCTGGATCATCCTGATCGTGACCGGACGCATGGACGCGTTTGGCGAGTTGTTTATCAAGGGGACGCGAAGTCGCCGGTCCAGTTGAGCCCGACGGATCTGACGCAACTGCCTACTAAAGAACTTGTCGATCGATTGTCCGATCCGAACTTGCAAGTGCGAACGCTGGCGACAAATTTCTTGGTTGATCGCGCCAACGAAGAATCACTCGGCTTAGTCCGCGACGCGGTCGAGTCAAGCGACATGGCAACCGCTCGTGCGCATGGTTTGTGGGTACTCGAGCGGACAAAAAACCTTGACGATAAAACGCTCAAACGACTTGCCCACGATACTGCTGCGATCGTGCGAACCCACTTGATCAAAATGCTGGCCGAGCGAATTGACTGGACCGCCACCGAGTCGTCGCTTGCACGAAATGCATTGCAGGATAGCGACGCGTTCGTGCAACGTGCGGCGGCCGATGCATTGGGGCGACATCCCGCTAGCGACAACGTCAAACCGATGCTGCAAACGTGGGCCACCACATCGGTCGACGACACCCATTTGATTCACACACTTCGGCTGTCGCTTCGTGATCATCTTCTCAGTGAACCGGTTGTCACAGAATTAGCGATGGAATCGATCGACGGTGATCTTCGCGAGCGATTGATCGAGGTGTCGGCGGTAACCGGCGGGAATCGCGCCGCGGGGCTGAGCCTAAGGTTGCTGGCAACCACCACGAATCCGGAAGCATGGGCCGATCGTATCGCCATCCAAATCGGCAACCACGGAACCGACGACCAAGTTGCAAAATTGATCTCGATTACAAAGCAGCGAATCGCCAGCGATCCACGCTCCCAATTTCAGATCCTGGGGGCGGTTGCCAATGGAATGCAGCATCGCGGCAAGTCGCTCGATCAATCCGAACCGCTCCGCGTTTGGTGGTCCGAGATCGCCGCGGAATTGCTTGGTCAACTCGCATCGAATTCCTCACACTGGTCCAATCATCAAGTTCCCGGGATTGCAGCGTCTGAATCGCCGTGGGGAATTCACCAGCGAAAATCAGCCGACGGAAATTCGCAAGCGTTGTTTTGGGACAGCATCTCTGCAGGCGAAAGCTTGATCGGCATCTTGCGAAGTCCGCCGTTCACCGTTCCCACCCAAATTCGATTTTGGATGTGTGGGCACAACGGGTTCCCAGGTTCGCCCGACACCCAAAAGAACTTGGTTCGGATAGTCGATATTGAATCGGGCCAGACGATTGCGAAACAATCGCCACCGCGTAGCGATGTTGCGATGCAGTACACTTGGGACTTGGCGGACCACGCCGGCCGCACCGCTGTCATTGAAATCGTCGATGCTGACGAAGCTGATGCTTACGCCTGGGTCGCCGTCGGACGAATCGAACCTGCGGTCGTGACCATCAGCGAAGACGAACTGAGTGACCGGATTATTGAACTGGCGGGCGAGTTTGGATTGACCCAACATGCCGCATTGGTCGCATCGTTTGCGGGCGACGCAAATCAATCGCCGCAAATTCGCAAACAAGCCATGACAAGTTCGCTGCGGTTGAGCAACGAAACCTCGATCGTCCCGATCTTGGATGGCATTTTGGCGGACAGTGACGAAACGAACGAACTTCGTGTCGCTGCGGCCGAGTCACTCGCGAATCTCGGTAGCGAATTGTCACAACACGCACTTGCTGGCCGTTTGGAAACGTCTCCGTATGAACTTCAACGAGCGATCACCGCAGGACTCGCTCGAAAGTCGTTCGGCATTGAGTTGCTGCTCTCCCACATTTCGCTCGGCAAGGCATCGCCTCGATTACTGGTGGACGGACGCATTTCAGAATTGATTCAGCGGAATGCAACTTCCGAGCAAAAAACGCGAATCGCCGAACTCACTCGCGACCTGCCGCCTGAGGACGAAAAAACGACTCAGCTGCTGGTCCAGCTGCGTGAAAAAATGGGGCATGATTTTTCGACCGACCGGGCTGCCGAGGGCGAAGTCCTCTTCAAACAGCATTGTGCCACGTGTCACCAAATTGCAGGGCAGGGGGGTGTCGTCGGCCCGCAACTCGATGGCGTCGGCAACCGAGGTGTCGAGCGATTGCTCGAAGACGTCGTCGATCCGAATCGAAATGTCGATGTGGCATTCCGGATGACTCAAATCCTCACGCTCGATGGCAACATCGTGACCGGATTGCTGCGGCGCGAAGAGGGCGGTCGGGTGGTGTTGGCGGACCAAACCGGCAAAGAGTTCTCGCTGGCGACCGACGATATCGAACAGCGTAAAGACTCGACCGAGTCGCTGATGCCCGCAAATTTTGCGGAAACGATGACGGCTCAGCAGATCCAGCATGTCGTGGCCTACTTGCTGACTCAACAATCCGCGACTGCGGCAACGGGCGAATGAGTAAAACGAGCGAATGAGTAAAACGGGCGAATCGGCCGATATTTAGGGCAAAACGAGGCCTGCGTTGGCGTCGTGCGGTTGCCAATTGGTGCCGGGACAATAGGCTAGGCCTTAGTTTCGTCGGTCCGCTCGATTGACCGAAAGTCTTGGCGACTTTTGCTACGAAATCAGCCCATGTCGCTCCGTCACAAAACCGCATTTGATCCCCATGTCTGATTCGCTTGATCCGCTCGTCCGTTTGATGCAAACGCTGCAGGAACGCGCCAAAAATCGGCCCACAGGCTCGTACACCACGAAACTGCTCGACGGGGGGCCTGAGAAAATCGGCAAGAAAATTCGCGAAGAAGCCGAGGAAATGATCGAGGCTGCCAGCGAAGAGGGGGACGCCGGACGCGAGCATTTTGTCTACGAAGCGGGCGATTTGATCTACCACGCAATGGTCTTATTGGCGTGGAAAGGGGTCGATCTGAGCGAAGTGGCCAATGAATTGGGACGCCGCGAAGGCACATCGGGGCTTGTCGAAAAAGCGAGCCGCGGCAAAAACAGTGGCTCAAACGCCGAGTAATTAGTAACAAGATCGCATAAGAAAGCAGAATCTTTTGGACACGGAAAACAATCTTCGAATCGGTTTGCCTAGCAAGGGACGGCTTAGCGAAATCGCAGGCGATCTACTGAATCAAGCCGGGTTGCGGTTTCGTCGTCAATCCCGCGGGCTGTTTGCTCGTGTGGGCGGTTTGCCGATCGATTTGATCTTCCTGCGAACCGATGACATCCCAACGCTGTGTGCCGAAGGTGCGATCGATATGGGAATCACCGGCAGCGACCTCGTCGAAGAAGCTGGCGCAGACGTCCAATTGAGAATGCGTTTGGGCGTCGGCCGCTGTCGATTGGCCGTTTGTGTCCCCGAAGACGCACCGATCACCTCGGCCGCCGAACTTGACGGCAAACGAATTGCCACCAGCTTTCCTGCGATCACCGAGCGTTACTTGGCTGGATTTGACGCCAAGGCACATTTGGTCTCGCTGACCGGCAGCGTCGAAGTGATGATCCAGCTTGGGGTCGCCGACGCCATTGTTGATCTGGTCGAAACCGGCAGCACGCTGGCGGCAAACCGGCTTCGCATCCTTGATGAAATCGACTCGTACGAGACCGTTTTGATCCAAAACGATCAATGCCGCGACAAAGCGACCGCCGATCGCGTCGTCCGACGGCTTGAAGGGGTCGTGATCGCGAGAGACTATTCGCTGCTGGAATACAACATTCCACGCGGCAAACTGGCCGACGCGGAAACGATCACTCCGGGATTCAACTCGCCCACCGTCAACGCACTCGAAGACAAAGATTGGTGCAGCGTCCGCGTGATGGTTCAGCGAAAACAGGTGATCGACGCGATGGAACAGCTCGAAAAGCTCGGAGCGTCGGCAATTTTTGAAACCACACTGTCGAATTGCCGGCTGTAGCGGCCATGCTGTGACTTTCACGCAGCCCCCCCTCTTCAACACTCTGAACCGAGATCATCATCATGTCCCAATCCAGCGAACTGCCCATCCAAATCGACGTTCAAACCGTTTCCGAAATGTTGAAACAAGGCGACGACTTTTTGTTGCTGGATGTACGTGAACCCAACGAGTACGCGGTCGCCAAAATCACCGGCAGCACCCTGCTACCGCTCAGCGAGATCGGAGCCCGTGTACATGAACTCGAAGAACACAAAGATCGGCGGATTGTCGTTCATTGCCATCACGGCGGACGCAGCCTGCAAGTGACCGAAGCGCTGCGAAGTCGCGGCTTTGACAAAGTCCAAAACATGGACGGCGGCATCGATGTGTGGAGCCAACAAATCGATCCTTCGGTCGCACGCTACTAAACCGCGCAACTAAAACCTCGCCATTAAACGGTGCCAGCGCACCACGCTCGCCGCGAAACTCGCGAGTGAGTTTTGAATTGCAATTGCTATCAATTCCAAACTTCACGGCCGGCACTCTACCCAAGCCGCCCTGTTTGCCAGGACCGCCAGATACTGCGTGAATTGCCCACTAAATGTCTCTTTACCGACAAGGGCTCAGGGGGTTATCATCGCCAGCATTAGTCGCGCAAAAGTGGTCTTGTCCAAAATGATTTGAATCTTTTTTGAATCGTTGATGGTGCAAACGCAAGGCCCTTGGCGGTCGTTTTTTTGCACTTGTTCAAGGATTGAAGCAATGGGCGGAGTCCCCGTGCTACTGCTATTCGCCGCGATCGGAGTCACCTATGGCTGGCAACCCGACGGCGGTGGAGGTGTCGAGTACATCATCCAAGTCCCGGCCGATCAGCTCGATCGACTGCAGGAATCGGGTGAAGTGACCAGCGTCATCGACCCTCAGGTTCAAGGGCATGTCAGCCGAGTGGTGATTCGTGTGGGCAACCAACGCTTGCCGCGCGAGACACCTTCGGCAATCTCGCAACTCCGTCACGAAGTCCCTGTCCCCAGCGGTGGGACAAATTCTGCGATTGTGGAAACCCAGACGCGGCGTGATCGGAACGTAAACGCATTTGACGCCAGCGACGAAAAACCGATTCCGATTCCGCAAATGACGGCGGGTTCACCGGTCCAGCCGATCCCTGGTTTACAGGGTGGGCAAAACAAATTGGCCGGAATTCCTGCGGGGGCCGCACCCCAAGCGGAATCGATGATGAAGCCCGACGCCAGCTCCCCTGGCGCCGGTTCTGAATTCCTGTTCCCCGCCTCTGCGATTCCCCAATCGCTGCAAGAAGCAGCAGGAAATACTGCTGCCAACGTCCGTGACGGCTTGAACGACGCCGCCCAAGATCTCGGAAACCGCACCCGCAGCGAACTTGACGCGGCGATGAATCGTGCCGCACAAAAGGCCGAGGAAACCGCGGCGGGGATGGCTGACCGCGCCGGCAACGCGCTTCGCAACGGCTTTGATTTCACCGCCGCCAGTGGACCGAACAACAACGCTGCGAACGCAGCGGGAACGGCCGACGCCAATCGATCGGATGTCCCCTCGTTCACCGGATCCGATGCCAATGGATCCAGCTCAGCCGGCCGATCGTTCGCCGCTGGCCCTTCGACGGATCCGACCAACACACGTGAAATGGTGCGTGGTCGCGACAAAGATTGGCAAGACTTGAACCAGATGAACCAGCGTTCCCAAACAAACATGGCGGGTGGTCCGTCGACAGATCCAGTGGGTAGTCCATCAAGCGACAACCGACCGGGCAACTCGCCACCGAACCAGTTGCCGACGACCAACACCTCCGGCTCGGGGTTAGGCACCACGGCGACCTTTGGGCGAGTCCCCGATGCGCTGAACACCACACGGCGTACTGCCGACGACCCGGCCGCACAGCAGCGGGCCGCACAGGAAAGGGCCGCACTAGAACGCGCTGCACAGGAAAGGGCCGCTCAGGAAAAACTGGCTCAAGAGCGAGCAGCACAAGAGCAGCAAGCTGCCTATCAACGGCAACTCTTCGATCGTGAGCAGTACGAACGAGCACAGGCAGCACGTGCACAATCCAATCCGCCGCCGTCCACTAACACGCAAACACCACCTCCGTATCCCTACGGTCAATCGACTCCATTGTCGGCGACGGGGCAAAGCAGCAATTTTGCCAATACCGCTGCTAGTGCCCCGAGCGGCCGCACGTATGGGCAATCGTTTTCGAATGATGGCACCGCCGCATCAGCGATCGGAAATACCTATGCCGACCCTCGTCTATCGAGCACCGACGCAGCCAAGCTTCCACCGAATGGATGGAGCTATGACGCGTATGGACGTCCCATCGACCGCGACGGCAATTTGCTCGACAGCTATGGTCACATCATTCCCAATCCATACAACAACACGACACGCCTAGCCGACCAATCCGCTGGCAATCCGGCGCCGCCTCCGCGCGGGCCCGCTGGTTACGACACGAATGCAAATGCTGCGGGTGGAAACGCTCCACCGCGAAATTCGGGTGCCCCTGGTGGATCAGCATCGGGTCAAACGTACACGTCACAAGATCGCAATAACGGCGAAAACGTCCGCTCGCCATCGGACCTCGAGCGCCGCAACAGCGATGCGGACGCTCGTGAAGCCGCGTTGGCAGCCGAGCGAGACGCATACGCTCGCAGCGCGGCGCCCGCTAAAACCGTTGCGGCTCAACCCCTGTTTAACGGCTTGCTGCTGATTTCGATTGTCGGCAACGTGTACCTTGCTTTCTGGTTGAAAAACCTGCGTCATCAGTTTCACGACTTGGTGGCTGCGAAGCGAATGAGTCAAAATTCGGGCGCTCCGCTGGCGTGATCCGTTGCTTTTTTTCGGTTTTGCTCTTTCGCTAGCCTTCAAAAATTTGCTAACGATAGGTTAGAGGCCAAAAGATTTGGCTAGTTTTCTCGCGAAGGATTGCGACCCATGAAACCGTTTGGCGTACGACTTGCCGCTGGTGCGATTACGATTTTGCTCGGAGCTCTAGCTGCAGCGCAAGCCCAAAAAGACCGTAGCGATCGCCACGAATCCGACTGGAATTTGGCGGCCGCAGCAGCGCCCGGCCAATTGCCAGCTCCGATCGTCGGTGTCGAAGCGGAAGCTACCGCAAATGACGACGCGAGCGATCCCGCCGCAGGCCCCAACAACTTACTGGCTCGCATGCCAGCCGGCCCGCTGGGCGACGTCGCCCCGATCAGCCAACCGATCGCGTCCGAAGCCTCTGCGAATTACGGCGGCGTAGCACAAGTCCAGTACACTGAACCCGCCAATGGTCCAGCCAACTCGATGCCGCTGCCCGACTCGCTCGGTGCCGGGCCCGCCGAAGCCCCTTCGTTTGATGCCCCCTCGTTTGATGGCGCAGCTCTGCAAACACCTCAACCCTCCGCTGCAACAGACGCTCCCAATTTCGATGTCCCTAGCTTTGATCCCCCTGCTGCGGATTCGGCTGCTGCCGAGCCGATGCCAACTGCGGAAAACTCCGGTTGGGGATTGCCTGCCGCGTTGATGGGGATCAATGAATCTGCCCCTGCTGCGACCGCAACGCCAAACGATGCAGTGATGGCGATGGACGTGCCAACGGAAGAACTCCAAACGGGCAGCAACGAAGCCGCAACGATGATGCCGTCTGCTGAAGAATCGCAAGCCTTCGGCAATCCAGCCGCAGCTTCCGAACAACCAAGCAACATGCTTCGTGGTGACAATTCGCTTCGCGGCGACGCCTCCGAGATGGCATACGACAGCACCGCTCAATCCTTTGAAGCGGCCTCCGCTCCGGCCTCCGCTGCAAACAACCAAGCAGCCGGTATGGAAACGGCCCCGCAAGCCGATTACGGGCAACCCAATTTCGCCGCTCAAACGATGTCGGCTGACTCGGCAGCAAGCTTACAGTCGTCACCTTCGTTCAGCCCAGCCGCCGACGCGAATGGTGGGTACGGTGGCTCTCCTGCCGGCAATGACCTTTCGATCACCAATGGCCCCACCGCTTCCTATGGACCCGCTGATTCGTACGGGCCGGCTGCTAACTACGGACCCGCTGATTCATACGGCCCAGCTGCTAACTACGGACCTGCTGATTCATACGGCCCAGCTGCCAACTATGGGCCGGCTGCCAACGATGCTCGTGCGGACGCGACGCCGGCCCCTCAAGCCTATCCGGCGGAAACGCCAACCTACAACGCTGGCGGCAACGTGGCCAACGAGCGAATCGCTTCACGCACGCTGCAACCGGGGATGATGAATCAACCGGCTGCCGCCGCCGCCCCTCAACAATTTGACGCTCCGATTGCGGCACAACCCGTCCGCGTCAATCCAGCAGAAACGCTTGCCTCGCCTGGCGATCGCCGACTCGAAGGCGTGCAGTCGCCCAGTATCGTGATCCAAAAACGAGCTCCGAGCGAAGTCAAAGTCGGCAAACCCGCTTCGTTTGTCATTCACGTTCAGAACGTCGGCTCGGTCGAAGCACTCGACGTGCAAGTTCATGATCGCGTCCCGCAAGGGATGCGGATGATCGACGCATCGCCAGCGCCGCAGCAACAAGGGGAAATCTTGGTTTGGGAACTCGGCGCGATGCCAGCCGGAGACGAACGAACCGTAACGATGCAGTTGGTCCCTGAACAAGAAGGCGAACTCGGCAGCGTCGCTCGTGTGACCTTCGAAGCCGCCGCGTCGGTGCGAACGATGAGCACTCGGCCGGAACTGAAAGTCGTGCAACGTGCCCCCGAACAAGTGCTGATCGGGCAACAGCTCGAAATCGAAGTCGAAGTTTCCAACCCAGGAACCGGAGCCGCCACGGGCGTCGTCGTTCAAGAAGACGTCCCCGATGGACTGGAACACCCCAAGGGTAAACAGCTTGACAACCTGCTTGGCGAATTGGCGCCGGGCGAAACGCGTCACCAAGTGCTGCGAATGCGAGCGGTTGCTCCGGGCATGATCCAGAACACGATTCGCTTGGTTGCCGATGATGGTTTGACCACCGAACACACCGTGAACGTCGAGGTCGTTGCTCCGGAGATTCAAGTCGCGCTTGCCGGTCCGGCTCGCCGTTTCTTGGAACGCCCCGCGACCTATCAACTCGAGATCGTCAACAACGGCACCGCCGATGCGACTCGTGTCGAAATCAAAGCACAACTCGATCGCGGATTCACCTTTGTCAGCACCGACTTCGAAGGCCAATACGATCCCGCTCAACACGCCGTCTCTTGGTACCTGGAAAGTTTACCCAAGGGCGGACGTGGCAAAGTTCCTTTGACACTGCTGCCAGTCGAAGAGGGCAACCGCAAGATCGTTCTGGATGCCCGAGCGGATCTGGGCGTGATCGCGAAGAGCGAAAGCTCGGTGACGGTCGAATCGCTTGCCGAGATGACATTCCAGATCAGCGACTCTGCGGACCCAATCGAAGTGGGCGGCGAATCGATCTACGAAATTCGCATCAAAAACAGCGGCTCGCGTGACGACAGCAACGTGCGAGTTCAACTGCAACTGCCACCGGGCATCGAACGAATTGCCTCGGACGGCGACGCACAAGAAGACGGGCGCGGCGGAATGTTCTTTGCTCCGAAACCGCTGCTCGCTGCCAACAGCGAACTGGTTTACCGAGTCCGAGTTCGCGGCGTTGCCGAAGGCACTCATATCGTCAAAGCGATCGTCACGAGCGATCAATCCGCGGTACCAGTGACCAAAGAAGAGAGCACGATGGTGTACTCGGACCGCTAAGATCAGTCCGATCTGAACTCGCGTATCAATCCAAGCCCCCGGTAATCCCGGGGGCTTTTTTTTCGGATACGCGATGGAGTATCAGCCCCAGTTCGGCGGTGCACTTTTTAAGCAGGTGTTTTGTTTAGCAACGAGACGGTGGCTAGCGCCAAAGCCGCTAACAGACACGTTAGCCGCTTGGACGCTAGCCTGGACTGCTAAAATTTTGGTGTTGTCGTGATTTTTGGTTGCGTAATTTTCCTGCCACCTCTCCACCAACTTCGTTTGGGGAGAGGTGCAGCAAAGCCTTCAGCGACGTTCGGGTGAGGGGGCTGACCGAGCAAGCCACTCGCCGACAATAACGCCGTTTGCCCCGGAATTACTCACCGATAGCGTGGTCGCCCCCTTCACCCGAGCAACGCCTAAAGGGCGTGCTCGACCTCCGGTCTCTCTAATTTTCCTGTCGCAACGATCTTGTTGTCTAACAGGCGTCCAGTCCCAAACCGCGTGACGATATCGCGTCGGTTCAACCTCATTGTCTGCCTTCATCGCACCGCATCCTCTACTCGCAATCGGATGAGCCGGAGGAGGTTAAAAAATCGCAGGTTAAAAGATGTAAAAAAAATGCGTGAAGGATGTCCAAAACGGATTACACGCTCCAGTTCACGACCAAGTTACTGCAGTATCTCAATCGGTCATTTGGAAGTACAGAACCCGATTTGTCTCATCCACAAAAATAGTTGGCCGATGCGAAAGCTGGCCATCTGCCGGTTCGTAAAGTGTGCCCATCGCATCGGTGGCCGGCAGCATCCAATCAGCGTTGCCACCATAAAACTCAGAATTGCGTTTAATATCGTGTTCGTCAAACGGAGATGGAGCGTTGCGAGTCGCCTTGTAGCCGGTACGATCCCAATGAGCTTCAAACTCGGAGATCGCGTGAGCGTTGAGCTCGTCCACGGGAGCAGCAAAACGATACAGCAGCAAGCGACCTCCCATCCCGACCGAAGCCCGGCAGAAACGGAAGTCTGTCGCAGACTTTGGCAGTTGATGTGAAAGCGTGTTCTGCATTGCCGTGACGGTGGGCTGAATATAGCCATCGGACTGCGTTACCAACGGTCGTGAGGCAGTGAAATTCACAAGCAACGCAAGGGCAAAGAAACAGACACCGACCGCAACGACCGTGCGATAGAACCAACGCCAAAGTGTCTTCATGCGTGAACCGATTTGAAAGTGCCGAACGTCTTCGTTGAGTGGGCGACGTCCAAAATGCTTCCTAACAACAACGTGTTTCGCCCACTTCGATATTTTTTTCGACGCCAAGTGTCGTCCGGCAACCGTCATGACTCGACCTCAGAAACCTGCGGAACAATCGATCTTATCAGGAGGGTGCCAAGCTTGGCAGTCGTTAACGTAACGAAAACCAGCAACCGTGCGATGTTTAAGGCAATGATTCGCCGTAGCACACCCGACAGATTGACGCTAAGCTCAAAGCATCCGAGTCTTACAATCCTCTGAACAAAATACCGAACGATTTCGCGTTCGTTAGCAGGGCGAAATCAGCAAATGAAATTTGATGACTACAAAACGGACGGCTTTTACGACGAAATCTTTGAAGCTTCCGGCGTTCCCCGCGAGGTTTCCGAACCGCTGATCCAGCGAATTGAGTCGTTACCCGAAGGCGATTTGCATCGACGTCAGCAGGCGGCTGAGGCGGCGTTCATGCAGATGGGGATCACCTTTACGGTTTACGGGACAGACGAGGGCACCGAACGAATCTTCCCGTTCGACATCATGCCTCGGGTCATCGAACCTGACGACTGGTCACGCATCGAGCGAGGGCTCAAGCAGCGTATCGAGGCGTTGAATCTTTTTGTCCATGACATCTACCACGACCAAAAGATCGTCAAGGATGGCGTGGTTCCACGCGAGTTGCTCGAATCGGCAGATTCGTTCCGCCACCAATGCGTCGGCCTGAATCCGCCCCGCGACATTTGGGTTCACATCACAGGGACCGATTTAGTGCGTGATGACTCGGGTGAGCTTCACGTGCTCGAGGACAATTTGCGATGCCCTTCTGGCGTCTCGTACGTGTTGCAAAACCGCGAGATTCTGAAACGGACATTTCCTCGTCTGTTCGAGTCGATGCAAGTCCAGCCGGTTTACGATTATCCGAACCGTTTACTCGCGGCACTTCAGTATCTTGCACCCGATGGTGTCGCTGAACCAACGGTCGTCTTGCTGACACCCGGCATGTACAACTCGGCCTACTTCGAGCACGCCTACTTGGCTCAGCAAATGGGCATCGAATTGGTCGAAGGCCGCGACTTGGTCATCCAAGGTGGCTTCGTGATGATGCGGACGACCAAGGGGTTCCAGCGCGTCGATGTGATCTATCGTCGCATTGACGATGACTTCATTGACCCCAAGGCCTTTAGAGAAGACTCTTGCCTGGGGGTCCCCGGTTTAATGGAAGCCTATCGCGCCGGCCGCGTCGCACTTGCCAATGCACCGGGCACTGGCATCGCGGACGACAAAGCGGTTTACGCGTACGTCCCGGACATCATCAAGTACTACCTGAAACAAGACACGATCATTCCAAACGTGCCCACGTTCCTTTGTTCGGAACCGGAGCAGCTAAAACATGTATTGGCAAACCTGGACAAATTGGTTGTCAAAGCGGTCAATCTGTCTGGTGGTTACGGCATGTTGATTGGTCCGCACTCGACCAAGCAAGAGCAAGACGCGTTCGCCGCACAGATCAAAGCAAATCCACGCGATTTCATTGCCCAGCCAACGCTGGCGCTGTCGCGAGCCCCCACGATCGTCAACGATCAATTTGAGGGGCGACATGTTGATCTACGTCCTTACATTTTATACGGCGAAGACATCTTCGTGATGCCGGGTGGACTGACACGTGTTGCACTTCGCAAAGGATCGTTGGTCGTCAACTCGTCGCAGGGCGGCGGCAGCAAAGACACCTGGGTCGTCGCCAAAACAACGCCTGCTCAAACACAGTCTCAATCGCAATCAAATCTCAAGGATTCCGAAAATGCTTAGTCGGACGGCTGATGCAATCTATTGGCTAAGCCGATACATCGAGCGGGCTGAGAATGTCGCTCGGTTCGTGGACGTCAACTTCACGCTAGCACTGGATTTCCCCGACGATACCGTCAAGCAGTGGAAGCCGCTAATCGCGACCACGGGCGATGAAGAGATGTTCGCCGAGCGGTACGACGATATGAATGAGCAGAATGTCATTCAGTTTTTGACGTTTGATCGCGACAATCCAAACTCGGTGCTGTCGTGCCTTTGGTTTGCTCGAGAGAACGCCCGAGCGGTCCGCGATACGATCTCGTCAGAGCTGTGGGAACAGGTCAACCGCTTCTACTACCTTGTCAAGAATGCGGCAGGATCGACGCCGATCGATTCGCCCCACGAGTTCTATGCACAAATCAAATCCGCGAGCCATTTGTGTACCGGAATTAGCGAATCCACCATGTCACACACCGAGCCATGGCATTTCGCTCGACTCGGACGTATGCTCGAACGAGCCGATAAAACGGCGCGTATCCTGGACGTCAAGTACTTCATGTTGTTGCCGCATGCGGACTACGTTGGATCACCGTACGATGCGCTGTTATGGTCAACGCTGCTGAAATCAGCCAGCGCGTTTGAGATGTATCGAAAGCGTTACCGTGCGATCAAGCCGAATCGCGTCGTCGAGTTTCTCGTTCTCGATCGCCACTTCGCACGTTCGATGCATTTCTGCGTCAACAATGCCGATGTTTCACTGAGAGCAATCACGGGTAGCGAAAGCTCGACGTTTAGCAATCCCGCCGAACACCGGCTGGGGCGATTGAGAAGCGAAATGGACTACGGTGAGATTGGCGAGATTATCAAGGACGGACTGCACGAGTACTTGGACGACTTTCAAGGCAAGTTGAATGAAGTCGGCGCGGCGATCTCCGAGACTTTCTTTGCGCTCAAACCCGTTGCCACGAGCAGTAGCCGCGAAGCCAAATGATATTCCAGATCTCGCACCGTATCCACTTCCAATACGACGACGCCGTGATCATCCAACCGCTTACCATCCGGCTGCGTCCTCGCAGCGACGGTGCTCAGCGAGTGCTTGATTGGCGTTGCGAACTGACACCCGAACCATCCGCATCGACGTCGATTCTAGATGTGTTCGGCAATGTCGCGCTTCAGGTATCGTTCGAAGGAAGTCATCGCGAACTGACGATCAACGTTGAATCCGAGGTCGAAGCGTCACGGATCAACCCATTCGACTACTTGTCGCTTGATTCGCGAGTGACCAATTTGCCCGCGTTCTATGACCTTCGTATCGGGCAAGCTCTTGCACCGAACTTGCACCGACAAACGATGGACCTCACGATTGGCCATTGGGCTGGCGAGCTTTCGGGATCCGTTGGATGGCAAACGCAACCGTTTCTATTGAAGCTATGCGAAGAGATCAATCGCAACTACACGACTGAGTGTCGCTATGAAGGGGCCACCTTCTCGCCCACGAAAACTTTTAACGAGAAGCGAGGTGCCTGCCGTGATCTTGCGGCGCTGTTCATGGATGCTTGTCGCACTCAGGGCTTGGCCGCCCGCTTCGTCAGCGGCTATGTCTACGAACCCAACCGAACGCATGGCTCTGAACTTCACGCCTGGGCCGAGGTTTATCTGCCTGGCGGTGGATGGCGGGGCTATGATCCAACCCTTGGCATCGCCGTTGCCGACGCACATATACCGGTTGCTGCGGGCCCTGAACCCGAGTGGGCCGCCCCGACCGAGGGCTGCTATATCGGCACTGGCGATTCAAATATCAATTACCAGGTGAAGGTCACCCGCAAACTGGGCGACGGAACCTGAGTGACCTGCTCCGCTTCTCTTACCATCGATCTGATGGGATTGCCATACGGGATGGTCAGTGTTTGTCTAGCGGCAGCGTTCGAAGGATGAAAAACCAATTCCTGACTCGACCACAAGCAGGGATCAACAGCAGTCGAGGTCGCGAACAAAGTCCTGATCGGGATGGATGCGATCATACGGTATCCCCAATTGCTCGGAAACAATCCGCCGTACTCGGAGTGCCGTATCTCGCGAAGTGCCCGCTGAGCATTTAGACCTGCAGGCAGTGGCGGTTGGCCATGCTGATGCCGCTGACGATCGCGCCGACGATGCCGACGAAGCCTTGATCGGTACCGCATAAAAAGACGTTGGGCAGATGAGTCGTGCCATCAAGTTGCTTGTCCGGGGCGCCGTAGACGGCGCCATTGTCATGCCAAGTGAAGCGGCGAATCGTCTTGGGGGTGAAGACGTCGGTATCGACAACATGACGACGGAAATCGGGCATGAAACGGACCGCCGATTCGATTGCCGCATCGTACTGGATCACTTTCTCGGCGCGGTATTTCGCCTCGGGCAATGCACACCAATGATCATGGTTGGCCAGCGTGGTGATCCGAATCACCCCCTCGGGCAATTCGCCTTCCTCGGCGTCGTAGACGTAATTGTTCGGCGAACAAATCACACCGGTGCGAACATCACACAAACGATCTTCGGGGCGTTCCCAGTGAAATCGCTCGCTGTCGTTATAGAACACGATCGTGCGATCAAAACCGATCTCTTTGGGCAGTTTGTCCAATACCGAAATCGATTCGATAAACGACAATTTTCCCGCGCGAGCGACATCGACTTCGCTGATGTCGTCACACATTCGCAACGTTTCAATATTGCCTGCGGACGACAAGATCCGCTTGCCTTCGATGATCGTGCCGTCGTCGAGCACGACGCCGACGGCGCGACCATTGTCAACGTGAATCTTTGAAACCCCGCTGCGTAGTTTCAGCTCGCCACCAAGTCCGCGAAATTTGCGGACCAAGTTCTTCAGGATCAAACGGACCCCTTTGAAAGGACGCCCGAAACCTTCCAAATAACAGGCGCGAAACATGATACAGAACTGGCCGAAATCCATATCGTTTTCGCGGGCGTTGCCGTACCACATCAACGGACAGAGCAACATTTCGATCAATAACGGATCGGACAAATGGGTCGCCATCACCTCGCGAGCGGACCGCATGAAACTGGGGTCATCGCCATCCATGTCGCTGTAATCCAACAGCGCGGCACAAAGCGAGCGAAAGCCATCAATCTGGCCGGGGAATTTTTCGGCGATCTCGTTTTCGAGCTGCGTAATGTCGTTATCGAAATCGAGCGACATATCCGGAAAACGGATCGAGGACCCGTTCTGCTCGGCCAGTTTGAAATCTTCCCAGCGAAAACGTAGCTGGCGAATCAGCTTCGCCAGCGGCCCTTTTTTGTCGCCTTTGCGTGCGAAGTTCGTCATCGCATGCAGCCCGACATCGTAATCGCGACCGCCCATGCGGTAGAACGAGTTGAGTCCACCGATGGTGTAGTGCCGCTCGAGAATGCAGACGCGTTGATCGAAGTGGGCTAGGCGAATGCCGGCGGCAAGCCCACTCATTCCCGCGCCGATGATAATCGTATCGTACAAAGGGTGAACTTAACTGCTGGCGAATAACGTGGCGTAGGAATGCGATGCAAAATGCACCGTCGGAAATACCGCGATCGTCGTTGAAGTCTTTCGCAAACTAAGACTTGACGATGTCTTTCATCTTCGGTTCGAGGTAGCTGACCGTCGAACTCATGCTGGCGAGGTTCCCGTAGTCTTCCTCAGGAATCTGCACGCGATGACGCTTGCGAAGCTCCATCACAATGTCCAAGAAATCCATGCTGTCCAATTCCAATTGCTCGCGGAATGGTTTCGCATCATCAAGATTTTCCAGATCATCATCGGGCGAGATGTCTTCGAGAATATCTAGGATCTCGTCACGGATTTCAGCAGGGGTCATTTGTTTTTGAAATTGGAGGAATGGGAAACAGAGATTTTAGGAAAGGAGGGGGGGGCGACGAACTAAACTCGACCGATGATCACGACCGAGTTGATCCCCAGCATGCCAAAGGAATTGTTCAGCACGTAGTCGACCTGGGCCACCTCTTGAGGCTCGTTGATCACGAGTCCATTGAGATCACAATCCGGGTCAAGTTTATCGACATTGATCGTCGGATGGACGACTCGATCACGGAAGGAGGATAAGTTGCCGGCAAGTTCCAGGGCACCGGCAGCTCCCATGGCGTGGCCAATATAGCTTTTTGTATTGTTGAAACGAACCGTGCTGCAGTTTCCGAAAACGCTGCGAAGCGCTTTGCATTCCTGAGCATCGCCGCTGCTCGTGCCGGTCGCATGCGTGCTGACGATATCGATCTGCTCGGCATCCAACCCAGCTCGTTTCAGAGCCATCTCGACGCATTGAGCTTGTCGCTCGGGGTTGGGCAAGACAAAGTCGGTTGCGTCGGTGTTGATCGCGTACCCCACCAGCTCGCCGTAAATTTCGGCTCCGCGAGCCTTGGCGTCACTGAGCCGCTCGAGCGTGTACAAACATCCGCCTTCGGCAACGACGATTCCGTTGCGGTCGACATCGAACGGGCGAGACGCCTTGGTGGGATCTTCGTGCGTGGCCAAAGCGTTCTGGCTATTGAAGCTGGCGAAGATGCCAAACGTGTGAATGCTTTCGCTGGTCCCACCAGCAATCGCAATGTCGCACTCGTTTAGCCGCAGCATCTGAGCGCCTTGGATCAGCCCCGCATTGCCGGCGGCACAGGCGGCCCCGATCGTGTAGTGGGGGCCCGTCACGCCAAGATTCAGCGAGATCTCGCCGGCTGGGTTATTGGCGACAGTACGAGGATTATGGTGATGCGACCAGCAGCTGGTGTCGTAGTCGAAACCTTTGATGACATAGATTTCGTTTTCGGTTTCGACATTGCCGTGTTCGGTCACGCCGACATAGATCCCGACACGTGACTTGTCGACATTTTCCCAGTCTAAACCGCTATGAGCGATCGCTTCGTTGGCGACGTAGACGCCGACGCTGCCGGCGCGGGTGCCGCGGCGGACATCTTTTTTCGACTGGTACCGTTTGGTGTCGAAATCGCAAATGCCGGCAAGCGTCTCGCCGAAATAGCGGATTTCGTAGGGCTGGACCCCGCTACGTTTTTCCAGCAGCGATTGGCGGAACGACGTCCAATCGTTCCCATTGGGAGCGGTTAGACCGATACCGGTAATGACGATGCGCTGGTCGTCAGGAAGCTGAGATGCACGATTCGGGGCAATCACGTAGGCAGCTGCCGAAGGGGGTGACTGAAACGGGGGAAGCTGAACTGCTTCTAAAAACCGTACGAAAACAGGCGACGTAACAGTGAATTTGGTTGGTTCAGCAAGTGTCGCAGGCTAACAATTCCGATAAAAATTGGCAACGCCCTCAAATTCGCTTGCGGCTCGGAATCGCTGGCAAACTGCGAATTCTCAGGCAAATCCGGGAAGAATCCGTCCCTCTCGCGGCGGGTGACGATGCTGATTGCTGGGGACGTTGATCTTGTTAACTGGCTGCCACAACGTGGGGTACGACCACAGCCTGCCGAAGTGGAATGTCCTTTTTCGTAGCGAGACTCGCCAAGAGTTTCGAGACTCGCCAAGAGTTTCGGGGGAATACGTCAATCGAACGAAAGTCTTGACGACTTTCGCTGCGAGAATGTTCCAACCAACCACAAAAAAAAACCGACGTCTCCCTTTTTTAGGGTGACGTCGGTTTTCAATGTCATCGAATCGTGTTGTCAAAAAAGGCAAGTGCCGTATTTTTGACCGCAAGCGGGCTCTCGTTAGAAACCGGAAGGCGATGCGACCGAGCCTGGGTTATCGTCGTCATCCGTCGCTAGAGGGATCGCGATCGCGGCACCAATTCCACCGAGCAGTCCGAGGCCGCCAAGACCACCACCGCCGCCTGAACCGCCAGCAACACCGCCACCACCGCCGCCGCCAGAAAATCCGCCGCCACCGCCGCCTTGGACACCACCGCCGTGAAATCCGCCTCCGCCGTGGTGGCCGAATCCGGTCAGCTCGCTGCCGTTAACCGATGGGATGGGTTCAGCCATCACGCTGGCGCCGAACGGATCGATCACGCCAGGGATCATGGCTGGAGGGACCATCACGACGGGTAGCAAACTTGAAGTTTCGCGGTTCATCACCGATACGAATTGGTGGCCGGGCTCTCGCTTGCTGGCCACGTCGTTTTGTCCTACGGCTTCGAACGCCAGCGTCGCATAGCCGGAAGGGCCTGCGGCCACGATGCCATGGGGACCGCTGCGAACCCCTTTAAATTGGAATGCGCCATCTGCCTCGGCGTACGTTTTTCCAACCGCCACGCCGCGGTGCATCAGAACCACTTCGGTTCCCTCGAGCGAGACTTCGCGGCCCTCTTGGGTAAGTACCGAAACGAGTTGCCCGCGGAGCTGTCCGCCTTCGGCAAGTTCGATGCGGTTACCGGTTCGCGAGGTGTCGGTAGGAATGTTGATCGCGACCTCACCCAGCTGGCTGGCGTGTTTGTTCGAGAACTGCTTGGTATAGCGATCGATCCACGGCATCAGTTTGCTCGAGTTGACTTGAGCGAGCGTCATCCGCGCCGGCGTCGGATTCGCGGCGGCAACGTCCTCAGGACGCACAAACATCAATGTCGAACCATACGCGTTCCCGTTGGATGCCACGACGGCATAGGGTTCGGCCGAGATGCCGGTCAGCCGCACAATGCCTTGTTGGTCGGCTTGGAATTTGCGAGCGCTGCCATTGCGATCCACGACCGTCACGGTGGCATACGACAACGATTGCCGGCTTTCACCGCTAGGGACCTCCAGCTGCAAAAGAACCTGGCCCCCTTGCTGCATATTGACGGAATTGTTCGCAGGCAATCGAACCGCCGATTCAGCGTTTGCCGCTTGGACACCGACAGATGTCGCGATTGCTGCCAATGCGATAAGCATTTTTGATTTGATTTTAGTCACTCTATTTGGCTCCCCGTGCTGGACACGGCCTTGGGGGCCGCATCTTGGATTATTTTTTCGTTTGCTCATCCCTGAACGAGATAAGTCGCCAGGAAAACCTACGACATGGCCCAAAACAAGCAAGAAAAAACTGGGCAAACGCGGGGGGACTGTTGACACCCAAACATGAAAACCGCGCTAGGCTGGGAATCGTTCGCGGAGTCATTCAATCAGGGCAATAAAGCCGCTTTTGACTCAAGTTCTGCGAGCGGCAGCACGCGGCAAGACGGGGGTTTTGACAGCATCGAAGACCGCTACCGTCACGTCCGTTTTAAAGTTGCGTTATTTTCGCTTTTCCCTGCGAATCGCCCCCGAAGCGTCGCGGGGGACCGAATCTAGATCGATATTCCCTCGCTTACGCTTCGGGTTGCAAAAAGCACACAACAACAAAATTAAACGCGGAGTATCGATTGCGGTGGCGTCAAAGTCTTCCCAACTTGTACTTTCGGCTTAAGTGGCAGGATGGTTACTGCCGATACCAATCCAAGCTGAGCGCATTTTGCTCCGCCTTTTGTACCCACGCTTTCACGACGGCAGGACAGGTTTGATGCGTACGGTAACCCTCTCAATGCTTTTTTCCGCAGTCATTGCGGCGACCGCGTCTTCATTTGCGACCGCCGAAATTGCCTGGAACGAAAATCTACGCTCGGCACATGCCAAAGCGCAGGCAGAAAACAAACTTCTGCTGCTGCATTTCTACAGTGACAACTGTGTCTGGTGCGATCGCCTCGAAGCGGGTGCCTTCAAAGCTCCGATCGTCGATGCGGCACTGACAGAGCATTACATTCCGGTCAAAATCCACGCTGGCAAAAACCCTCAGCTGGTGGAAATGTTTCAAGTCAAAGCGTTTCCAACCGACGTGATCGTGACCACCAACGGCAAAACGGTCTCGCACACGGTCAGCCCGCAAGCGGCCGATCGTTACGTTGCAATGCTGCAATCCGCAGTGCCTCAAGGAATTCAAGCGACCGCCTCGCCGACACAAACCCTTGCTGCGGAGACGCCTGCAGAGGCCCCCACCGCTTACCATGCTCCCGCACCTCAGGTGACCGCCGCTCCGGCTTCGGCTAACCTTGCCGGCGAATTCGCCGGCGGAGCCAAAGGCATTTTGACGGGTGCACGAACCGATGGAATGACGTTGGGAATGCCAGCCCAGATGACCGAAGAATCGTTGCCAGAACCGGACGAGGAAGCACTGGCTGAGAGTGCCTCGGAACCGCAGTCCGATTCGGTTGCTGAATCCCAGAGCCCCGAAAACACGACCGGCAAACCGGACCAGCCAGGACTAGCGATGGAAGGTTTCTGTGCCGTGACCGTGATCAAAGAAGACCGCTGGGTCGAAGGCCGCCCCGATTTCGGTGTGGTCCACCTCGGCAAACTGTACTTGTTCGCAAGTGCCGAAGCGATGGAAACGTTCCTTGCCGATCCAGTGACCTACACTCCTGTGCTAAACGAAATCGACGTGGTTCGCTTCTTCGAAGAACGCCGCATCGTGCCAGGCAAACGTGAATGGGGACTCAAAGACCCAACTCACAACCGCATGTTCTTCTTTGCCGACGAAGCCGCGATGAATCACTTCTGGAACGAGCACCATCGCTATACCGACGCTGCGATCAAGGTGATGAACCAAGCCGTCAAAGACGCCAACCCCGGAACCTAGCGTAGGCTGCAGTCCGATTGTAGTGGACGAGGCAACGAGTCCGTGCGGAAGGGTAGAAGCGGGAGGTCTCATGACCTCCCTCACGACGTGAAAGCTGCGGAGGGACTCGTAGCCTCGTCCACTACGTGAAGATGGGCTGTCAGTGCTCGATCGCGTGCACGCCGCCGGGTTCGGCGTACGATGGGCGGGTTCCGCTGAGGATCGCCATGCCTGCGGTGAATGCCGCAATCGCAACAACCAACCAAACACAGCGTGCTGCGGGTTTGCCGAACCGACCACGCACCGCTGCGATGCTTCGCAACTGGTAGGGGCCACTCCAAGGTCCGACGGCAATCACGCTCGAAACCACTGCGAATGCAATGGCAAGCGATCCCACGAGTGGCTCGTCGTAACTCATCTAGCTTCCTCTATCTGCTCAATCACGGCACGCGTTTTTAGCGCAGGGGCAATTTGAATCGCGGTGGATTAATGACATACGGTTACCGACCCGAAAAACGGGTCAGGCATCAGTTTGTCGCAACCGCCGCTCCAACACCCGAATTTGCACGCGTGCATTTTCGACGTCGGGACAAATTTCGACACAGCGGCGAAGCGCCGAGATTGCTCCTTCGTAATCACGAGCAAGCATTCGGCAGCGAGCCAACCCTTGCCACGCCGGGTAGTGATAGCGGCAATGCCACAGACAACTTCGAAACGCCGTCTCGGCTTGCGGTGAATTGTCCAGTCCTTGCCAACAGATTGCCAACTGGTGAAACGCTTCGCTGTAGCGTGGTGCTTGATCGACGAGGATCATCGTCGGTGCCAGTGCCGCTGCGTATTCGGCTCCGTCATTCAGATGCATGACTTGCAGCAGTTGTTGATGATGACGCGGCGCGGCATCACGCACCAATAGAGCTCGGAAGGAATCATCCGCCGCCAGCCGTACGCCGCGATCAGGATCCGACAATGCTTGGCCGAGCGATTCAATCGAGCTGTGGTCACCTAGCATCCCCAGGGCAAGGGCCGATGCACGTCGCATCTCGACGTCACTGCGACGCAGCAAACTGGTTAACGTCGAAGCGGAATAGTACTCATCGACCTCCGCAGCGAATTGAGGCGAATTGGCTGACGTCAGGTACCGCCGATAGGCGATCGTCAATCGAGTCGTCCGCACGAGGGGAGTTGTCACAAGGAAGTCCATCAGGATGAGGAAAATAACGAATGTCAGTCGCGTGCATGTTACGCAATCGACTTGGAGCGGCAAGCGATCCCGTCATGGACCTCGGCCTCAGTGACCTCGATCACCTGTCGACCACTCCTCGGTCAACCCTCCCTGATCTTCCGCACAATAGAATCGCGAAACATCGTGATTTCGCGTACAATTTTGTTAAGTTCGTGCGAGTCTAGTTGCCACCAACGTCCTCGGCAACCAACCAAACGCCAACTTATCACACTGATTTGGTTTTCTGCCGGACACTCGCGATCGAGACTTCCGGGCAACCAGCAACACCTCGATCGCAGCCCCAGCGGCCTCACCACCGCCCTGATCCCAGCTCTCGCCCTCGCCCCTATCCAATGGCCCAACCATGGATCGGCAGTGCCTTTTTTACCTATCTCCACAACCATGAAAATCTTCGCCATTTTAACATCACTGGTTCTGTGGGGACCCTTTACACATTGCTCGTTGGCTGTGGGGCAGGATCCGTCCAGCGAATTGGAATCGGTTTCGCTAGCCAACCCATTTTTCGCAAAACTGTCGGCGACGAGTCGAGCGATCGTCGATGGTAAACCGTTTCGCAGCGCGGTAGCGGAACTCGCCGATCGCGTGGAAATCCCGATCGTATTGGATCGTCACATCGACCCATCGGCGGATGTCAAAGTAGGCCAAATTGGTCCGACCGTATTTGCCGGAATTCAGCAAGTGGCCGCGTCTCGAGGCTGTGTGACGATGCCCATCGCCGGCGTTCTGCTGGTCGGGCGTCCCGAGTGGGTAGACGGGACAAGCGAAGCGATCCTGTCGCTCTCGGCAGCCCCCGGATCCTCGGCGTCGGCAAAAATTGACGTTCAGTGGCCTGCGGCGACGACACCTAGCGAAGCGATCGCTCGAATCGCCACTGCCAACGGTAAGACTCCGCCGGCGACCGAGCTGCCTCATGACCTATGGCCAGCGGCGAAATGGAAAGCGATTTCCGCGGACGTGGCGACGACACTCGTGACCGCCCAATTCCATCATCCGCCCCGCCATCAAGGATCAGAGTCAGAATCGACCGCGCCGCCTGCGACCACGAAACGCTTTGCAATTCCCTATCGGCTGGACGCAAACCGGACATCCGTGATCGCGGCGATTCGCGGCGTCGACCGGCAAAGCAAATTGAAGAACACGGGCAAGGAAATTGAGATCACCGCAACCGCCGCCGCTCATCGGGCTGGGATCGAGGCGTTCTTAACCAGCCAAGCGGCAAAACAAGCCGCCAACGTTAGCTTGGACAAGGCAAACTTGACACTGACGCTGCAGAACACTGCGGCTCATGAAGTGCTGAGCAAACTTGCCGCCGCAGCCGGCCGAGCCTGCCAAATCGAACCGGCGGCAGAGGGGCCGTGTAGCCAATTGATCACGATGAGCATGCAAAACGCATCACTGCGTCAATTGGTTCAAGAGATCGCCAAACAAGCAGGCGTCGATATCGTGTGGACCGATGACACTTTGGTGGTGTCGTCGCGAGTAAAGTAGAAAAGTAGGCCGGATCGCAGCGGAGCGAAGATCCGGCATCGCAGCGGCAACGAATTCACCTTCGTCGTTCCTTGCTACACTGCGATTACGGTTCGCCCCAATCTTCTTCGGTGTCTTTAAGCGACGTGGGGAGCGTGCCACCCCAACCAATCTCATATTGTCCTTCCGCAACAAGTCGGTGGAATGTCGACCATTGATAGTCAGAGATGCGGTTGACACATTGGTGCTTACGCGGATTCCAGTGGATGTAGTCGACACATCGCTCAAGATCCTCTTCGTCGCGGACGGTGTGCTCCCAAAATCGTGGCTGCCAAATACCACGTTCTCCTCGTTTTCTTTGTGATGGAGTCACGACGGCTTCGGGTAGTCCGGCCGCAAGCCAAGATCCAGTGAACTCGGATTTAATTTTCCTCAGTCGAAGAGAGTAGTCCGCATCCTCGGGCGGCAGTTCCATGACGAGGTGCCAGTGGTCGGCTAACAACACGGTTGCAAAGAGTTCGAAAGGATGCGTTGTACGGACGGTGCGGATGGCTTCACGCAAGAACTGCCGTCCGCAGGCGGTCGTCAAAATAGGGCGTCGGTGGTAGGCGACGACGGTGAAGAAGTAAGTGCCACCAGGAACGAAAAATCGTTGGTACCTCGACATGCTCGCATGCCTAGCAAGAATGATTTTTACCGCGGTCCGAAATCAACCATTGCCGCAATCAATTCAGCGTAAAGGACGCGGTGATTGAGTGCACGTGAAATCGATCGAATTTCGTGAATTCGTTACAACCATTTTCCACAAAATCACACGGATTCCGAAATCGCGGCGACGACGAACTCACCATCACATTCGCATCTGCCGGATCTGCGTCGCTTTGGGCGACTTGATCCGGCCTACATTTCTTGGGCTTTGATTTCGGCTTGTCGCAATGCCTCGACCAAACGCTGGATCTCAGCGACGGGCAATTCTTCGGTGCGTGCGGTTTCGGTATAGCCGAGTGATCCGAGCACTTCGTCGACTTGACGTTTATCCAAACGCCCTTTCATGCCGCTAACCACAACGCTGCGCAAGAACTTGCGTCGGTGAAAGAACAGAGCACGAACGGTTTCGTGAAAGTAACGCAGATCCGGAATCTTTTCTCGCCACTCGGGTTGCGCATCCAAACGGATGATGGCCGAATCGACATTGGGTCGTGGCCAGAAAACTTTCGGCGACAACACCCGCACGATGCTGCATTTGCATAACGATTGCAACCACACGCTCAACGCGCCGTAATCCTTGCTGCCTGGTTCGGCAACAATCCGGTCACCGACTTCCTTTTGGATCGTCGCGACGACCACATCGGGCGAAGGCGTTTCGAGCATCAAGTTGCTGATGATCGGAGTGGCAACATTGTACGGCAAGTTAGCGACCAACAAGAAACGTGCATTCTCGCCAATGCGGCTCATCGCATCACGAATCTGCACCATCATGTCAGGACGAAGCGTGTTTTTGTTGTGCAGTGCATCGCCATGCAACAACCGCACATTCGGTCGCCATCCCAATTCTTCTTTTGCCAAACGATGCAAGTTTTCATCGATTTCGATCGTTAACACCGCGCCAGCGGCGTCGGACAATCGCGACGTCAGCGAACCGACACCGGTGCCCACTTCCAAGACGACATCGTCTTTGCGCATCTCTGCGGAGTTGGCGATCAGATCAACGAGGTTCAGATCGATAAGAAAATTCTGGCCGTATCGCGATACGGGCTGCAGCCCGGCGGCGGCAAGTCGTTTGGAAAGATACGATGCGGTTTGTCGTGGCTGGTTCACGGGATTTCAATCTTTAGGGTTCGAGAATCGAACATGCTTGGAATGCGGGCTTCCCGGAAAATTCAACATTCGGGGACAAGCTTGACGCTACTTATTTTGTTGGAGTGAGTCGGAAATCGGTTTAACTGGAAACGCTTGATCCATTCGCAGATTCGGGTCGCAAGGACTCCATTGAACGCTGGACATATTTTGCCAGCACATCGGTTTCCAAATTCACGCAGTCTCCGACCCCTAATTTTCCCAGAGTCGTTTGATCCAAGGTATGTGGGATCAACGCGACGCTGAAAAAATCCTTTCCCGCGTCCACCACCGTTAAGCTTACCCCGTCGACCGCAACGCTGCCTTTAGAAGCAATTTGCGAGGCAAGATTTTCGGGCACCGAAAAAAATAAATTCGACCACGGCGGGTCGTCACGACGCTCTTTCAACGTGGCGAGTGCGTCGACATGCCCGGTCACATAGTGTCCGCCCAAACGATCGCCAACCGCGAGCGACCGCTCGAGATTGACAGGACTGTCTTGCTGCAGCTGGCCCAAATTGGTGCGAGAGAGGGTTTCGGCCCCCGCTTCGAAGCCCAAGATGTTGCCGTCAATCTCGATAACGGTCAAGCAACAACCATTAATCGCGATACTGTCGCCGATTTGGACACCTTCGCAGATCGAGGTGGCATCAATTTGGAAGCGTCGTCCGGGAGGTTCGTTTCGGATCTCCGCAATTCGGCCGACCGTTTCGACAAGTCCGGTGAACATCGTTTCGGTTGATTTTTAGGGTAAGGAAAGTTCGGAAGCTGAGATAAAGGATGCTGGTGGCGTGTCGAAGTCCGTCGTCGATTCCGTTTTTGGAGATCAGTGACGGGTAGCCACAGCGTGCCGCATTGGACAAAATGCCGGCGGTTTGCACAACGCAGTTGGCGGCGCATGCCCCCCATTTACCCAACAACTTACAAAACTTTTCGCAACTATCTCTCTCTAGCAATATCTACGAGGCCCTCTGATGACTCTGATCGAAGCAATTCACGCTCGCCAAATCCTTGATAGCCGCGGAAACCCAACGGTGGAATGCGAAGTCCTGCTCAGCGATGGCGCCCACGGTCGTGCGGCGGTTCCAAGCGGAGCGAGCACCGGTGCTCACGAAGCATGGGAACTTCGCGATGGCGACAAATCGGTCTTTATGGGCAAAGGCGTCCAGACCGCCGTGGATAACGTCAACAACGTGATCTGCGAAGCTCTCGAAGGGCTCGACGCGACCGATCAAGCGGCTGTCGACGCCACCATGCTCGAACTCGATGGCACCCCGAACAAGAAGAAACTCGGTGCCAACGCGATCCTTGGCGTTTCGTTGGCTGTGGCTCACGCCGCTGCCTCGTCGACCGGCCAACCGCTCTACCGCTACCTTGGGGGTGCTGGTGCACGACTGTTGCCCGCGCCGATGATGAACATCATCAACGGTGGCGAGCACGCCGATAACGGTGTCGATATCCAAGAATTCATGGTCATGCCTCTTGGCTTCGAGCGATTCAGCGACGCACTTCGCTGTGGTACCGAAGTATTCCACAACCTCAAGAAAGTGTTATCCGACAAAGGCTACAGCACCGCAGTGGGTGACGAAGGTGGTTTTGCACCCGACTTGAAGAGCAACCAAGAAGCACTCGACGTGATCATGACCGCGATCGACAAAGCGGGCTACAAGGCTGGCGAACAAGTCTTCATCGCCTTGGACGCGGCTTCGACCGAGTTCTACGACAGCTCGACCAAGAAGTACACGATCGACAAGAAAGAATTGTCGGGCGACGAAATGGTCGACTTCTTCGCCGATTGGTGCAACAAGTACCCAATCTGCAGCATCGAAGACGGATGTGACGAAGACGACTGGGATACGTGGAAGAAGTTGACGCTGAAGCTGGGCGACAAAGTTCAACTCGTTGGCGACGACTTGTTCGTCACCAACGTCGAGCGTTTGCAACGCGGTATCAACGAAGGCATCGCGAACAGCATCCTGATCAAGGTCAACCAAATCGGTACGCTGACCGAAACGATCGACGCGATCCAATTGGCTAATCGCAACGGTTACACCGCAGTAACAAGTCACCGTAGCGGTGAAACCGAAGATTCGACGATCGCCGATCTGGCGGTTGCACTGTCGACCGGACAAATCAAGACTGGTTCGGCAAGCCGTAGCGACCGGATGGCGAAATACAACCAGTTGCTCCGCATCGAAGAGATGCTTGGCGACGCGGCTCAGTACGGCGGACCTTTGTTCCCCAAGCGAGCCTAAAACGATTAGCGGTCCTCCGCTAACGATGGTACTCTGAAAGCGACACCCGCTTTCACGAAGGGCGGTGTTTGAAAAAACACCGCCCTTTTTTTGTTACGAAGCAGTTTTTTTTGTTACGAAGCAGTGAAGCAGAAGTCTTTCAGTAGAGGGCCGTTTTGGCGAACAGGATTTCGCCCAACGCTTCCTGCCTATCTGCTTAGCCCCTCAACACCAAGAGCCTGATTCACGATGCAAGTCCTTGCTGAACAACCGCTGCTAATTTCGTTGATGGTAGGCCTGATCGGGGGCGCGTTGCTTTACGGTTGGACTCAAACAGGCAAGCGAGCTGCCGCGATTCTTGGGATTGTCTTCCTTTTGTTGGTCCCGGCAGTCTGGATCGTTTCATCGATGATGGTCACCGATCGCGAACAAATCGAAGCGATCATTTACCAAGCGGCGGCTGCGGTCGAAGCCAATGATCACGAAGCGGCGCTACAATACATTGCCGATCCGCAGGCGAAGGCTCAAGCTGCACAAGAACTCCCCAATTACATCTTCAGCCTCGCGCGAGTGAATCGAATCCGCAGCATCGTGATGATCGAGGGCAGCTATCCGCCGCAAGCCGATGTCGACATGAGTGTCAAAGTCGATGTCAGTAGTAAGCGAGGCGGTATCCGCGATGTGCGAGTGCCACGTCGGTTACTGCTGCAATTCGAGAAAGGCTCCGATGATCAGTGGAAAATCGTCAAGTACGAACACATGCCGATCGCGGGAGGCCCCGATCAATTCAGCACGGGGAACTAGACGCGGATCATTCCGTTTCGAACACAACGAACCCCACCGGAGAGCCGGCTACCGCCGACTGTGACCTCCCCGAAGGGGAAGTGAAATCAGTTTGCCCTCTACGAGCATTTTCTGGCTAGCTAACAACGAGATCGCTGCTGAAACGCTGTCTTTTTGCCGTTTTTAAATTTTCTTTTGGCTTTCGTGATGGCTTTGACCAGACGTGTCCGGCCGCCCGCGATGATAGACGTGTCACCCAAACGTTCGGTGTTCAAAACATCGCCTCCCACGCTATCACGGAAGAAAATCAAATGGCAAAGTTCTACGTTCAATGTGGCTCGATCGAAACCATCCTTGTTGCCGAGTCGGCTGAATCGGCGGCAATGAACGCTCTGGATCAAATGCTTCAATCTCATCTGTGGATCTATGATGACAACGGATTGAGCGAGCAGGATTGCCGAGACCACTTGATGATCGAAGCGTTGTTGCACCTCGCTCCGACCGTGCGGGTCAGCGAGCAAGGGTTTAGCCGCAGCGACGCAATCGAAATTGGCACCCCAGAAACCATCGAAATGTGGCACCGATTGATGGTGGGGATGAAACGATTGTTCGCATCGGCGGGAATGCCGACTCGATCCATGAGCTCGATTGGCTGCGTCGCCACGGTCGCCTTTACCGCGCCACGAATGCCTCGCTAAGGCAGTTGCAGTTATTCCTGGACTGACGCCCAAAGCCATCGACTTTGCACTCACCGGATCAACTGGTAAGCGGCACTGGGTTTGCGCCGCACCGCTTCGAAACAGGATACGGCTGTGTGCTTGTCGGCTCTAAGAAATTCGCATCGTCAAATCCATCCGCTGGCCGCTTCGACAGCTCTCTCGGGCGGCCGCCAGGATACTGCCAGCACAATACACGTCATCCAGATCGCTCATGTTTCGCACCAGACTGGTGACGCTGCGATAGAACTGGGTTAACAATTGCTGGCCCACCGGCAATTCCGTTTCAAGCGATTCGAGATGCCGGCCGGCATCGTCAAACCACACCAACGTCGATGGCAAATCGATAAATGCGACACCACGCTCGCAGCAAATCTGCATCGCCGACGGAGGCCGGAAACTCACCGCTTCGTGCCAAGCCGATCGAATGTAGCTGCCGCAACTGATCTGAGCCGTCACGGGAGGCTTTGGATCGGCGCCGGCGAACTGCAGACTCATGCATTCGTAATCGGCGGGCGAGGTATGGCTGAGCCCCGTCGAAACGACGCTTTGAGGTTCCCGCCCGACGACATAGCGGCACCAATCAATCAACTCGATCAACTCTTCCTGCAAGGGGTTTGCCACCACCGTGTTGGGTTTGGGTGCCGCTGGATCGACTTGGACGCGGCGATGGCAAAACACGAGTCGTGGAGGGCCGAGATGGGTGGCGATCAATTCTTTGAGCCGCAGCGTGGCGGGGGCGAATCGTTTCGGGAACTCGGTCATGAACGCCACGCCGCTGCGATCGATGACATCGCGAATTCGGCTTGCTTCGACAGGGTCAAAATCGAGGTCTCCCGCCCAATAGATCGCTTTGCCGGCGTCACATGCTGCCAACATCGGCAACCATCCGAGCCAGCTGCGTTGGAGCACGAGGACCGCATCGATGTCACAGCGTGAGACGAGGGTCTGGTAACCGTCCACGGGATCGGCTTGGAACTCTGCGGCGGCGTTTTCCGCCAATTTTGACACGGTGCTGAAGATCGCACGCACATCAAATCGGTCCTGCAGCATTTGCAACGCAGGCCGATGACGGGTTTGCCATGCATCCCCTAAACCGATCAAACCGATGCGAAGCTTCATACATAACCAATCGAACGAAAGTCGTGTTGACCACAAGAATTGATTGCAAAGCAGACACGTTGGCTGCAAAAGCGACAATCCGAACCAAAAACCGTACTAAAAATCCGTATTCCCGAAAAATTTCCAGCGTTCCATCACCCCCACCATTAGCCGGGTGCGGCAACTTGGCACACCTTTTTGGCACGCCCGAAACCGTTTGCGAACAATAGTTTAGCGTTGAGCATACCAAAATATAGAGTTGTACAAATCAAAAACGCGGATCTCGTTCAAGGTCCATTTCGAAAAAATGCGGACGTTGACCCTTGTGGCCCTCCGACTCATCCATAGAATCCTCCCAACTCGCCAAAAACACCTAACCGTCAAGCACTCGAGACTTGGGGATTAGGAGTGATTGCGAGCAAGCTTTTAGCGGGAAGAATGGCACTCATTGGCATCGATCGATGGTTGCAATTCTCCCCTCAAAAAGCTCCTCCTTAGCAAACAATCGTTTTTTCAACGCACGAACGCGGAACCTTCTTGATTCGCAATGCGGCGAGTCAACGAAAGATCAGCAAAAACGATTGCCGTCATGGAAGTCGCTAAGGCGTTCCGGTTAGGAATCTTGTCTCAACATCCTTGTGGTCTCCAAATTCATTAGTTTGATCAAGCGTTCATTGCGATGAAGGCTCGATCGGTTGGCAGAGTGCCGCCGCCCACATTGATGTACCCCGAAAACCTAGGGAGTCTGGAATGGTTTCGTTGCTTTTAGCTTTGGTCTTGTCGAGTGTGACAAGCGAACAACAGATGCAGCAGAACTACGCTTCGGTTTACAAGCAATCGATTGAAGAAAACAAGCCTTTGATGGTCGTCGTTGGCGCCGAGTGGTGCCCCGCATGTCACGTCTTAAAAGACTCGACCATCAAACAAATGGCACAAACAGGCGAATTGGACGAAGTTTGTGTCGCGGTTATTGATAAAGATCGGGATCCCGAGTTGGCCAAGCAACTCACCCAGGGCGAAAACATGTTGCCCCAGATCATTATGTTTACGAAGACCGAATCGGGTCAGTGGAATCGTCGTCGCTTGATGGGTTTTCAGCCCAAACAACCGGTCCGCAGCCTGATTCGAAAAGCCATCTTGGACCGCCAGGGCTAACTTGGACCGACGGGACTAAACCGGTACCAAGGTTTGACCGATAGAAAACAATAATGGAAGCGTCAGTTGTGACTCCTGTTTCACAGCTGACGCTTTTTTTTGGGATATCGGTTATTCTGTGTGTTCATTGACCCAAAATGAAACTGGAAAGGCAGACACAAAGCATGAGCTTCTCTGAGGATTTGGACCATCTGATTCGCACCGACGAGCCTCTTTCGCCATTGGTATGGCTCGGAATCGGTGGGCCCGCGCGTTTTTTCGCTGAACCGGTCGACGAAGCGGAACTGCAACGCGTTTACCGCGAAGCCACCGAGGCCGGATTGGCGATCCGTATCCTGGGTGGCGGTAGCAACGTGCTGGTACGCGAATCGGGCTTTGACGGCCTGGTTATCTCGCTCGCCGCAGCGGCCACCAGCGAATTGGAAATCCAGGACAATCGGCTAATCGCTGGCGCCGGGGCAAAACTGTCCCATGCGGTCATCAAGTCGGTGGGGGCTGGATTGGGCGGACTCGAACATCTCGTCGGCATTCCCGGTTCGGTGGGTGGAGCCGTTGTCGGCAACGTTTCCAACGGAGGCCGTGATATTGGATCGGTCGTCGAAAGCATCACCGTGATCGAAAGCGACGGCTCGACGCGAGAATTGAATCAACACGAAGCGGGCTTTTCGCACCGCAAAACGGCTCTGAACGGGCTCGGTGTCCTAAAAGTCACCTTCGCCCTCGAACCACGCGACGTTTCAGCACTGACCAAACGGATGCAAAAGCTGTGGATCAGCCGAAATGCGGACCGTCCGAGTGAACAGCGACGGATTGCGACGCCGTTTGTCGATCCCGATGGAATGCCAGCAAACACGCTGATTCAAAACTGCGGTCTCGCGGGGGTGCGTGAGGGAGATGTTTCACTTGATGCCAACCACCCGCAATACCTGATTGCTCACACCGGTGCCACTAGCGAACAATGCTTGCGTTTGATCGAGCGAGTACGTGAACAAGTGTTGCTGCAAACGGGGATCGACTTGCAATTGAATCTGCAGATTTGGTAGAGATGCAGATCAGCTAGTCGCGTTGTGATTGGCTTTGTAGCGTTCGATTGGCCATCCTGCTAGCGAACGCGATGCATTTCGCAACGAATCAACAATGGATTGTAAGAGGCAAGTACGGTGGCGATGAAATCGAATCGCGAAGACCGCCCCCGCCCGATTCGCGATATGATCCGGCGGCTGATTGTGGCTCCTGCGTCGCTCTCGTTTATCTGGCCCGTCTTGCTGATCGTAGGCGGTTATGTCGCATGGGATCGCTGGGGCGCCGAGCACGTGGCCAATAAGTTCTACGGCGTGCAGCTCGAAAACATCCAAGTGACCGAGCCTCCGGGCTACATTCGCACCGACATTCCAGGGACGGTATTTCGCGATACCGCGCTCGACCAACTCTCGCTTTTGGATGTACAAGCCACGGCAAAAATTGCCTCGGCCTTTGCGACCCACCCGTGGGTCAATCGCGTGATTAGTGTCCGCAAATTGCCTGGTGGCAAAGTCGATGTGCATCTGGAATACCGACGCCCCGTGGCGATGGTACACGTTTTTAAACCCAACCAAGCCGATTCAGGCAGCTACTTTTTCCCGATCGATGGAACCGGAACTTTACTGCCGACCACCGAGTTCGCCCAATCCGAGACGCTCGACTACATCCATATCGAAGTCCCTGACGTCTATCCGACCGGAGTGGTCGGCGGACCGTTTGGCGATGTTCGAGTCGAAGCGGCTGCTCGCTTGGCAGGCGTTTTGTCGCCGGTGCGTGAACAAGCCAAAGTCCGCGCGATCGGCGTCCATGGTGACGCCCGACAAAATGTCGTGCCGCAACTCGAGATCACAACCACTGACAATCGGCGACTGTTCTGGGGCAGCCCTCCGGGACTCGAAGAGGGAGGCGAACGCACGGTCGAAATGAAACTGCACGCGCTGATGAGCGGCGAAGAGATTACCAATGGTGATCTGCGGCTGGCCAAACGAACTCGCCTGGAATAAACCAGACACGCGGGCCCGCCAGTATCGACGCATCCAGTATCGCGACCGCCTGAGTCGACACCGCCAGTTTCGGGGCATCGCGTTTTGCAGCACGAGCGTCACTGCAATCTACCGATGCCGCCGAAAGTCGTGGCGACTTTCGCTACGACTTGGGGGTTATCCGAATGTGCTGCGTATTACGAGCGGCGTTTCGCATCAACGCGGCGCGACACTGGTGAGCGATGAATCATGCGGCCGCGATTCAATGACTCCCATTTGCTGCAGGTGCTGGTTCACCAGCCCCCACTCGCTTTGAGTCAAATGCGGCTTTTCCAACTCCCAAAACAGAGGGTCGTTGACCACCAACATCGCCAACGACCGAGGCGTATCCTCGACTCGCGGACGCAGCATCCGAATGGTTTCGCCGAGACGCGCTCGCTGTTCGAGCTCGAGATCGGTGGCCATCATTTGCTGGACCATCGGAATGATGGGTGTCCCCCATCGAAGCAATTGCTGCTGAGCCGAGATCCGCACACTTTGACGTGGCGAACGCAATTGTTCGACACAGCAAACGACTTCGGACAAGGGGATCGCGGGAAGCTCGTCATGATGTGCCAACACGGCAACATGAATCTGATCCGACAATTCGGCAATCGAATTCCCTCGCAACACTCGCGAGGTCAAGTCGGCGTAATGCAGATCAAAAACTTCGGGGTTTTGCAACCGGACATGAAACAGCGTCGATCCCGTATAGGAATCCAATTGATCGCCGCGTTGAATCTCCCAGCGAATCATCCCGAATGCGGGCTGATTCAACACACTTCGCTCACCGGTGTGCTTCAACTCGGATTCAATCTTCACTTCCGTTGCGTTGTCAACGCTAAGCGTAATGTGCTGCAGCGGCGACTCGGATAAGTGCGACTTGGATAAGTCTGAATTAGAGAAAGAGGACTGCGGCGTCTGGGAATAAGAAGGCAGCGGCCGGACCATTGGCTGCTGAAGGACGTAGTGCAGTGAAGGGATACCGCGTTGGGCGGTGACGGTGATACTCTCGAATACCTCGTCGTCTTGACGCTGTTGAGCCCCGTTGCGATGCAACATTGGGTTGAGTCCGAGCCGACCTTGAATCAGCTGAAAGCGGACCACGCCGCTGGAAGAAAAGAACGCGTCGCGTTCTGGCGACGCTCGACTCGTAGAAAGACGCTCAGCATCGAGCGGCCTTTGAGCAAAAGTCGCAACGTGAGAAACGGACAGGCCGAGTACAACGGCTAGCAGCGATCGCCACTTCATCCCTGAACCCTCAACTTTCCTCGGGGTCTTTCCCGAGCCTCGCGGTGTTAGCCACGAGTGGTGCAGGTAAGTCGAGTTGATTTGCACAGCGAGCTACGATGCCAGCTGCGAAATCCAACCGAACCTGACCCGCTATATGGGTGCATTTGGTATCAGTGAACGCGCATGGGCCGAACCTGGTCGGGCGCGGCCCGACGAGTCCATTACCTATTATCGCCATAAATTCATTTCTTGTTAAAGAGATCTTTTTTTACGCGGACATCCGCCACCGTAAATCGCGATAAGGCGCAAATCAGACGTTCCCCCCCGAGCATCGCGTGAAACTTTTGTTTCACACGCCCACTGATCGACTGAAAAGCGAAACGTTCAACCGGAGCAGAAAAAGTTCGTTGCCTGCGAACTGGACAACGCCTATCTTTTCTCCTGGAAGCCATGACGACATGCGAGTCGTCTCTAGTGCAGTGGAGGCACAGCGGTAGGAAACAGGCGTGAAACACGCCTGTGCGGTCAGACTCTCTAAGAAGTTGACCGGAAGTATCGGAACATTTGCACCGACCCATTCGCCACTTTTCAAATTGGTGGGGTCAGCACGAATTTCCCGATTTTCCACCGCACCGTTTTTTTGACCAGGCACCCTTTGTGTCCTATATTCCCGTAGCTGTGTGGTCTGAGCGTCTTTGCACAGCTTCATCTAAACATCACCTCCCTGATGTTTAGGGGACCCTCCCGAACGATGCTCCACTGGATTTTGCTCGTATGAATCGGATCCCACAGGTCTATCGTCGCCAATCCGCTGGAACTTTTTTCAGCTTGTTTGCTGCGGCATTGCTGCTCGGCTATGCCGCTCCCGCCTCGGCCCAAGTTGTCACCGAAGCTGAACAGTTTTCAGTTACCCCGGAACAACAAGCGGTTCAGCAAGGACTTGAACTCGAGCAAGCTCGATTGTGGGCCGATGCCGTTCGTCATTACGAGGACGCTTCGAAGAAGCACCCCGGCAGCAAGTCGCTGTACCAACGCTTGACGATCGCGAAGCTGCATTACGATGTCAATCGGCGCTATCAAGACACCAGCTACCTGCAGTCGGTCGACCGATTGTCGCAAGAGCAGGCTCTTGATTTGTACGCCGAGATCTTGGCGAATTTGCAAACCCATTATGTCGAGCAGATCGATTGGGCTCGCGTGATGCTGCATGGCACTGCGGCTCTTGAAGTTGCGTTGACCGAAGAAAAGTTTGTGGACCGCATGCTGGCCACCGCCGACCCCGTCGCGGTGGAAAACTTTCGCCAAAACGTGCATCACCAATTGGCCAACCGCAGCACTGCGACTCGCTTTGATTTGCGAGCCAACGTTGCCTTCGTTGCGTCGTTGGCTAAATCGGAAATCGGACTATCGCCAACCGCCACCGCATTGGAATTCATGAGTGGCGCCGTTTCGACGCTCGACCCGTACACACGATTGTTGTCGGGAAACCAACTTGACGAAATGTTCTCGAACATCGAGGGCAACTTTGTTGGTTTGGGTATCGAACTGAAAGCCGAAAGCAATGCACTGCACATTTTGTCGGTCATCCCCGGCGGACCTGCCGAAGAAGCCGGTTTGATCGGTGGCGACCGAATCATTCGTGTGGAAGCGACCGAAACCAAAACGTCCGACCCTGGCTACGCCGCCGATCTGCTTCGTGGCCCCGAAAAGTCGTACGTTTCGATCGGAGTGTTAGGAGCCGATGGCAACGTCCGTGACTTGAAAGTGCAACGTCGCCGCGTCGAGGTTCCTTGTGTTGAAAACGTGCACATTGTCGACGCCGCCAACCACGTTGGTTATCTGCGTCTGACGAACTTCCAAAAAACGACAACGCGTGACATCGAACAAGCGTTGTGGGATTTGCACCGCCAAGGGATGAAATCGTTGATCCTTGACGTTCGCGGCAACCCCGGTGGATTGCTTTCGGCAGCCGTCGAAGTGGCAGACCGGTTCCTCGGCGACGGACGCATCGTTACCACGCGTGGTCGCAACGCTCGCGAAAACTACGACTACACCGCACATCGTCCTAACACGTGGAACATCCCGCTCGCCGTATTGATCGATCGCGACAGTGCGAGTGCAAGCGAAATTTTTGCGGGAGCGATCGCGGACAGCGGACGCGGCGACGTGATTGGTGAAACCAGCTACGGAAAAGGCAGCGTGCAAGGAATCTTTCGGATGCAATCGGCCAAGTTTGGACTCTGTTTGACGACCGCCAAGTTCTATTCGCCAAGCGGCCGAGCGATCAGCCTAAACGGGGTCACCCCCAGCGTACCGGTTGAACCGACTTACATCGCCGCTCGTCCCAATTCCAATGGTGAAATGACCACCGACCGTGAAGACGCTGTTTTGCAGCGAGCGATTTCGCGATTGTCGGACAACAACTGGATCAGCCGCCGACCGCAATAACCCGATCGTCTGCAAACGATCGCGACCCGAGACGAAAAAAATCCCGCTCCATTGGAGCGGGATTTTTTTATTGCGGGAGAGGCACTTATCGAACTTTACACCGTAGTGGATCTTACCAAAGATCCCCATGCTGCAGGATCTTTCGCAAGATCCACTACCTCAGCTTTTACTTCATTCTACGAACGCCAGCCCCTTACTGAGTCTTCACGCCAACGGTACGCAGGTGCAGTTCGGTGAGTTGCCCCGAATCGACTTCGCCTGGTGCTTCGGTCATCAAGTCGGCAGCCTTTTGAGTCTTCGGGAACGCGATCACTTCGCGAATGTTCTCTAGTCCGGCTAACAACATCACCCAGCGATCGACGCCCAACGCGATTCCACCATGTGGCGGTGCACCGAAACGCAGTGCATTGAGCAGGAATCCAAAACGATCTTCGGCGGTCGCTTCGTCGATCCCCAACAAGTCAAAGACTTTGCTTTGCGTTTTGGAATCGTGGATCCGGATCGTTCCGCCACCCGCTTCGCTACCGTTGATGACAAGGTCATACGCCTGAGCACGACATGCCTTGGGATCGCTGTCAAGTTTTTCGAGGTCGCTGGCAAGTGGTGCGGTAAACGGGTGGTGCATCGCCGTCCAGTTGCCCGTTTCTTCGTCACGCTCGAACATCGGGAATTCGGTGATCCAGCTGCAATTGAGTTGGTCGGGGCTGTAAAGCTTCAGCTCGGCACCTAAACGCTTGCGAAGTGCATACAAACCTTTGCAGGTGACTTCCCAAGTATCGGCCAAGAACATCAACAAGTCGCCTGGTTCGCCCTTCATCAATTCTTTGATCTCAGCCAAATGAGCTTCGTCCAAATTCTTGCTGATTGGGCTCCATAATGTGCCATCGTCTTCGACACGGAACCACGCCAAACCTTTCGCACCAAATTCTTTGACGAATTCGGTCATCTCGTCGATTTGGCGACGCGAGAATTTGGTTGCCGCTTCTTTGACGTTCATACCACGGACAAAGTTGCCGGCATCGGCGGTGCCGCGGAAAACGCGAAACTCGGTTTTTTTGGCGACCGATGTGACGTCGACAATCTCCATGTCGAAACGTAAATCGGGTGCGTCGTGACCGTAGCGACGCATCGCTTCGTCGTAAGTCATTCGCGGCAAAGGCGTTTTAACTTCTTTGCCGAGCACTTCTTTGGCCGTACGCGCGACCAAGCCATCGATCAGCCCCATGATGTCGTCGGCATCGACGAACGACATCTCGAGGTCCAACTGGGTGAATTCAGGTTGACGATCGGCTCGCAAATCTTCGTCGCGGAAACACTTCGCCACTTGGACGTAACGATCGAAACCGGCGACCATCAAGATTTGTTTGTACAGCTGAGGCGATTGCGGCAACGCGTAGAATTTTCCAGCGTGCACGCGGCTGGGCACCAAATAATCGCGAGCTCCCTCGGGAGTACTGCGACCAAGGATCGGTGTTTCCACGTCGATAAAATCATGCTCGGCAAAATAGTCACGCATGACCTTGATGATGCGGCTGCGTTGGACCAGCGCGTTCTGCATTTCTTTGCGACGCAGGTCCAAGAAGCGGTACTTCAGCCGTAGGTCTTCGCCCGGCAGATCGCTTTGGCTGGGGGTGAAGGGGGGGTTGGCGCAAGCGTTCAAGATTTCGACGTGATCGCAGCGAACTTCGATCGCTCCGGTGGGCAATTTGTCATTGGTTTTGCCTTCCAACCGATCGGCGACTTTGCCTTTGATCAGAATCACGCTCTCGCCGGGGATTCGGCCCGCTTCGTCGATCAGTTTGGCGTCGGCCTCGGGAGGCCCGATCACGACTTGAGTCAGTCCGTAGCGATCGCGAAGGTCGATAAAGACCGCGCCGCCGTGGTCGCGTTTGCTGTCGACCCATCCGCACAGGGTCACTTCGGTTCCAATATCGGTCTTGCGGAGTTGTCCGCAGGTATGGGTGCGTAGCACAGAATCGGTCGGGGGCTAGGGAAACGGAATGGGTCAACGAGCAGGATTCTAGCCGCCCGAGTTGCTTTTGCTGAGTGGGGGCAACGGCCAGTTATGGCAAAAGTAAAACGGTTCAGGCAAAAGAAAAGCCGGCATCGGAAAAGATGCCGGCTTTTGCTAGTTTTGAATCTGCCGGGAAGCCGCCAAGGAAGCCGCGTGACTTCGATCCACGACCGTCCCGAGGCAGGAGCTTAGAGCTCGGTTCCGGGAGCTTCCTCGGCTAGCGAGGCATCGCCTTTCTGCTTGGGGGCTTTGAAGGCAAAAATCAGGATCAAGTACAAGATCGCCATCGTCGCGGGAACCAATGCGGTGACTCGAATCGCCATCCGGCTGCCGTACAGGGCGGCTTCGCTGGTCGGAGCCGCATCGACCGAAGCATACTCTTTGTTCGTTTGCCACCAATCGTATTGATTGCGAAGTCCTTCGAATTTCTCGCTCGACCACTCATCGCCAGCGATCGTCTTTTCGTTTTCGATCGAAGCGCCACTATCGGCAAGCATCCCCGCTTTTGCCCCGTCGATACCCACGATTGGCGGGAAGACCAAGAATTGGTTCTCGTTAGGAGCCTTCACTCGCTCGAACGTTTCCGGCGCGTTTGCTTGGATGTACTGCGACGAGAAGTAATCTTGCTTGTATCCAATCCCGGGTCCCCCCAGCAATCCAGCCGAGGTCATTCCAGCAAAACCCATCAAAGCCATCGCCACGGTGGCACTTTGTGGATAGCGTTCGCCAACCACTCCCAACATTGTCGGCCACAGGAAGGTTTTCCCCAGGGCGTAGACGGTTGCAGCAAAGAACATGAAGTAAACGTTGGTGCCGATGCTGATCAAGTACAACCCGGTCGCACCGATACAAGCACTGAAGAACAACAAACCCAGCGACGAAATCTTGTGCACGATGGGGCCGGCAAAGAATCGCAAACCGGTCATCAAGAGCGATGTGTAGATGAACAACGCGGTTCCCAGCGTGGCACTTTTCAAAATACTGCTGGTGATCTTGTTGATCCAGCTATCGGTTCCCAGTTCGACGTAACCAACCAAGGCGTGTGTCAGCAACAGAATGACAAAAAACGGAGCGATCAGTTTGGTGATCATGCCGCCGTAAGAAACCGAACCGGATTGCGCGTGAGTCTGGGGAAAGCGTTCTTTGACCGCGATAAAACCGTACATTGCGGTCGGGATCAGGTAGGTTGCCAGCAGGATTTCCCAGCCAACGCTGCCTTTCAAAAAGACGATCAAACCGCCGATAACCAAACCGGCGGGCCAACCCGCGTGCAGAATATTTAGATAGTGAGTCTTTTGTTCGGGATAAATGGCCGCGGTCAGCGGGTTGATCACCCCTTCGCAAATCCCGTTGCCGACCGCGAAAATGAACGCAGACCAAAACAGGATCATATAGACCGCATCTTTGCCGGCCGCGTTAAAGACCGGGGTGGCCGAGAACAACATCACTGCGGAAATCACGTGACATACGAGTGCCGCCAACATCAACGGCTTGTACCCAATCCAGTCGGTCAGAAACCCCGCCAGCAGAATAACGATGCCGAATCCAAGCAGTCCCCCACCGGTGATTTGCCCCAACTCGGTCATGGTGAACCCATACTGGGTCGACCAGACGTCAAGAAGTCCCGCACGTACGGCAAAACCGATACCGGCTGCGATCAAGGCTAGAAAGCCTGCATAGAGAAGAAGTTTTCGGTTTTCCATAATGCCGGTTCGGTCCGTTGGAGGGGGAGGGAATTCAGATTGACCACGAAATGCTGGCAATCGAAAGTGGTTTCGTCAAGTAAGTCTGCCGTTATTTCGCCAGCAATGAGAGATTAATTCACCTCGACGCTCGTTGCTACTTACTCGCTCGCTATACTCTGCCTAAACAATCAAATTTGCTGCTCATCGCAGTTTCCCCCCTGCTATCGGAGTCCTCTCGATGCGTTTTCTGCTTGCCACTGCCCTCGTTCTCGGAGCTTTCACGACCATGGCGACCGCCCACGATGATCACGAATGTGCACTCGACTTCAAAGTCAAAAACATTGACGGCGAAACCGTGGACCTCGAAGACTACGAGGGCAAAGTGGTGTTAATCGTCAACACCGCCAGCGAGTGTGGGCTGACGCCTCAATACGCGGGACTGCAAGATTTGTACAAAAAGTACGAAGAAAAAGGCTTTGTCGTGCTCGGTTTCCCCTGCAACCAATTTGGTACCCAAGAACCGGGCAGCGAAGCGGACATCAAATCGTTCTGCTCGACAAAGTACAACGTGACCTTTCCGATGTTCAGCAAGGTGGACGTCAACGGCAAAGACGCGACTGCGATCTACAAGTATTTGACCAGCAAAGACGTCAAACCGGCTGGCAAAGGCAAGATCAGCTGGAATTTCGAAAAATTCCTGATCGACCGCGATGGTAATTTGGTCAACCGATTCGCCCCGCGAACGACACCTGACGACGCCGAGCTCATCAAAGCGATCGAATCGGAACTGTAAGTTGCCGCCGGTTTACTCACCAGCAACTGCTCCGTAAGCCAGCGGGTAAGGCGTTTAATCCGGCCGCTTGCACGATCAACGCGACGCCGACCGACAGCGACTAAACGGTTGCTGTGTCGAGGGTTATGAAGCGATCGGGGAGTGGCCGGAACCGTTTCTGGGGTGGTTGCATTTGCCGCACCGCCCAAAATTTTTGCGCCGTTTTGATAGCCTATCAATTAAGCTGCGGCGCAGCCCCTGTGGCGTGCGATGATCGCCCAAGACCGTCTTGGGCGTTTTTTCTGCATTCGCGACACGTACTAACCACCCCAATACCCTCGCATCCCTTTCCTGTCATGCGTTCACTCTCTTGCTTTGCCACAATCGTCACTGGCATCTCGCTCACTGGCATCACACTTATTTTTGGCAGCTTGTTCCCTCATTCGGCATCGGCCGAAACCACGAAACCACTGCTAAACCCGAATGATCGCGTGGCGATTGTTGGGGGCACCCTCGTCGAGCGGATGCAGAGCAACGGTCAGGTTGAGGGTCAGCTGCAATCTCGCCGTCCCGATTGGAAATTGACCGTTCGAAATTTGGGCTGGTCCGGCGATGACGTCCACGGCTACGCACGAAAACGCTTTGATTCGCCGCGAGAAGGCTATTCGCGACTGATGGCAGACATCCAAGTCGCTGACCCAACGGTGGTTTTATTGGCGTACGGATTTGCCGAAGCGAGCGATGGCGAACGGGCGATCGGACGATTTGCTGACGGATTGAAGCGATTGATCAGCGACATTCAGCAAACAAATCGCCGTGTAATCCTGATGACGCCCTTTCCGCTGCCAGGCTTCAAAACCGAAAATTATCAAGAATCAATCGCTCAGGCACGTGAAATCGTGCAAACGGTCGGCAAAGAAACCGATTCCGCAGTGATCTCGATTGCTTGGGAACCGAGTGGCAAGGAAGTCACCGCCGATGGCTTGGTTCCCAACGAAAAGGGCTATGAACGCTTGGCCAACGAATTAGCCGATGCATTGGTGGGTGGCCAGCCACACCCGGTTCAAGATGAACTTTCGCAGCAAATCGTTCGCAAAAATGAGCTTTTCTTTCACCGATATCGGCCTCAGAACGAAACGTACCTGTTGCTGTTCCGCAAACACGAGCAGGGAAACAATGCGGTGGAAATCGGAGAGTTCCCGCCGTTGATTGAAGCGGCGGACAAAAAAATCTGGGCCTCGGCAGCACAATAGTGGCCGATCGGCTCGGAAGTTTTGTCACACTTACTCTCCACCTGCTTGCCAGCATCCGCGCTGGGGCTTAGGCTTTTCCGTTTGCGCCGTGGGGATTTCCCCCCCGGGAATTTCCCCCCCCAAAGTTCTTGGGAGTTCGTTTGGTGTCGGGTACTTGTGTCATTGGTCTGCAGTGGGGCGACGAGGCAAAAGGCAAGCTGGTTGATCTGCTTGCACCTCAGTTCGATATCGTGGTTCGTTATCAAGGAGGTGCCAACGCAGGGCACACCGTGGTCGCGGGCGATCAAACCTACAAATTGCACCACATTCCCAGCGGGATTTTGCATCCCCAGGTTCAAAACCTCATCACGCCTGGTGTGGTAATCAATCCGTCGACAATGCTCGACGAAATCGATGCATTGGCGCCTCGCGGGGTCGACTGTGCAAAGAATCTGATGATCAGCGAGCGGGCTCACTTGGTGATGCCTTGGCATATCGCCGAAGACCGCCAGATCAACGCAACCGAAGTTCGCGGTGAATCGATTGGCACGACCAACCGAGGCATCGGACCGTGTTATCGCGACAAAGTGGGACGCACCCACGCAATTCGCATGACCGATCTGATTCAGCCGCAGCGTGACGAACGCATTCGCACGGTTGCCGAGCAAAAAATCCAACTGCTGAAAAACCTGGGCGCTTCGGAAGAAGAACTGCAAAAAATCGCCCCCGAAGTCGTCGTCCCTTTGGCGGCCAGCTGGGCAGAACGTCTGGAAGGCATGATCGGCGACACCACCGATCTGTTGCTCGATGCGACCGAAGCGGACAAACGTATCTTGTTCGAAGGTGCGCAAGGTGCCTTGTTGGACATCGACCACGGCACGTATCCCTTTGTCACGAGCAGCAACAGCAGCGGCGTCGGCGTTTGTGCCGGTGCCGGGGTGCCACCAAAGTGGATCAACACCGTGCTTGGCGTTTGCAAAGCCTACAGCACTCGCGTCGGCGGCGGCCCCTTCGTCACCGAACTCGACGATGCGACCGGCGATCGCATTCGCGACCTGGGCAACGAATATGGAACCACCACCGGACGCCCACGACGCTGTGGTTGGTTCGATGCGGTGGCCGTTCGCTACACCGCACGTCTGAGTGGAGTGACACGCTTGGCATTGATGATGATGGACGTGCTGGCTCACCTCGATGAATTGAAGGTCTGTGTTGCCTACGAATTGGATGGCAAACGAATCGAACGATTCCCAAGTCACGCGGACGAATTGCGTCGCTGCAAACCGATTTACGAAACGATCCCTGGTTGGAAAGAACCGGTGGACGATGTTCGCCGGATGGATCAATTCCCCGCCGGTGCAATGGATTATGTCCGACGCATCGAAGAACTCGTCGGCGTCCCCGTAGGCGTTCTTTCGGTCGGCCCCGATCGAGCGCAAACGATCTTTACCGATGCCGCATCGGAACTTGCACTGCAACCGCTAAGCTAGTCAGGAAGCATCGCAAGTAAGGCGAACTGCAAGATGAAGGATCCAGTGAAAGCATGTGCCGACCGGGCAAGCGAAAGTGCCGAGAGCAAACGTCCTCGGCACATCGCGATCATCATGGATGGCAACGGTCGATGGGCTCAGGCACGTGATTTACCGCGAATCGAAGGACATCGCCGTGGTGTCGAAACGGTTCGCATGGTAAGCGAAACCGCGACGGAACTGAACATCGACGCGATCACATTGTATTGTCTGTCCAGCGAGAATTGGAAACGTCCCAAAGCGGAACTCGAATTCTTGATGCACTTGCTCGAGCAATATTTGATCGAGGAACGTCGCACGATCATGGACCAGGGTCTGCGATTGAAGGTGATCGGCCGACGCGATCGATTGCCTGAGAACGTCATCAAAGAGATGGACAAAACTCTGGCCATGTCCGAAAGCAATCCCGGCACTCAACTGGTGCTGGCGATTGATTACGGCGGGCGTGACGAGATCACAAAAGTCGCTCGGGAATTGGCTCGTGAAGTCGCTGCGGGATCACTCCGCGAAGAAGAGATCAGCGAAGAACGGATCACCTCGCGACTCTATACAGCAGGGTTGCCCGAAGTCGATTTAATGATTCGCACCGGTGGCGACATGCGAGTGAGCAACTTTTTGCTATGGCAATTAAGTTACTCCGAGTTGTGGATCACCGACACATGTTGGCCCGAATTCACGCGTGAAAACTTTCTCACTGCGATTGACGACTTTGCTCTTCGCCAACGACGTTTCGGCGGACTGAACGTGAATGAGTGACATCACGCTTTGTCGCTCCAGATCAATGCAGCGCTCTCACGTGCCTGTGATCGCCTTGGCCCCTTCGCATTAGGAATAACGCGTGCTTATTGACCGTCTAAAAACTTCGGCTGTTTTGCTTTCCATCGTGGGCTTGCTGATCTACCTTGATGCAAACCACTCGGTCGATGGCGCCGAAGGCCTTTGGTTGATTCCGCTGCTGCTGTTTTTTGCGCTCGGCACCGCATCGGACCTGTCGTCGCTGTTGTCAGCGAGTGGCCGAAACGTCTCGCGATCGATTGCCATGTTCACCACCGCGATGGTCACGTTGTCGGCCTGTGTGCCCATGGCTTGGCCGCTGTTTGATTCGGTTTATCCGTTGGATTGTCCCCTCGGGCGTTTGGGTTGGATTGTGGCAGCGGCGGTCGCTGCGGTCATGATCACGTTGGCGGCCGAGATGTGGACTTACGGTCGCCCTGAGATCCAGCGAGAAAAAGGCTACGCAATTGACCGCACCTTGTCGGGTGTTTTTGTGTCGATGTACGTCGGGTTGCCAATGGCATTGCTGGTTTCGCTGCGTTCGCTCGGCTCGGTAGATCCGAGTGAACCGAGCAGTGGAAACTGGGGGTTAGCGGCACTGATCACGATGATTGCTGTGACAAAATCGACCGATGCGGGCGCCTATTTCGTCGGCCGCGCGGTCGGACGACACAAATTGATCCCACGTCTTAGCCCCGGCAAGACCTGGGAAGGGGCCGTTGGGGGAATGCTAACCAGCACGATCGTTGCATTCGCGTGCTTGCATTGGCTTTTTCCTGCGGTGGCGCCAACCGCAAGTGCGCTCACTTTGATACAGTGCATTATCGGCGCGATGGTGTTGGGTCCGGTGTTGGCGATTGCGGGAATGATGGGCGATTTAGCCGAATCACTCGTAAAACGCGATGCAGGGGTCAAAGACAGCGGATCATGGCTTCCCGGTTTGGGGGGCGTTTGGGACGTGACCGACTCGCTGATTGCAGCGGTTATGCCTGCGTTTCTGTGTTTTGCTGCCGGAGTGGCAGGCCCACCTGGGTGAGGAAAACGCTTGTACACCCAGAGATTTTAAATGTGATACAAGCACTCGCTCACGCTAGAATCGAGCGAAGTAGGAGACTAAACCTTTCAGGCACTTGAATGACCGAAGCGACATTATCGATTGCGAATCCTGCGGAAATCCTGACTTTGTTTGGGCCGCGTGACCAGCATTTGCGGAAACTGCGTCGAGCGTTTGACGTCAGCATCACGCTGCGAGACGGACGAATCCGGATCGCGGGCGAAGAGGACAACGTCAATCGGGCGACCCGCACGCTTGAAAAGATGCGTCACATCTCGCGTAAAAAAGGGGATTTGGCGAGCGAAGACGTCGATGCGGCGGCGACCGAAGAGGGCGCCACGATCGAAGGTGCCGTGCCGACCATCTCGGGCGACGACATCGATATCCAGCATGCCGGTCGGCGTGTGAAGCCGCGAACGCCCGGGCAAGGACGTTATGTCGAAGCGATTCGCCGCTTCGATTTGGCCTTCGCTACCGGGCCTGCAGGCTGCGGAAAAACCTATTTGGCAGTGGCAACGGCGGTCGAAGCACTGCGTGCCGGACAGGTACGAAAAATTGTCTTGGTCCGCCCCGCAGTCGAAGCCGGGGAAAGTTTGGGGTTCCTACCGGGGGATTTACGGGCCAAACTGAACCCGTACTTGCGACCGTTGATGGATGCGCTTGGCGAAATGATCGATTTCGATCAAGCTCGGACCTTGATGGAGCAAGACGTGATCGAGATTATTCCGCTCGCTTACATGCGTGGACGGACCCTCAACGATGCCTTTATCATATTGGACGAAGCACAAAACACGACCGTCGCACAAATGAAGATGTTTCTCACGCGGATGGGCGAACGCAGCAAGATGGTGGTCAGTGGCGATATTTCGCAACAAGACTTGCCGCGCGGGATCACCAGCGGACTGCGTGATGCCATTCAACGTCTCAGCGACATCGAAGGCATTGGCATCGTGCGACTGCGCCGAAGCGATATCGTGCGTCACCGTTTGGTGCAAAAAATTGTGGAAGCTTACGACGATGACAAACATCATGAGAGCGAAAGTTTGCATGATGAATCCCATCACCCGCGTCATCCTAGCGAGGGCCCTAAGAACCGCGAGTAGTTCCGACGTGACGTGAAACCGATTCAATCGGACCACGTGCGTTCAGACAATCCCGTTTTAGGTAGCGGGGCTCTAGGTTTATTGCGATGAGTGGCACAAGCAAACAACGAACACGCCAAGAAAGGATCGATTCGCTTGGGATTCCCAAGCCTCGGTTGATCCAGTGGTGGCAGCGCAGCGACAAGGCCGACTTTTCGATCCGCGTTGGCATGGCGATCCTTGCTGCGGTATTGATGCTCGTCCTTTGCCATGCGTGGCGACCTTCGTTCGCCTATCGCAAAAACGCGATTCCCGCGCGGGATATCATCACGCGGGTCACGTTCCAAGTCAAAGACGAACTGGAAACCGATGCCGTCCGTCGCCAGAAACGCCGCGAAGCCCCGGTGCTGTATCGAAATCGCACCAAACCGCTGGATCAATTGCGAGCGGTTTTGAAGGACCAATTGTTCTTGGCTCTGGGGGCGCAGTCGTTTGACCAAATGAACGAAGACGAACGAAAAGCGTTCGCTCAGTTCTACGAAGGTGACGAAACCGCAGAACCTGGTGACACATCGGCGGAACGTTTCGCGACGTTGAAATCAGTCTTAGCCGACGACCCTGAATTGATCAAAGTCGATGCGGCCGTCGGCACGGCGATGGAGCCGATGTACAAACTGGGGCTGCTCAAAGCGATGCAGCACACGCCCGACCAGGGCAACCAGCGGATGATCATGGTCTATCCGGCCGGTCAACCCGACGAAGCGGTACCGGTCGAAGTCAGTCAGGTGCGAATCGCGCAGGCGAGCAGCAATCTGCAGTCCTTGTTGCAAGAATACTTTCGCCCCAGCTTCGGCAGCGAGCGTGGCCAAGTGGTCGCGGGCATGATCAGCGATTGGATTGTCCAGCGGTTGCCGCAATACGAGACCTTGCAATACGACGACGAGTTGAGCGAGCGAGCACGATTGGATGCCGCTCAGAACGTCGAACCCGTCATGACCTCGTATTACTCTGGCGATTCGAAGTTAGCCGAAGCGGGCAAACCACTCGGGCTGAAAGAACTGGCGCTGCTGCGAGTCGAAGGCAAAGAATTCGTCAGCCGCATGGGTTGGCGAGACAAAATAGCACGCTTCGCTGCTTTTTCTGGAATGATCGCAGCGTTGTATTTACTGTGCGGCGCTTACATCTTTTTTGTCGAAGACCGCAGCCTGTTACAGGACCAAAAGAAATTAGCCAAATTATTGGCATTGATCGTGACCGCTGTCGCGCTCAGTTTTTATGCATCACGCGACGAGTGGCGTAGCGAATTGATCCCGCTTGTGCTGGCGTCAATCATCGCCGCGGTAGTCTATGGACGCGAACTCGCACTGCTGCTGATGGCCGCCGCGTGTCTAAGCGTGACGCTGTTCCTCAGTGCTGAATTGTCGGAATTAGTCATGATGTTGGCGGCGTGTACGAGCTGTACGCTGCTGCTAGGACGCATTCGCAGTCGCACTCACTTGTTGTACGTCGGCACGATCTCGGCCGTCATCACCGCAGCCACCGTGATCGGCGTTGGCATTGTCACCTCGCAAACGTTATCGGTGGTCAATGCGACCGGTGACATCGTAGGCGAAGTGGAATCGCTGTACCGCGGGCCTCAATTTGACGTGGTGCTGTGGGGACTGGGTCGCGAAGCGATGTGGGCAGGATTCTGTATCGTGGTTTCCTCGGCTGCAATGACTGGACTCTTGCCGCTTGTCGAAAAAGCGTTCCGAGTGCAAACGGACCTCAGTCTGTTGGAACTTGGCGATGCCAGCCATCCGCTACTGCGTCGACTCGCTCAACGTGCACCCGGGACGTACAACCACAGCATCAATGTGGCTTCGATTGCCGAATCTGCTGCCGACGCGATTGGCGCCAACGGATTGCTGGTCCGCGTGGGTGCCTATTTCCATGACATCGGCAAGATGTTCAAACCTGAATACTTTATCGAGAATCAAAGCGCCGGAGTGAACCAACACGATTCGCTGCAACCAGCCATGAGCACGTTGGTGATCATCGCGCATGTGAAGGACGGTGCGGATTTGGCGCGCAGCCATCATTTACCCGAATCGATCATCGATTTCATCTTGCAGCATCACGGCACGACGCTGGTTGAGTATTTTTATCGCGAGGCGGCCCGTCGCAGCGAGGAAGATCCCAACGGGGAATCGGTCAGCGACAAAGATTTCCGCTATCCTGGACCCAAACCGCAAACGCTCGAAGCCGCGGTGATGATGTTGGCCGACACGGTCGAAAGTGCGAGCCGCACCCTGGTCGACCCGACTCCCTCGCGAATCCAAGGACTTGTCGACGCCATTGCTCAAAAGAAAATGGCGGATGGCCAGTTCGATGAATGCGGATTGACGTTCCGCCAACTCGATCGCATCCGCACCAGTCTTGTCAAATCTTTAACCGCCATCTATCACGCACGTGTCAAATATCCTGGACAACAATCAGCCTAACGAGAGCGGCGACCAATCGGCCCCGAAACTCTCTATCGAAATCGTGACGGACGACCCGCTGCCTGAGCCCGATTGGTACGACCGCATTCGTTCCGCCGTGACCCATGCTACCGCGTTACGTGGTTATTCCTGCGGCGAGATCGGGGTCCGCGTGAGCAACGACGCCGAGATCCGCCAGATCAACGCACGGCATCTGGACCACGACTATGAAACCGATGTCATCAGTTTCGCCTACACCGACGAACTGCCCAGGATCGAAGGGGAACTCGTCGTCAGCCTCGAAACCGCCCAACGCGTCGCGGAGCGTGTCGGTTGGTCCGTTGAGAATGAATTGCTGCTGTACGTCGTCCACGGCACCTTGCACATCGCCGGCATGGACGACCTGCAAGACGATGTGCGGCAAGAAATGCGAGCTGCGGAATGCCAAGTGATGCAGTCGTTGGGGATTGAGGACATCATTCACTACGGCCCCGACCGCGTGGAAGTGAACGTCCAACCGAGCACCTCGATACCGGAGACGCGGTCATGACCGATTCGGTAGCTTGGGGATTACTCTCGGCATTGGGCTTTGTGTTCAGCAGTATCGGGGGTCTCGGCGGCGAATTGCTGGACCGATTCGCCGGTCGACCTTTGGAAGCCTATTGCCGGTTGAATAAAAACCGAGAACGGTTTGGTGCCGTCATCGATCATCAAGACGCAGCGATTCGCGGCAGCGAATACCTGCGGATGATCGGAACCGTGTTGTTCCTGATCTCAGGCACGACGGCGCTTTTTGTTGCTGAAGAGAATCCGATTGGCCGTGATCTACTGATTTGGTTTTTAACCGCCGGTCTCTCGATCATGTTGGTTCACGCGTGGGTGCCGACGGCGGTTACACGCTTTGCATCGACTCAGGTGCTGTATCACACATGGCCGTTTTGGCGATCGTTGTCGATTTTCATGCACCCCTTATCAGCGCCGGGGGAATTGGTCGAGGTGATCACTCGACGGTTGGCGGGAAAACACGAGCACGAGGACGAAGACGAAGAGCAACTCGAAGACGAAATCCGCACGATCGTCACCGCGGGCGAGCGGGAAGGCTACTTTGGGCCGGGCGTTCGTGAAATGATCCAAGGCGTCATGACGCTGCACGAAGACCCAGTCGGTCACATCATGACGCCGCGAAGCGATGTCGATGCGATCGAAGTTTCTTGGGAATGGGACCAAATCCTAAAGACGATTGTCGAGGCCGGCCGCACTCGCTTGCCCGTTTACAATGGCACGCTCGATAACGTGGTCGGGGTGCTGTACGTCAAAGATCTGCTGCCCTTTCTCGAAGCCCATCATCAACCCAAGGAACCGGTGTGCGAGATCATGCGACGTCCTTGGTTTGTCCCGGTCGATCGATCGGTCGAGTTTCTGCTGCGTGAATTTCTGCATAGTCGAAGCCATATGGCGATCGTGCTGGATGAATTTCAACAAACCGCTGGAGTGGTCACGATCGAAGATGCGTTGGAAGAAATCGTGGGCGAGATTGTCGACGAGTCCGACGAAGACGAAGAGATCGGACTGCAAGTCATTGACGATGACACGGTCGAGGTGGATGGCCGCTTGATGATCGATGACCTGAACGAATTGCTCGGCTGGGATCTGCCGGAAAGCGACGACTACGAAACCGTCGCCGGCTTTGTCCTGTCCCATGTCGGATCGATTCCCGAAACCGGGACGCGGCTGACGCTGGGCGATTCAGAGATCGAAATATTAAAAGCGAGCAATCGCAAGATCGACTCGATGCGAATCCGCCGTCAAAACGTTACCGACCAAAAAGTGGGGTAACAATTCCACTCATATTCAGTGGTAAGGGCGCCGGCGGTGACGTTTGGCAAGGGAATCACAGGCAAACTCGACTCGCACGCAAATTTCATCGTCATTGTCCTGTATTTCGACGATTTCGAATGCCGATAGACACCGTTCCCGTGATTGTAGTTCGCTACTTACAGAGCTACACTATCCCGAGATCAAAACCATGCAATTAGCCCTCTCTCTACGCGGATTCGCAGATGAGCACCCCTCCCAAATTGGATACTAAAGAAGCCGGAGTCGCTAAGCTGTCGATCGAAGGCAGTGATATCGACTTCCCCGTCGTCGAAGGCTCCGAAGGGGAACGCGGAATCGACATCAGTCAGCTGCGAGCCAAAACCGGACTGATCACTCTGGACGACGGTTTCGTCAATACCGGCAGCACCAAGAGTGCGATTACGTTTCTTGACGGGGAAAAAGGAATTTTACGTTATCGCGGTTACCCGATCGAAGAACTCGCCAAACACTGCGACTTTGTCGAAACCGCGTTTTTGCTGATTTACGGCGAATTGCCCAACGCGTCTCAAGCCGAGATTTTCCGCGCCGGCATCCGCGACCATACCATGATCCACGAGGATATGCGGTCGTTCTACAACGGCTTCCCACGAGACGCGCACCCGATGGCGATCCTCAGCAGTGTGGTCGGCGCGCTTGCCACGTTCTACCAAGATTCGCTGAATCCGAACGATCCGGGCCAAGTCGAAATCTCGCTCTATAGACTGCTTGCCAAACTGCCGACGATCGCGGCTTACAGTTACAAGAAGTCGATGGGTCAACCGTTCATGTATCCGAACAATGACCTAAGTTATTGCGAAAACTTTTTGCACATGATGTTCGCGACGCCAGCCCGCGAATACATGGTCGATCCCGACTTCGCCGAAGCGCTGAACTTGTTGTTCATTGTCCACGCAGACCACGAACAAAACTGCAGTACATCGACGGTCCGCATGGTCGGCAGCAGCAATGCCAACCTGTTCGCTTCGATCTCAGCCGGTATCGGCGCGCTGTGGGGACCGCTGCACGGTGGAGCCAACGAAGCGTGTGTGAACATGCTCGAAACGATCGCCAAAGACGGCGGCAACGTGCAGAAATATGTCGACATGGCCAAAGACAAAGAAAACGGTTTCCGTTTGATGGGATTCGGTCACCGCGTCTACAAGAACTTTGACCCGCGGGCGAAAATCATTCGCGCCAGCTGCGACAAATTGCTCGCCAAGTTGCAATTGGATGACCCCTTGTTCGAAGTTGCCCAAAAGTTGGAAGAAGTGGCGCTGCAAGACGAGTACTTCATCGAGCGAAAACTGTATCCCAACGTCGACTTCTACTCGGGCGTGATCTACCGCGCCTTGGGGATCCCGATCCAGATGTTCACGGTACTGTTTGCAATTGGCCGATTGCCAGGCTGGATCGCCCACTGGGAAGAGATGCACAACAACCCATCGACCCGGATCAACCGTCCTCGCCAAATCTATACCGGTGCGACCGAACGCGCGTTCGTGCCAATCGAGCAACGCTAGACGCGTTTTACCGCCGATCAATCCGCGGTAGCGAAAGTCGCGAAGACTTTCGGCAGATGTGACTTCACCTCCCTAAAAGCTTTGCTTTTTGGGAGAGGGTCAGAACGGGCGGAGCAAGTTCTGGGTGGGGACTCTTCTCAAACCACACTAATGGCCGGTGCTCAGCCAAATCGCCAGTCCAAGATAGCCGAGCGCGACCCAGTCGCGGACCGTCCAGCGGTCGCTGCGTGCGTTGAATCGCAAATAGTCAAGCAATCTGCCGGTTGGACATCCGAATCGGCAATACGCCATCGGAACAAATAGCGAGGCGATGATTCCGACCACGAAGACCGCGATCGTGGCCCAACCCGCGATGCGAAACACGTAGGCGTCAAACGGCTCGATGTCGACCAAGCTAAATGGCAACGCCGCCATTGTCACCACCAGACACCACAACAGCAGAAGACCAGGCAATAACATCAAGAGCTTGGAAACCGAATGTCCAAGTTTGACTTGGTACCGGATCCGCCCTTTGATCAACTGCTGAACCGCCCCGTGCGGACACAGGTGCGAACAGTAGATATTTCGTTTGCTGAATAGCGGACAGGCAAAAGCCGCGATCACCAGCATCGTCAATCCAGGCGCCATTTGCAGCGGCACCCCATGCTTGGCCCATCCCGCAATCATCGCCTGCGATACCAAATTGCCGGCAATCAAGCCCAGGTAAACGATCAACATCAATTGGAACACGATCCGAACGCGTTTGTTGGCTCGTAGCGATGTCGACCCGATCACGATCGCGGCAACGATCACGATCATGGTGCCGATGTCATGCACTGAAATCTGGAACCCTGATCGACGCTTTGGGCGAGACGCTTCGAGTTCTACTTTTTCGCGATGTTTTTTCGCGGCTTCGACCACTCCGTCAGCCACCGCCATACTCGTCATCGTCGCCCCGGAAACCCCTTCGACTCGCATCTCATAAAGATCCGCCTCGGCGAGCTGCTGCAGTTTCATCTCATCAAACGTCGAGCGAAAATACGAGTCCTCGCGAACGTAGCCCACGTAAGGTTCGTTGTCGTACGATTTCCCAATCGCAATCCCGACCACCGCACCGTCGCGGTCCAAACCAATCAAAGTGTCCGTCGGGCCTTGATAGCCAACAACGTTGTCCGCCGCCGGCGAAGTGCGTAGTACTTGTCCGATCCGATCGCCGCCGGAATTGACGAACCAAACCGCCGCGTGCACCGCATTGGGTTCAATATGATCCGCATTGGGAAATAGCACTTTGACATCATCGAGCGACAGCGGCGTGGGAAAACGCAGCGAACCGACTTCGCCGCCCAAGCGGTGAATGATCGATTCTTGAATCGCCAAGCTGGTGAGTGTCGCGCCGGACACCGCATCGACAACGCCGACGCGACCGATCTCGTCTCGCGATTTTCCATCGAGCGAGGACATGAACTGCTCGTTTCGCTCGACTTCTAACAAATGGTCTCGCGTGTCTTCGCTCGAGAGGATCGAGATCCCGACGACACGATCCAGATCATCAAATCCGATCAAAACATTCGTCGGTCCGGAAAAACCGATGATGTGATCGCTTTCCGGAGAGGTCTGGACGACGTAACCGAGTGATTTGCCGTCCGCGTCGCTGACCGCCATCCGCCCATCGTCACTTGCCACGCCCGCCAGTGACGCCGCAGCGGGGAACAACGATACAACCTGGTCGACCGACAGATCGGCGATCGCGGTAACGCGGGCTGAAGAGCTCGCATATTGAAGATGAATCAAACCGATGATCGAAACAAACACCGCCAAGCGTGCGAGATGCACAACAAGGCGGCGAACTTGATATCGATCAGTGTTGACGGGATCCAGCGTCATTACTTGGCAGGAACCACACGAATCGCATCCGCGTGAACATTGCCGCTGCCGTCGGCCGAGAGCGTCACGGCACAATCTTCGCCACGTTTCAGCTCAAACGTGCCAAGCGAAATGAACAGGTCATCGACCGGTGGTGCTGCTTTCATATTCACCGTTTTAGTGACCACGTCGTCGCCCGTTTTGACTTCTACACGCACTTTATCGCTGCGGTTTTCATGCGACTGATAGGCAAGCATGATCTGATGTTTGCCTTGGGCAGGCGCGGCAAACTCAAACCGGATCGATGCATTTTTTCCGCTGCCGTAGAGATAGTGCGAACCAACGAATTTTGGCAAACCCGCTCCCTCGGTCCAACCGCCCGTCTTTTTCGCCTTGGTATCATCGATCACCAGACCGCTGATTTTTGCGGGGTCGATTCCGTGCCCTGAAGCTTTGCCGCTGGTTGGCAATCCGGTCGGCGGTGCCAATGGCAGCGCATCATCCGGCACAATGATCTCGCTCTTGACGGTTTCGCGGCGTGCCTTGCCCGGCAGCTTGAGCAGCTCGTCCATTTCCGACCAATACTTGCCATACACTTCGCGTGGCGTACAGTCGTGACGAACACAAACGCTGGCCGCCTTGCCGACGACTTCGCCCATCATCCCGCAAGTCCGCATCACTCGCACGGTCCCCAAAGCTTCGTGTGTCACGCTAATGCAACGCCCCGCCATGAACAGGTTCGAAATATTTCGCGAATAGAAAGTTCGGTAGGGCACCGGATAACCGTAATTGCGATCAATCCGTCGGTCATGAACCGCGACCGAGATAAACGGGTTATCGGGAAACTTTTTAGCGTACTGTTCTTTAGGATAGTGCAGATCGATCGACCACGTGCTGGGGACACAACCGTCGGGATAGGCGACTTTGTTCACCACATCGTCTTGCGTTAACACAATGTCACCCATCAAGCGACGCGATTCACGCGGACCGCCGATGTAGGCAACCCACGTCAGGTAGGCGTTCTTGTGCTTGTCCGCACCGTCGCCGTTTTTCATCGCGTTAAACGCACCATAGACCGCTCGCAAATTCCAATCGCGGATTGCTTCGGCATGCTTGATCGGGTCCTTATCAAATCCACTTTCCCAGAACCATTGACCGTGATGGTCACGTGGATAGGGGAAATCGTCCATGCTCAACTGCAGTGCCCATGGCGTTTCAGGAAATTCGGTAGGGCTGTCCGCTTCGTCCCACGCCCACATGTTACTCATGCCCATGCGGCCCTCGGGAGTCATTTCGCTATCAGCACCGGCGAGGAATCCGATCGTGGCATGGCCGGTGCAATCGGCAAACAGCGTTCCGGCAAAGCGGATTTGATCGCCGCTGCGAGTATCAAACGCCATCACGCTTTCGATTTGGTTATCTTTCGTTTCGACGTGATAGGCGTGATGGTTCAAGAACAGATCAATATTGGGTTCAGCCCGCACGATCGCTTCTTTCTTGGCATCTTCGAATTCTTCGTAGGTGCCCGGTGACTTGGTGGCGCTATCCGAGAATTCGGTCACAATTTCACCGACGCGAGGATAATTACCTCGGCGGACGTGCCCCATCGCCCAAACGCGAATTTCACTCGATCCGTTTCCGCCCAACACACCACGGTTTTGCACCAAGGCCACTTTGCAACCCATGCGTGCTGCGGAAATCGCGGTCCCCATGCCGGAGTAACCGCCACCGATGACGACGATGTCATAGCCACTTTTTTCGGTAGGCTTGTCGCCCAAACCGAGTTGTTTGCGACGCCACGGTCCTAAAACAGTTGATTCGTTAGGTGGCTCTGCGCCCGATTTCGTGAAATAAATCGCGTCACAGCGGCCATCGAACCCGGTTAGATCCTGCAGCGCCACCGTGGCGTTCGTGTCGTCGATTTCAATCGTTCCGCCAGGCTCCCAAAACCACTCGGCATTTTTGGTTCCGAAGGTGTGCTCGAGCGTCTTGCCGTTCACCGCGATTTGGAATTTGCCTGGAGCACCGGGGGCTTCCCAGCGAGCCACCCAGTCCTTGGTGCGCGCGAACACGTGGTACGTTCCCGTGCTCGGAAACTTAACCGTCGCTGTCGCATCTTCGACCGGTTTTCCCATCCCGTGGGCGATCATGTAGGGGGACCCCATTGTCATGATCGATTGGGTATCAAGTTTCCAACCGCCAGGCTCAGCGAAGCTTTCCGCCTCAATAAACACGGAGTCTTCGGCACTAGCGGGCGGAAGCGTTATCGCGGCTAACGCCATGGTGAGAGCCGTGAAAAGTTGTCGCACAAGCGTCATTATTGGCCTTGATGATTTCGTGAGGAGCGGAGGTGGGGAAACTAGCCCTCATTGTAATTATTCGCGGGCCAACTCACCACCGTTGAACTCGGTGAAGACGAGTAAGATCCTCGGTCGCTGGCGGTTTCGTTTTTTCGCTGCGCAAATTTCACTGCACAAAGCAGGGCGGCGATTGCAGAGGCGGCAACTGGCCCAGCAGCAACTAGCCCAGCAGCACGCGGCCGACATTGATATAGATCACGATGCCCAAGATGTCGACAATTCCGGCGACAAACGGATTGCTCATTAGCGCCGGGTCCAATCCCGCACGCTTGAACACGATCGGCAACGTCGCGCCACACATACATCCGCAGACGATAACCGCCAACAACGTGATCGGAATGACCAGCGCATCGCGAACCGAAGGAGCCACAAATACCGCGACGGCAAAGCCAATCAACGCCAAAAAACTGCCTAATAGCAACGACACAACGCTCTCGCGAATCAAGACGCGGTGCCAGTCACGGAACTTGACTTGACCGCTTGTCATCGCGGTGATGACCAACGTCGCCGATTGGCTGCCTGAATTACCACCTGCACTAATGATCAGCGGGATGAACCAGACCAACCAGACGAATTGCTGCAGTTCTTCTTCGTAGTGACGCAGCGCAAACGCGGTCAACAGCGCGGCAAAAAACAAAATCGTCAGCCAAATCCCTCGTTTCCACGACAGCGTCAGCAAACCGATGCGAAGAAAATCGTCTTCCAAGGGGGCCACCGCAGCAATCCGCTGGGCGTCCTCGGTCAATTCCTCACGTACGACATCGATCACATCATCATGCGTGATAATTCCGAGCAATCGCCGACTCGCATCGACCACGGGGATTGCTAACAAGTTGAATCGCTCGACTTTATGAGCCACCGATTCTTGGTCCTCGGTCACATTGGCGACGACGACATCGGTTTCCATCATGTCCCCGAGTGTTAATTCGGGATGCGCCAGCGACGAAACCAATTGCCGTGTCGAGACAATTCCGCGGAGCGAGTCGTCTTCGTCAACGACGTACAGGTAGTAGATCGTTTCGAGCTGGCTGGCCTGACGTCCCAATTCATCGAGCGCCTCACGAGCACTCAGTTTCTCGCCCAGCTTGGCGACCTCGGTCGTCATCAAACCGCCCGCGGTCTCGCCCTGATACGAACGAAGACGCTGGATGTTGCGACGATCTTGGACCGGCAACAGCGGCAGAATTTCTTGGACACGTTCGTCCGACAATTCTTGGATCAAGTCAACGCGATCGTCCGCCGGAATCTCTTCGACCAACGCCGCGACTTGCGACGGATCATGATCGCGAAGCATCTCTAATTGGCGTTCTTCATTGAAGTAGCCAAAAATCTCCGAGCGACGCGATGGCTCGGCATATTGCAGTACTTCCCACGCCTCTTCGTTGGAAAGCCCCTCCATAAACTCGGCGGTTCGCCCCGGGTTCAGCGTCGTGCAGAACTCTTCGAGCTCAGCCCGATTTTGCTCAGCCAACATTTCTCGTAATTCAGGAAGGAAGAGCGTGTTGACCATGGCAATTTATTCGAAAAAACGCAGCGATGCGTTCATTTCATAGGCATTAGAGATTTGAGAGATTTGTAAAAGACGCGGCTAAAAATAGAGTAAAAGCGAGAGACGCAGCGGCAGCCCTATCGGCAACCGCCGCGATCTCCCAACTTTCAGGGCTCAATAACTTTCAGGGCTCAATAAAAGGAGCTTTCAAGCGAGCTCGACGGCATCGCGAGATGTGCCGAAATCCTTGGCAGCGTTTGCGACCGAGCCATTCTGAAAACCCAATGGAGCAGTAGCCTTAGTTGCTGACGCGTTCGATATATTCGCCCGATCGCGTATCGATCTTGATCACGTTGCCTTCTTTGATGAATCCAGGCACGTTGAACTCCGCACCGGTTTCCACCTTCGCAGGCTTGGTGACGTTGGTCGCGGTGTCCCCCTTGGTGCCGGGAACGCATTCAATGACCTCCAATTCAACGTGATTTGGTGGTTCAACGATAATGGCGTTACCGTTGTACAGCGTCATTGCGCACGCCATGCCGTCCTTCAAATACTTCCAAATGTCGCCTGCAACGTCGCTGGTGACCTCGAACTGCTCGAACGACTCGTTGTGCATGAAAACGTAATCTTCACCGTTGCGATACAAAAATTGCACGTCGGTCGTTTCCACGTCTGCCGATTCGAGTGAGTCGCCGCCTTTGTAGGTGCGGTCAAGCGAGGTTCCACGGATCAAATTCTTCAGTTTGCATTTGTAAAGTGCGTTGCCTTTACCTGGTTTGACAAACATCATTTCAGTCATGATGTAAGGTTCACCATCAATTTGGACCTTAAGTCCTTTGCGGAAGTCACTTGTGTTATAAGTAGCCATAGACGACGGTCCCGTCTTTACGAGTCAATGTTTTCGAGGGATGGGGATTTTTTTAATTATTGATTGGTTGCATCCACTAGAAACTGAATGATCCAGGAAACTTCCCCTCGCGAATCGGACAAGTTCAATCCCGAGCCGGCTGAACCGCAAAACGACTCAGCACCCCAGCCTCAGGAGCAACCGGACCAGATTCTAACGCGATCGCGGGTTCTTGTCCCGCCCCGTCCTGAGCAGCTTTTCTCAGCCACAATCCAGCCCCCCAATCTCGCGGCGGTGGACTGGCAAACCGCGATGCGGACGGCGATTCGCAGCAGAAAACAGCTTCTCGAACGGCTGAATTTGCCCGCCGACACCGACGCAGGGCAGCTTGAGACGTTTCCAACCTTCGTGCCGCTCGAATTTTTAAGTCGAATCGCTCCGGGTGACCCCGACGACCCACTGCTTCGCCAAGTGCTGCCGATCGGCGACGAATTGGTCTTGGACCCTCATTTTGTCTCCGACCCCGTCGGGGACCTCGACTCGCTAGCCGCCGGGGGGGTGATTCACAAATATGACGGCCGCGTCCTGCTGATCGCATCAGGGGTCTGTGCGGTACATTGCCGGTACTGTTTTCGCCGCGAATTCCCCTATCAAGAAGCGGGTTCACGACGCGAAAACTGGGCTCCGGCTATCGAGTACGTCCAATCTCACCCCGACGTCGAAGAGGTCATCCTCAGCGGCGGCGACCCACTGACGCTGACCGATACCAAGCTTTTTGAATTGATCGACCAAATCGATGCGATCCCGCATGTTCGCCGAATTCGAATCCACACTCGATTGCCAATCGTGATCCCTCAACGTGTCACCGAAGCTCTCTGTAGCAAACTGAAAGAAACGCGTTCGGCAATTTGGTTCGTCGTGCACTGTAACCATGCCAATGAGTTAGACTCGTCGGTGATCGCTCGGATGGAGATGCTTGTTGACGCGGGAATTCCCGTTTTGAATCAAGCCGTCCTGCTACGTGGCGTGAACGATGACGAACAGACGTTGGTTGATCTGTGTATGAAATTGGTCAATCATCGCATCCAACCTTATTACTTGCATCAACTTGATCGCGTGCGAGGTACGAAGCACTTTGAAGTTCCGGTCCAGCAAGGACTTGAACTGATCAACCGCATCCGCAGCCGATTACCTGGCTACGCGGTCCCGACCTATGTCAGCGAACACGCAGGGCAACCGTCCAAGACGCCTCTCTAATTCCACACCGCTAGAATCATCCGACCATGTACGTTTTTGAAAATCCCGTTCTTCAACGTGAATTGCTGGGAAACCTGCGTACGAATCGTGCATTCTTTCTACTCGGACTCTATCAGCTGCTACTCGCAGCGGTCGTGTTGATGGCATGGCCAAGTGAACAACGTCTTGACCTTACGATCAGCCCGCCATCGGCAACGAAGCTGGTCAATTTATTTTTTCTTGGCCAATACGTGATCGCATCGTTGATGGCCCCCAGCTTTGCAGCCGGAACGATCACCGGAGAAAAAGAACGTCATACGTACGAGATGTTGTTGGCCAGTCCACTGCGTCCCGGTGCGATCGTGTTTGGAAAAATGGTCGCGAGTTTGACGCACCTGGGCATGCTGATTCTGGCTTCGCTACCGATCATCGTGCTCTGTCTTCCGCTGGGCGGCGTCAGCGTCTACGAAGTCTTGGCGGCCTATTTGGGGTTGATCGTTTCCGTGATCCTGTTCGGCGCGATCGGAGTGTTTTGCAGCAGCTATTTCTCGCGAACAAGCAGCTCGTTAGTCGTCAGCTACTTATTCATTCTGCCGCTGGTGATCGGAGCGATTCTGTTTTGGGCGTCGCTCGAAGGGCAGGGCGAATTGCGATTAAAACTCGCTCTGTTGGTGATTCCCGCGTTTGCACTCTCCGCCGTGATCTTGATGTGCTCGGCTGCCGCCGGGCGGATGCTTTATCCGCCTGATGTTGGCAGCGAAGGCAAGGAGGTGATCGATTTAGAGCGGGAAGCCGAAGAAGCCGTGGGGCTGGTGATCCAGCCTGATCAATTCCCCGACCGACTGTTCGCGCCGCCAAAGAAATCCGAGTTGATGGCCGATGGCGCGAACCCAGTCTATGACAAAGAAATCCATAGCGAGATTTTTGCTCAAGGCACCTTGATGCTGCGGCTGGTGATCCAAATCAGCATGCTGTTGGCGATCCCGATGATGGGCGTATTTTTGTTCTACATGGACGAAAAAATCGCATGGTTTTCGGTTTACGTGATCGTTTTCAATATGCTGGTCGGCCCCGTCTTTTTGGCGGGATCGATGACCAGCGAACGCGAACGTCAAACACTCGATTTGCTGTTAACGACCACGTTGACGCCCAGTCAAATTTTGTGGGGCAAATTTATCGTCGGCTTCCGCATCTCCGCCGTCTTGACCTGCTTCCTGTTATGGCCGCTGCTGCTTGGTGGCGTGCTGAACTACAGCTATTGGAGCAACTGGGCGAGCGTGCTGGGGATGTTTGCGATTGTTTTGATGGTCTGTTTGGTCAACGCCACCATCGCTCAACTGTGTTCGCTATTTCAGCGTAAAACTTCGATCGCACTGATGTCCACCTATATCGTGTTGCTGCTGCTGTACGTCGGCCCGCCCGCGATGACCGCGTTGATGACGATTCTGGAATTCCCTACCGAATCGATTCGTCGCGCCGAGTGGCTGGGCGTGACCAGCCCCTTCTCGGCGGCATTTTCATTGCCGCTTGACGGCAACCTGATCGAAGATGAAGAGGCAGTCGCCAACGTCGGAAACTTAAAAGTGGTGGTCGGGTACTTCGCCTTTAGCACGCTCTTACTCGCGGCGTCCGCCGTGGCCATGATCGCCCGTTTGCGTTCTCGCCAAGGTTTGTCGGAATAGAATTCGCCGGCGGCAATGGGCTGCTACAAATTGAAGGCGCCGATGCGTTCGGGTTGAAAGGTAATTTTTTCAACCTGCTTTCGATTCTGATGCCCCGAGACATGGCACGTCACGCTTTCTCCGACGCGGCATCCGAAGATCATCGTGCCAAGCGGCGAAAGAATCGACAATTTCCCTTCGGCAATACAAGCCTCTTCAGGATAAACCAGCGTGTAGGTATCGACTTCGTTCAGATCCAAATCAAGCAGCCGAATGGTCGAATTCATCGTGACGACATCCGGCATCATGTCTTGCGATTCCAGCACCACGGCTCGTTCAAGCCGGTCCTTGAATTCGCTCAGATGCGTTCGTTCGCCCCCGATTGCGATCACAAATTCGCTATTGAGCAGCGTTTTCAACCTTAGAGCATCGGAACGAGTCACAGCAAGAGTCGGAGAATTCATCATGGTTCGGTAGGGTTCTTTTTCAGTGAAAAATGTCTTTTCGCTTGCAAATCCCATTCGCGGTTGCGAAGAATGATTTGCAAGTCGGGTGATAGTCCTATTCATCACCCGCCGCAAACACTAAAGCAAGCGATGTGCCACATCGATATTTCGATCAACTTTGCGGCTGCATTAACTTTAAATGGACGTATTTAAGGCCTCATGATTAACTCCACTGTTCGTCTCGTCCTCCTGGATTGATCCCCCCACGACTCGTCGTGATGTCGCTGTTTGGTGTCGATGGCAACCGGCGTTGACGCGCCGAGGCTCGTATTATTCGTCCAGTCACCCCGCAGGCGGTTGGCCCTCTGTTTGCATCGGAGACGATCTGCTCGACTTCGCTCGCTTTGGCTCCACTCAGTTTTTTCACTTGCCGCCGTTCCGAGCCATTCCCTTTCTTCTTAAACCTCGCGTTCAACGGAGTGTTCTCATGCCACTCGATCTATCGACCAACTACGGCGGCCTGCTGCTACGTTCTCCCATCGTGGTCGGCGCTTGCCCACTGACCTTTAACACTCAGAATCGAATTGCGATCGAAAATGCTGGAGCAGGGGCGGTGGTACTTCCCTCGTTGTTAGAAGAGCACATCATTGCTTGGAAAGCAAAACAAGGTCACGCGTTGTCGTCACGCGATCTAAATCGAATCGACCCAGCGAATCCTGCCACACACGATGCAATGGCGGCGGATGTCGAAACCTATCTGTCGATCGTCAACCGAGCGAGCGTGCAATCGTCCATTCCCGTGATCGCCAGTCTGAACGGCGAAACCGATGGCGACTGGCTCGATTTTGCTGGCGAATTGCAAGCAGCGGGTGCGGATGCAATCGAGTTGAACGTCCATCACCGTCCGCTCTGCGAATATGACGCCCCACGCGATGTAGAAGACAATGTGGTGAATTTGGCGAGAACTTTAAGAGCCTCGATCACCGTTCCTCTGTTCGTCAAATTGCATCGTGAATACACCAGCGTCAGCCATCTCGCTCGACGACTACTCTCCGGAGTCCAAGGCTTGGTGTTGTATGCTCGTGACCCGCACCTCGATATCGTCTTGGACAATTGCCAACTGAGATCCGATTGGGGGCTTTCTCAACCGAGCGCAATCTCGGGAACACTGGCGGGTTTGTTGAGTGTGTATGGTTCGTGTCCAGCAATTTCGTTAGCGGGCGGAGGCGGAATTAGTGGTTGTGAAGATTTGATCAAAGTGCTGTTGGCTGGTGCCGACGTGGGAATGGTTGTTTCCGCCGTCTATCGCGAAGGTCCCGACATCATCCGCAGCATGCTCGCGGGATTAACCATGTATATGGAACAGCAGCAGTTGCGAACCCTCAATGAACTTCAAGCGAAACGGCCGCTTGAATTCAGCAGCCAAGAAGAACGTCGAAATTGTATCAATGGGCTGTCCTCTCAATCGGCCTTTGAAGGATACAACGCGAGTGCACCCACGATTCGTGGCGACCGCTGGGGACATCCGCTGTAAGACGAAACAAGATTCAGCACTGGTCAATCGACGTAAACAAGTCGTAACGAGCACAACGGTCCGGAGTCGCTTGGAATTTTGGGAGGGCTCACTGTGAAGATGCTGCGCAGACACTTTACTTGCAAGACGCAATGTTTGGTTGCCCCCCCTTTTAATAGCAAGATTAATATGATGCTTGCAAAAGGGGGGATGGCAAGCTGCCGCCTTCGAGAGATTCACACCTTGAAGAGATTGATCATGGGCACCTTAAAGTAGGTTGTAGCGTCGTTTACCATCGCCACTCTTACGGTTGCGTTACCTTCATCGACATAAGCGGATTGGCATTGTGCCTGCGGTGCGATCATGCACGTGAACTATCCGACCACTTGCCCTGTTTGTAACCGCCATCTGCCTAATTCGCCCCCCTCTTTCACTCCACCGCCAACCTCCAGGCCCCCGTCGTTCCCACCAAGGACGCCGACCGCTCCGGATTCAAGTGGACGCCAACGGCAACCCCATCAATAATGAGCCGAGTCAAGCCGCGGCGATTATTAGCGAGGACGTCAACGGTGAGGCGGCGTCGATGCTTGGCTCGGGCGGAGGCGACGATTTCGCCCCCACCGACGATACTGGCTGGCAAAACGGCCGCTCGAAACCGAGACCATCGAGACCGAATGAAATCGGCAACTTTCAATGGGCTGTAGTCCCGCATGAACAGGTTTATCCATATCCGTTCGAACAAATTCCCGATCCTTGCGGGTGAAAAGAAAGAGATAGCGAATGAAGGGATGTACGGCAAAGCGTTGGCCGAATACCTGAAATCAAAACTTGGCGATCGCGAATACGACACTCCATTTGTATGCTGCGAAGATTGGGGTTGGTGGATCGAAATAAAATCGGTCCCGTTCAAATTCGGAGTCTGTGTCTATTCCTCGATCAATGCGGACGAAGGATCAGAAGACTCAAATCCCACCGAATTTGCTTGCATCGAAGGAACCAGCGGGCTGCGGAATTGGAGCTGGAAGAAGATGCGTTTCATCGACACCGCTCCGTGGACCAACAAACTACACGAAGATCTGCTAGAGATTTTCAAGGCGGATAAGGACATCGAGATCGTTGGGACATCGGAAGAGTTTCCACTTTGAATGCGGGATTGGCATCCAGACTGGCCTACAACGACTGGCCTACGACGACTGGACTGCCACTGACAAATGGCCAATCGATTTGTCCCTCGCTGTGCTACTGCTTGGCGCGGCGTTCCTGGCTACGGCCAAGTCGCCATGCAATCACCAGCCAAACCGCGGTCAGCGGGACGGCATACCAATTCATAGCGGTTAAACTGGCCCCGAATTTTTGTAGTGCCCCGAACAATTGACTCGACAACGCGTCACCGCCACGCAGCACCACGGTGTCGATAAAACTCTTTGACTTGTACTTTTGCTCGCGACTGACCACCGTGAATAACACTTCTCGCGATGGCACGGTGATGCCATAAGCTCCGGCACGTGTGCAAATCATGATCACCATCAACACGCTCAACGTCGGCACACTGGCCAAGGCGGCGAAACCGCACAAATAGATCAGTGGCAACACCGACAGCGCCACGCTGATCCCCAGTCGCCGAAGAATCGTTCCAGCCACGGTCGTTTGCAACAACAACGTCATCAATTGTGTCCCCAAGTCGATCTTGGCGAAAAAGGCCGTCCGAGCCTCGCGTGACTCAATCGCGAGGTTCACGATATCGGCCTGCTGCAAATACAACTGGGTTGCAAACGCTTGGATTAAGAACAAAAACAAACAGATCGACGCTAAGTATCCGGAGCTCAACACCTGCGTGATCCCGGTCCACAGTCCGCCGCCCGTCGAACTCGCAGATCGCGAGTGATTCATGCCCGGCGTTTTCGCTTCCTCTGGGTCAACCAACTGATGCGAATTCAGCTCCAATCGCCATGCGCATGCTAATCCCAGTTCAAGCAACACCGCAGGGATCAGCAACAATGAATCGGTCGAGAGCCGGGTGGCCAGCAGCGATGTCAAAAACGAACCCGTAATCGCCCCCAACGTGCCTCCCGCAGCAATCAGCCCGAACAAACGTTTCGCTTGATTGCTGCGAAACAAATCGGCCAACACACTCCAAAACACGCTCGTCGCGAACAATGCAAAGACGTTGATCCAGATAAAGATGATACGTGCTGTCCAGATGTGAACCACATCGGATTCGACTTGCAATAAACTCCAAAACAGCAACAAACAGCCGGCAAAAAAATGATACACCACTCGCACAAGCCAGCGACGAGGCAGACGAGCCACGACGCCTGAGTAGACAGGAAGGGCCAACAGCATGGCTAGAAAAGTGATGAGAAACAAATGGGGCAGCTTTTCGGTCCCCCCTTCGATTCCCATCGTCTCGCGAATCGGGCGAATCGTGAAATAGCTAAGCAGAATGAAAAAGAACCAAGCAAATGCCCACACGACACATTTGATTTCGTGAGCTTCCACTCGCGTCCACCAGCGTCCGATCAAAGCGTCGTGCTCGCGGGTGGTATCAGGAGGACGGTTCACAGTTCAATGGGGCCCGAAACGAGAGAAGGTCGCCGGGTGTCGCCGACGTGCTAAGATTCCGACGTGCTTGATTTTGCGTGGGCTTAGTTTTCTTGCGAGGCAACGTCGAGGGATGGAGGTTCGAGGGACTTGATCAACCAAGATACTCGGGCGTCCTTTTGAGTCTGGATCAGATAATCGAAAAGCGCATTCGCAGCATCCCGTCGCAGCGGAGCTATGTCGTTCAAATCGTCAAACGTGATCGGTATTTCCTCGAACTGGTGGACCAACACCACATGCATCCCCAGGGGACTTTGCAGCGGATCACTGATTTCCCCCGGTTTCGTTGACCGCACCGCTTGCATGACACTTGTTGGCAAATCGCCATCCTTTTCGACCCACCCCATCATCCCGCCATCGCTGGCCGAAACCGAGTCGCTGTGATCGCGTGCCGCAGCGGCAAAGGCTTGACCGATGTCATCGGAATCGCGAATCTCGCGAACCAAGTTGGCAAGGCTGCTGCGGACGCTTTGCACCGCATCGCTATCGGAGGAGTCGACAGCTACGAAAATCTGAGACACTTCCCAACGTCCGCCGCCATAGTTTGCTTTGCGATTTTCAAAGAAGCGTTGCAGGTTCGCTTCGGTCAATCGGCTTTTCAAATATTGACCCCAGGAAATTTTAAAGTCGAGATCGTCACGCACCGCTTTTTCGGTAGAGAGTCGTTCTTTTGCATAACGTCCGAGGTCGCTGCCACGTCGCTTCAATTCACTCTCTAACGATTCCACTTGCCGATCGACGATTGCCGCAAGTGATTCGCCTGCTTGTTCATGTAACGCACGAAGCGCGAGGTGACGACGCACTAACAAGGCAGCGGTCGCTTGCTGAACGCGAATATCCACCTTGTTGACCTGGTTCACACCGAACCGTTCGACGAGCACCAAATTCAATTCGCCAAGAAAGATGGGTTCCCCATTGATCGCAGCGAACGGGTCCTCAGGTTTCCATCTGTCCTCGGCAAATGTCGTGGGGGAAACCACGATCATTGCGACGAGAAGTGTCAAGGCAATTTTTGGGAAATCAATCATGGCAGTTTAATGTCCTGCAGCACAAACGAGACTTCGTTGGAAACCACCGCGGTGGGTGACTCGTAAACGAGCGTTGATTCGCCAACCGAATCGCCTAAATCAAATAGGTAGCCGATCCCGACTCCGTTAGCGGTTTGCCGATAAACTTCGTAGCCCAGATGATCCGCACGTGAACCGTCGGCACGTTTGACATAGGCACTGTTTTCAAAAATCCACTGCCGGTGGCTTTCCAGCGACCGACCGGCATCGTCCAACGTGACGGCGACTCGGACTTCATGAATCGCCCCATTTTTTCGCACTTGCTCGAGCGTCACCTGCATCGCATCGAGCTTTACGTCCTTGCCCGGTTCGGAGAGCAGCAACTCGAACGTTTGACGTTTGCCGGGAAGGATGGCCTTGATGACGCCCGAGAGTGATTCAATTTCCCGTGGTTGGCCGGCAGGCAATTGCATCGGCAAATAGAACTCGCTGAAGGCAATTTCGCTATTGGTGGCAATGTCGATGGTCTCGCCGGATTCTTGGGGTTTTAACATCGCTCCGTCATCGAGTTTGCCCCGCAATTGAGCGATCGGAATGGTCAACCCAATGGGAGTCGTTTTGGGTTCCCAGCTAATTTCCATACTGATATTCAGTGCACTCAGCTTCGGACGATTCAAAACGCGGCGTGAGTTCACCGACGTCGGCTCGATCCGATAGACGCCGGTGTACGCGGCCGAGTCGACACGTGAGGGTCGATCGGGTTCGCGCCGGACAATTTGCAGCGTCTCGCGATCGCCGCCATAAAAATTGATGTCAAGATTGGCTTGATCAAGAACTAAATCCAATGCATGCCAGAATGTCAGCGGCGTTGCGACCGCTTGGATCGCCGTCGACTCGTCACCGTCGAATTCAAATTCGATTCCACTGTCGCGGCTGATCGCCTCGAGTGCTTCGCCGACGGTTTTAGCATCCCCGAGGCGGACGGAAATCCCCAATGATTCCACTTCGGTTTGAGTACGCAGCGAAAACAACGCCTTGCGAACACGCGTCAGCCGTTCGGATGCCTCGATCGACATCCCCGTTTTGTTCTCGGGCAGATACTGCAGCACGTCAGGGCCCGCTTGAATCAACGCATTCTCAGCGGCTTTGCGCTTGGCCAAACTTGAAGCATCGAGTTCGTCGACCCATTCGAGCACATCGGACTTCAAGTCACGGGCAGGTTCTTGAGCGAATCCCCCTAGCGAGAACGAGAAGGCTAACAGCACCCCCAGCCCCCCACGCCGAAGTACCGTCACAATTGTTTTGATCATCATTTTCGTTACCGTTGATTTAACGAACGTCCTGCATCACCCCAGTCAATTGTGGGCTTAGTCCCGATTCTAACCTACGTTTGCACTGCTCGCTCACCCTCAGTGCACAGACAGGACCGAATTGATGGCTTCCTCGCGAACCCGTTTTCTAACACTCACTTTCATCCCGCTGCTGATCACATCCGCCTGTAATTCAGCAACGGGTCAAGTCAGTGGATTGATCGAATTTTCCGAATCGGGGCGGCTTCAGCGAGGCGTTCCCCTGGTTTCTCTCGCGCGGGAAATCGTCGTTATGGGACGCGATGGATGGCTGCATTCGATCGATCCGCTGCAACCGGAGACAAAATTCAAATCGCTCGACGGCCAATACGAACCGCTCTCAGCACCTGAGCTGCGAAATCAACTTCGCGCCGAATTTGGCAAGGATTTTGAAGTCATCGCGACTCAAAACTTTTTAGTGGTTCAACCGCTAGGGCGTGGCGACCGCTGGGCAAAACTATTCGAGCAATCGCACCGTGGTTTTGTTTCTTACATGAGCAAACGAGGCGTCAAAATTCGCCAAGGACGATTCCCGATGGTCGCCATCGTGTTTCCTGATCGCGGCGAGATGTATGACGCCTTCAAAAAACAGAAAATTGACGTTTCCCGAGTTGCCGGCATCTATTCCAACAACAGCAACCGAGTCATGACGCACGACGCAGGACACCTTGCCTCGATCGTGGCAACGGTGCGTCACGAAGCGGCGCATCAGTCGGCGTTCAACACCGGCGTCCATAGTCGTTTAAACGACACTCCGAAATGGATCACCGAAGGGATCGGACAACTGTTTGAACCCGCGGCGGTGACGACATCGACCACCGCGGCGCTACGACGCCAACGTGTCAACGAAGACAGTTTGCAGGTCTTGAAGAAATCCTATCCAGGCAAAAACAACGCCGAGTTCACACAAGCCGTTTTGAATCTCGTCAGCGGTGACGAAATGTTCACAAACGAAGACCAAGTCGTGAACGCCTACTCGGTCGCATGGGCGATGATGTTCTATCTTGCCGAACGACAGCCACGCGAGTTCGCGGCCATCCTGAATCACACAGCGTTGCGCCGTCCCTTTGCCGTGTATCAACGTGATGAACGAAAAGCCGATTTCGAAGAGGTGATCGGAATGGATCCATACGAGTTCAGCAAACGTGTGAGTTGGTTCTTGGATTCGCTGTAAGCATCGTCGGAGTAATTACTGACGTAGCGGAACTCGTCAAGAGTTTCGACCAGCCTGGAAAACGAAAGTCTTGACGACTTCCGCTACGGGATAACCCGTCACTTATTGTTCCGACGATGCTAAGCAGGTTGGCAAACGGATAGCCGGACGCTCGATTTCAACGTCGCAACCAACCGCGACGGTAGAACACCCACAACATTCCCGTCGCCATGCCTACCATCAGCATCAGCGCCATTGGATAGCCCCACTGCCAACGTGTTTCGGGCATGTTCCACGGTGACCGACTGCTATCGAAATTCATTCCGTAGACCCCTGCGACAAACGACATCGGAATGAAAATGGTCGAGATCAATGTCAGCAAACGCATCACGTCGTTGGTGCGTTGGCTAAGGCTGGTGAAATAGAGATCGCGCAAATCGGTAACAACTTCGCGAAACGATTCGGTGACGTCCAACAGATGGCTGGCGTGATCTAAGCAGTCGCGAAGAAAGAGCCGCGTGTCCTCGCTAAACCGCCCCTCCGATTCTTGGATCAATCGCTGCAACGTCTCGCGATGACCATACGCGGTTTTTCGCAGGTAGGCGAGTTCGCGTTTCGCATCGCGAATCTGCATTTGTTCTTGTGGCCCAGGCGAATCGGTCACGTCATCTTCGAGTTTTTCTAACATCCGGCCGTACTGTTCCAACAGTGGAAAGTACGCGTCTAGTAGTGCGTCGATCAAGCAATACATCAGATAATCAGCCGGTTGGCTGCGAATCCGCCCCAGCGATTGCCGAATCCGTCGTCGCACCGGTTCAAAGGAATCTCCCGCACGCTCCTGGAACGAGATCAACGTATTGCCGCTGAGCACCAAGGAAACCTGTTCCAAATGCAGCGGAATCTCCTGGTCCGTCATCCTCAGGATGACCACGACGCGGCCTTTGATCGTATCGACCTTAGGTCGCTGGTGCGTATGAATGATGTCCTCGAGCAGCAGCGGGTGAATCTCAAAACATTCGCCGATCGCTTCGATCGTTTTGTGATCCGCCAGCCCGACTACGTTGATCCACTGGGTTCCTGAAGCGACGTCGACGAGCGACGATGCCTCCACCGTCTCGTCTTCTTGCAACGTCGCTTGATCAAAATAGATTCTCTCGACATGCGTAGGAGCCGCGTTCTTGCTCGATCGCAGTTTCCCCGGCACCGAACCCACTCGGGTACGTCGCTGGAACGGATGATAAAACCGTTTGCGAAAATTGATTCGCCGCGGGGTAGGTAGCTCAGCTTGATCCACAGAAATTGCCTTCGACGTGCCACACGGTTTTCACCAATGCTATCCGTTTCCCAGACAAGATGCGAATGCACGGCGGAATCAAGCCGCAATCATTCCGTTTGACGCAACTAGCGTCGTTTTTTGACCAGCTGGCTAATCGCCTTGAACTGCGGATGCAGCGAGGTTCCGACCCACTCGAACATTACCGATTCGACGGTGGTGATCGTCGCTCCGGCCATCTCCATTCGCTCGATCGCGATTTCATGATCGCGGCCATGTCGCGCGGCAACCGCCTCGGCAACCACGAACGGGCGAAATCCTTCGGCGATCAAATCCAACACGGTTTGCAACACACACACGTGCGTCTCGATTCCCGTAATCACAATTTGATCGCGTGCCTGCTTCGCCCAAGATTCAAGTGCATCACGGCAAACCGTGGCGCTAAACGCACGTTTGGGTTCGGGCGAATCAAACACATCACCCAGCGGATGAACCAGACCGCCGAGCCGCTCGGGGTACTGAACCGTGGCGGCGTGTGGCACGTCCAACAACTTCGCCGCTTCGACCAACCGCATCGTTTGCTCGACAACGGCGTCGCCCGAGGGGACGACGGGCACCAATTTTTCTTGCAGGTCAATGACCCACAAGGCACTGCGGTCCGCAGACAATCGTAGAGGCGAAGGGACGTGCGGCATCGTTAGGAATCGCTTTTAGGCTTCGCGGGCTTGCTCGCCTTGGACTCGCTTTTCGAAGCTTTTGATTCGCTTTTACTCGAACTGCTTGTCGACGATTTATCCGCTTTCGCGGCCTTCTTGTATCCTTCGCTGCGGTAATCGGTTTGATAGAACCCGCTGCCTTTAAACACAATCGCGGCCCCCGCACCGAACAAGCGTTTCAGCTTGTTCTTCTTGCACTCAGGACATTTCTTTTCAACCGGATCATTGATCCCTTGAAAGAGCTCCATGGTGTGGCCGCAGGCGTCGCACTCATAATCGTAAGTTGGCATAAAAAGTTGCCTTGAAAGATGGACCAGGTTAGGAACGTTGAAATGCAAGGGGCGAAGGTCGTTTCCGCGATTCTTAGTTCGCGGGCGTTTCACTCGCAGGTCCCGTGCTGACAATGACTTGGCTTGGACGAATCACACGGTCATGCATTTGGAATCCAGTGACCGCAACATGAGCCACCGTCCCTGCGGCGTGTTCATCGCTCGGCATTTGCGAGATGGCTTCATGGTAGTTTGGATCAAACAATTCGCCCGCTGCAGGGATCTCGCGAATTTGATATTTCGCAAGCGTATCATCGAGTTGCTTGGCGACCATCGCAACACCGTCACGCAACCCATCGGACTCGCTGGCCGTACCTGCGGCTTCGATGGCGCGGTGTAAATTATCGCGCACTTGTAGCAAATCGTTGACTAATGGGACCGCTGCGTAACGCAATTGATCTTCGAAGTCGCGACGCATCCGTTTGCGAAAATTCTCGGCTTCGGCTTGGGCTTGCAAAACCCGCTTTTCGGCCGATTCGGACGAAGCTCGCAAACGCTCCATTTCTTCATCGCGACTTTCGACCGCAGCGTTATCGTCTTGCATCCCTTCGCCTTCGTGCACGGCATCCATTGCGTCAATCTCTTCTTGTGATTTGTTTTCTTCTTCGTTCATGTTTCGATTCAAGTTTCTTGAGGTTGTGCATCGGGGTCAAAAAACGTTCGGAGCTTTTCCAAAAACGATTTGCGATGAGGCAACACCGTTTCATGTTCAAGTTCCGCTAATTCGCGAAGCAATCGTTCTTGCTCGCTCGAGAGTTTCTTTGGTACTTCGATCATGACTTGGATCAACAGGTCGCCAGCACGTCCGCCTCGAGGATCCAAAATACCTTTGCCGCGAAGCGTAAAAACGTCCCCGTTTTGCGTTCCCGCATCGACGCGAAGCGACTCGGGGCCATCCAGGGTAGGAACTTCTATCTCGGCTCCCAAAGCAGCCTGCGTATACGAGATCGGCAACTGCAAAATCAAGTGAACGCCATCGCGTTTAAACAACGCATGCGGCAACACGGAAATGAAACAATAGCAGTCACCCGGAGGTCCGCCATCGGGGCTTGCTTCGCCTTCGCCTTGCAAGCGAACTCGCATTCCATCGTCGACTCCCGCAGGAATTTCGACGGTCAATTCGGCTTTTTCGTTTTGCAGTCCTGCGCCACGGCAATCGGCACAGGGTTGGCTGATTTGCTGGCCCGTACCATGGCAATGCGGACATGCGGTTTGCACACGCAGGATGCCCGCAGATTGGATCACTTGGCCGCGGCCTCCACAGGTAGCGCAGGCCTCGGGCTTGCTGCCGGGCGCGGCTCCGCTGCCCTCGCAAGTCACACAGCGAATTCGTCGACGAAACGAGATATCTTTGCTCACGCCGCGGGCGGCTTCTTCGAGCGTCAGCGTGACGTTGCAGCGAATATCGGCACCGCGACGCGATCGCCGCCGGCCTCCGCCGCCACCACCACGCGATCCAAACAGATCGCCAAACATCCCGCCGCCAAACAGGTCGCCGAAGGCTTCGAAGATATCTTCGACATCGTGCGATTGATGGGCCATGCCGTCGACACCGGCGTGTCCATAACGGTCATAGCGTTCACGCTTGGCTTGATCGCTTAGGATTTCGTAGGCCTCGGATGCCTCTTTGAACATCTCGACGGCGTTGTCGTCGTTTTTATTACTATCAGGATGATACTTGATCGCCAGCTTTCGATAAGCGCGATCAAGTTCCTGTTTGGTCACAGTGCGAGCCACCCCGAGGACGGCGTAATAATCGCGTTTTTCAGCCATAACAGCGGCAACATTATCCAGAACAAAAAATCAGACGAGCCAACACAGCGACTCCCGCTGCATTCCGAACCAGATTCCATCCGGTCCTGATATCAAATCAGGCCGTCCGCCCGATTGGCGACGACCCGATTCGATTCTTATCAATCATTGTGCTTCGACAACCCGTGCGGCAACCCCTTCAATCCAAGGTGTGCCGCACCTCGCTATCCACTAGCACACTGCTAGCCGCGAGCGGGGGGGACCCCCCTTCTCGGCTTAGGACACGACGCCTTCGACTTGACGCTTGTCCTTGTCTTCGGCTTCGAAGTTGGTGACCAACGCTTCGGTGGTCAACATCAAACCTGCGATACTGCCAGCATTTGCCAACGCGGTACGAGCCACCTTCACAGGGTCGATCACGCCAGCCTTCAGCATGTCACAGTACTCGCCGGTGTTGGCGTCGTAACCGATCGTGGCGCCCTTTTGGCGAACTTCGTCAACGACAACGCTGCCGTCGATGCCGCCATTGTCAGCGATTTGACGCATCGGAGCGTCCAAAGCGTGCAAGACGATGCCAACACCGATCTTTTCGTCGCCCTTGGCTTTCTTCTGAGCCGCTTCGACCGCTTCGTAGCAACGCACCAAAGCCACACCACCGCCGGGAAGGATACCTTCCTCGACCGCCGCACGGGTTGCGTGCAGTGCGTCTTCCAAGCGAGCCTTGGTTTGCTTCATTTCCGCTTCAGTTTCGGCACCCACGCTGATGACGGCAACGCCACCGGCCAGTTTCGCCAAACGCTCTTGGAATTTTTCCTTGTCGTACTCGCTATCGGTTTGTTCGATTTGAGCACGGATTTGGGAAACACGTTTGTCGATGTCTTCGCGTTTTCCGCTGCCTTCGACGATGGTCGTGTTGCTCTTGTCGACGGTGACCTTCTTGGCACGGCCAAGTTGCTCAAGCGTGACATTTTCGAGCTGGATGCCCAAGTCTTCGCTGATCAGCGTACCGCCGGTCAGGGTCGCGATATCGCCGAGCATTGCTTTGCGACGATCGCCGAAACCAGGAGCCTTCACCGCACACACGTTCAGCGTGCCACGCAGCTTGTTGACCACCAACAACGTCAACGCTTCTGCATCGACATCTTCGGCGATGATCAACAACGGTTGACCGGTCTGTGCAGCCTTTTCCAACAACGGAACAAGATCGCGGATGTTGCTGATCTTCTTCTCATAAAGCAGGATCAAAGCGTTTTCGAGGCTCGCTTCCATCGTGCTTGGATCGTTGATGAAGTAAGGCGAGATGTAGCCCTTATCGAACTGCATTCCGTCAACGTAATTGACTTCGGTCGCTCGGCTCTTGCCTTCTTCGACCGTGATCACGCCGTCCTTACCAACTCGTTCCAAAGCATCGGCCAACAAGTTTCCGATGACCTTGTCGTTGTTCGCACTGATCGCACCGACGTTAGCGATTTGCTCTTTGTTCTTGACGGGTTGGCCCATCTCGATCAATTGCTCGGTTGCCGCTTGAACAGCGCGGTCGATCCCACGGCGGATGGCCGCAGGGTTGCTGCCGGCAACGATGTTACGCAGACCTTCTTTGAAGATCGCACGAGCCAACACGGTTGCGGTGGTGGTGCCGTCACCGGCGAGATCGCTGGTCTTTTGAGCGACCTCGATCACCAACTTGGCGCCCATGTTCTCAAAGCGATCTTCGAGTTCAATTTCTTTAGCGACGGTGACACCGTCCTTCGTTACGGTGGGTCCGCCAAACGACTTGGCGATCATCACGTTGCGGCCCGTAGGGCCCATCGTTACGGCGACCGCATTGGCCAACTTGTCGACGCCCGCCAACATGCGAGCTCGCGCGTGGTCGTCAAATAGCAGTTGTTTTGCCACGAGTGAATTCCTGTAATAAAATTGCTGTTGTTCGTTTTGTTGCAATCAGCGGCAGTGACACACACACCGCTGAGACGTTTCGTCCATCGCAGCAGAGCCCACGCAAGTCGGCTCACTGCGAAAAACCAAAAGTGCCGTTTACTACAGAACTTTTGCCAAGATGTCGCTTTCGCGAAGGATCTTCATTTCGCGACCATCGACTTCGATGTTGCTTCCGCCGTACTTGCCGTAGATCACGACGTCGCCAACGGTGACGCTAAGCTCACCACGGTTTCCGCTGTCCAACATCTTGCCAGGACCGACGGCGACAACCGTACCACGCTGCGGTTTTTCACGAGCCGAATCGGGAAGCACGATACCGCCAGCGGTGGTTTCTTCGGCTTCGACAGGCTCAACAACAATGCGATCATCCAACGGACGTAGGTTCATTTTTGCCATAGTATTTTCTTATCTGTATTGAAGGTTGTGTTTAAAAGGTTTTGCTGAAACGGAGTACAGAGACCAACGGGCCTAAGCCGCAAAAAGGTCTGTGCAGAAAAAAGCGTGCCTCGCCGGAGGGACCGCAGCCGAATGCAGAGGCGTCCGGTCGCGATCCCAATCTCAGATGCGAGGCGGATGCATTACATCATGCCGCCCATTCCGCCCATGCCACCCATTCCGCCCATGCCTGGCATGCCGCCGCCCATTCCGCCCATGCCACCCATTCCGTGGTCATGACCGTGATCGCCGCCACCCTCTTCCTCTTCGGTCGGGATTTCGGTGACCAACGATTCGGTGGTCAACAACAGCGATGCGACGCTTGCCGCGTTGGTTAGCGAAGTGCGAACCACCTTGGCGGGGTCAACGATTCCGGCGGCGACGAGATCACAGTAGACCTCGGCGTTCGCATCGTAACCGTCATGCTTGCCCTTCATCTGCAAAACGCGATTGACCACAACGGCGCCATCAAGGCCGGCGTTGTTAGCGATCGCACGCAGAGGCTGATCCAAGATGTTACGAATGATTCGTACACCCATCTTTTGATCGCCTTCGGTTTCCTTTTCCAATTTTTCCACAACGCTACGGCAGCGAAGCAGTGCAGTTCCACCACCGGGGACAATGCCTTCTTCGAGCGCGGCTTGGGTTGCCGCACGAGCGTCGTCGAGCAGTGCTTTGCGTTCTTTCATTTCAGTTTCGGTCGCAGCACCGACGCTGATCTGAGCAACACCACCGGCGAGTTTCGCCAAACGCTCTTGCAACTTCTCGCGATCGTAATCGCTGTCGGTGTTGCTGATCTCGCGGCGGATCTGCTCAACGCGGCCTTCGATATCGGCCTTCTTGCCAGCACCGCCAACCATGGTGGTCGCTTCGCTGGTGATGCGAATCTTCTTGGCACGACCAAGGTCGCTCAGCTTGACGCTTTCCAGATCGATACCCAGGTCTTTGAAGATCGCCTTCCCGCCGGTCAACACAGCAATGTCGCCGAGGATCGCTTTACGGCGATCGCCATAACCAGGTGCCTTCACAGCACAGACGGTCAAGATGCCACGCATCTTGTTGACAACCAAAGTCGCCAGTGCTTCGCCTTCGACGTCTTCAGCGATGATCAACAATGGTTTCTTCGATTTGCTGACCGCTTCCAACAAAGGAATCATCTTCTTGTTCGCACTGATCTTCTCTTCGAAGAGCAGGACGTAACAATCGTCGAGTTCCACCGAGACTTCGTCTTGGTTGGTGACAAAGTGAGGCGACAGGAATCCGCGATCGAACTGCATCCCTTCGACAACGTCGACGGTGGTTTCGTTCGTACGGCCTTCTTCGACCGTGATCACGCCGTTCTTACCCACTTTGGTGAACGCATCGGCCAACACGTTGCCGATTTCGGGATCGTTGTTCCCTGCGATCGTGGCGACTTGCTTGATGTCGCTCTTGCTTTTTTCGTCGATTGGCTTGGACAGCTTGCCAATCTGAGCCACAACGGCATCAACGCCTTTGGCGATACCGCGGGAAAGGGCCATCGGGTCGGCGCCCATGGCGACCATTTTCAGGCCTTCACGGAAGATTGCTTCGGCCAAAACCGTTGCCGTGGTGGTGCCGTCGCCAGCGACGTCATTGGTCTTGCTAGCGGCTTCTTTGACGAGTTGAGCCCCAAGGTTCTCAAACGGATCGTCTAATTCGATGTCTTCAGCAACCGTCACACCGTCTTTGGTGACTTTGGGTGAGCCCCAGCCTTTGTCCAACACGGCATTGCGACCGCGAGGTCCCAAGGTGCTGCGGACGGCTCGCGCCAATTTGCTGACACCGGCCAACAATGGCCCGCGTGCATCGTCGTCGAAAACGATTTGCTTTGCCACGACGTTTTTCTCCTGTGGTTTCGTCTAATGAATGTTGCCGCCCAGGCTCGCCCCCAATAGCGGGACATGAGTGCCAAACAACAACAAAGTAAAGGGATGGGATCGAAAATGAGATTCTGCCGCGAAGGAAGCGGTCGGTCTTCCATTTTTGGATCGACGACCCGCCATGCCTTGCGGATGAACGTAAGTCTGCAACGGTGGCAGCAGCCAGCCGGTTGGCTCCTCTGGAGAGCAACCCGTGTGCCACGACCAGAAAAAGATACGCAAGTCGTTTAACGAAAAGCACTTACAAAAACGAACATCAATTCAGCACGAGCTCGCGACAATCTCTTCGTGTCAGCTTGGCAGAACCGGGGCAAAGGGACGCCCTGACCAGATCGCCGCTAGTTCGGGGCCGTTTGAGACCATCGCCCAGAGGGAGACAGCAAGTCCGGCCCGCAACTTTCTGCTGTCCGCGGGGACGCCCATCTCATTCCTGAGGCATTTCTCTGCCACGGGGATTGTAGACGTTCCAACAAAACGGAAGCCACTGTTCCTTGGCAGTGGAGATGCCACTGTTGATTGGCAGTGGAGATGCGCTGAATCACTCCACGTTCTGGCGAGCGTAGCTACGACGACATCGACAACCTGGCATCCTTTGGTGACCCGCTTCTGCAGCGGCAAAAGCGTGGACGAACCCGCGGGCGGCACTGGACGCTTAGGTGTCGGCGCGCGGACCGCTGGGAGGCAATAAATTCACCGCGATCGTTTTAACCGTTATCAGCTGACCGGAAACGTTTACCATTCAAAGGAAGTTCATTCAAGAAACGTTGACCCAGCACGGCTTCGGACGTCCACTTGCTCATGTAGTCTCGCGCGGACTTGGGTTTGTGCGAGCGAGCACGTTTCTCACGCACGGGTAATCTGGATGTCGAAACGACGACGCCTAGCCGCTTTAATCACATTTGCTGCTGTTAGCTTTTCGACAGTAGATGCTTCTGCTTGCTGCCTGACCGATTGGCTTTTCGGCCGCCCCACGGCTTACGCCGCTGGCTATGCGCCATACTCGGCTGCCTATCCCTACAGTGCGAACTATGGCGCCGTCCCGGTGGGCTACTCGGCTGGCTTTGCACCGGCATCGCCTTACACCGCAGCGTACCCAAGCAGCGCCCTTTACAGCTCAGCGTACGGATCGAATCCGCTCGTTCCGACGACGACACCTCGCTATCAAATCAGCGGTGTGTACCAAGCTCAACGGCCTGCGTACACGCTGAATAATCCTTCGGTTTACAGCGGCATGCCGGTCACAGGTCAAGCGACTGCGCAGACTTCGTATAGTCTGCCGATGAACGGGACGTCGGCGCCGATCGCGACAGCCTACCCGCCATCGTCGTCGATTCCGATTCCAGCGGGCAGCGTTCCACTTGCGCAAACGCTGCGTGGCAACGCTCCGACGTCATCATTCTTCGGCGGCAACAATGCCTATCCGATGCAATCGATGCCTTCGCAATCGTACTCAGCAGCCTACGCGACCCCATCCACGGCGATTCCAGCGACTCAAGTTGCACCGCCGTTTGTCGTCCCCGCTCAGCCCCGTGTGGGAGGACTGGGACGTTTCTTCGGAGCACTGTTTGGCACAAACTATCGCTCGTCGTACTACCGCGCCCCCGTCACCTACTATCGTCCCGTCACTGCGGTAGACCCGGTGTCAGGCACGACGGTAACAACCCAACAAGGCTGTACGTCGTATCTGGATCAACTTCAACGATCGCCCTACAGCAGCCTGGGCGCGAACCAACCCAGCGTTTATCAGCCGACACCGATCGGGCAACCTGTGCCAATTGGTCAACCGGTCCCGGTTGGCTCTACCTCGGGAACCAACAATCCGTTCGCAGCCCCGAGCGACTCAGTGCCGATGAATCCACCGAGTCTCAACGGAGTGCAAACTCCACCAAGTTTCAGCCAAAGCTCGGCATACGGATCGGCATCGCCGTACACGCCCAGCCCCTACACGCCCAGCCCATTTGGCAGTGTCAATCAAACGGGTGGCATCGCGTCACCGAACAACTCGATGACAATCCCGATTCCGTCGACCGCCCCCAGCAGCGGTTACGTCCCGAACACCGAACCGCTGTCGGGCGCTTCGTCGTCCGCAAACGGCGACCGTGCTCCGCTGGACCAACCCCGCCTCGAATCATCACGTCCAAGTCAATCGGACGAGCAAAATGGATATCGCAGCGACATCGACCGCTATCTGGAAGAAAATAGCGACAGCTCAAATTCGGATGCGACACCACAAACGAAAACGGAGTGGCGATTGCAAAATCCAGCCGACTCGTCGGTCTTCGGATCCACTTCGCAGGGGGCGTCCGACCGAATGATCACCGCAGCAAACGAAGAGCCGAGCAAACTGGGCTACTCGAGCGTCCATCCCATCCAAGCGCCGCCAGAATACATCTCGCCGTTTCAGCGCCAAACACTCGAGGTGCAACCACAACCCAACAAGAGCGACCGCCCGCTGACAGCCCCGCCGCTGCCACCCAATAACGAGCAGCCGATCAACGCATCCAACCGTGACCGTGGCACCTATTCGATCCCTGTTCGTGAAGCGGCACTCGTGCGAGAGCGAACGTTTGAATCGGAATCGCGTCATCAAGTGAACCGGACTTACCAGCCCGACGTTCGCCCGATGGAAGTCCGTCAGCCCGAAACCCGCACTCCTCCGAAACGGAAGCGTCAAGAATCCGGCTGGGGCGCCATTCGGCCCTAAAACGTATGCCGAAAACGAAAGGGGTTTGCTGAGATAGAGAGACTTAAGGGGCCTGGATGCCGAGGACTCGGCGTGCCCTGTCCCTAATCTCGATCCGGCGGTCTCGGTGCACCGCAAAGTAGTTGGTGGATCTGCGTGGGTAGAGATGACTCTCGATAAATCCCTGTTCGCAAAGCCCACTGCCGTCGTGAGCAAGGCGATTGGGCACAACAATCTCATAGCCGCGCTGCTCGAAAAACTGATAAAGGTCTCTGGGTTCGTAGCCTGAACTTAGTCGGGTGGGAGCGCTTTCGAACATCACAACGGGCTTCCATCTCGACAGCAAGTTGGTCGCCCCGCGAAGAGCCCCAAGCTCAGCCCCTTCGATGTCGATCTTTATCACGTCAACGACGGCATCCGCGGGGATCAACGTATCCAATCGTTTGACCGCGACCTGGATTTCACGGATATGGGACTCGTTGTCGTCCGGTGCGATGAGCGAGCTGTAGCCCGTTTTCTGCGTATCGATAAAGAACGTCATCTCGCCGTCGGCTTCTGCGACCGCACAGGCATGCAAAACGACGTTCGGAAATTTGCGACGAAGTCTTGCCGCTTTCTCTGGTATCGCTTCGACGGCAATAATCCTTACTGCGGGGTCATGTTTGCGAACCGCCGAGATGACGCTGCCAATATGGGCGCCGACATCGAGAAACGTCTTGCCGGATTGGCAAATTGACGCAACAAGCATGCTGGCGAGTTGATCATTCGCAATGGTGCCCACAGCCTCCGGTTGACGAAGCGCCGTACGGACTAAGTCGATCTTCTCTCTCGAGAGTATCGCAAAGCTTCCGAGTCGCGTGCCAAGAAGGACCTGCTTGATGTTCATGTGTTTCTTGCCAACAGAAATCAATCATTGCCTTCCAGCAGTGCCGCGATGCAATGACGGTGAACTAAGTATAAACCGCGTGATTCTGCGAGTATATGGAGTGGCTGTTCAAAAGAACGTGTAGATAAAGGGGGCGCCGCCGCTGCCAGCTAGAAGCGTGATCACGCCGATTGATAACAATGAAACAATCAGCGGCACGAGCCACCACTTTTTGTTCTCTCGCAAAAACAAGAAAAATTCCTGCAGGAACCCGAGGTCTTCGCCTTTGGCTTGGTTTTCAAATTCGTTTTCTCGAGCACGTTGCGGTTCGTCCATCAGGTCGCCTTAAAACTGTTTGAAGTACCGGGAAATGTCGTCGTCTTCACGACGATGAATCCAGTTCGAAGCGGAATCGCGTTTCTTCAATCGCAATGGATCATACCCCAGCAACCGGAGCATGATCCCCGTCGGCAAGACAATCCCGAAAAAGACAGTTCCTAACAACAGGTGACTGATCGCCCAGGCAAGCGGATACGTGAAATATTGCCAAGCTCGAATCACCCGCAGTCGTGTTCCCGGTATGCAGTAGTATATCACGCCAATCAACACTCCCACGACCATCAGAGCCATGGAAACGCGGCTTGCACTATGCCGCAGCATCAACGCAAAGACCAGAAACAGCGTGGACAATGAAAGTCCAAACCATCGCTCCATCGAACGCGAAGGAGCCGCCTTGAGATCAAAAAGTGACATCAGTCCGGCTCCAATTCATTGAGATATAGCTGGCTCGATTGACGAGCCGATTCTGGTTGTTCGGTTTTCAGCATGAGATAGTTTCCGATCACCAGTGCGTCCATCTCCGTCGCCATGAAGCAGCGGTACGCATCGGCAGCCGTTGCCACCATCGGCTCGCCTCGCACATTAAAACTGGTGTTGATGAGCGCAGGGCACCCCGTTTGTTCATAGAATTTCCGCAGCAATCCGTAGAAACGCGGATACCGTTGCGGGCTGACCGTTTGCACCCGAGCGGAGTAGTCTAGATGCGTGATCGCAGGCAGCTCGCTTCGCGACTGTTGTAGCTTTTCGAGACCAGGCGAAATCGACTCATCCATCGGCAGGCGTCGTTTTTCTTGCACGTCAAATGTAAACAACATATACGGGCTCGAATCGCCGCCAGACATTTTGAAATATTCATGACTGTGTTCCGCGAGAACACTCGGCGCGAAAGGACGGAAGGACTCTCGACGCTTGATTTTGGCGTTCATCACCAATTGCATCTCAGGGTTACGTGGGTCGCCAAGGATACTGCGTCCACCGAGCGCTCGCGGCCCGAATTCCATGTTGCCCTGAACCCAACCGATCACCTTCCCATCGGCAAGTAGCTTGGCCGCCGCTTCATTAAGTTCATCATCCACCGGCAGGTGCTGCATCACCGCACCACGATCTCGCAGCGACCGCAAATCGTCTTCGCGATCCGCAGACGGCCCGAGCAGCGAATTCGGCTGGGCACTGATCGGCTTGGCAACACGCGGCTTGCCGAGCAATTGATGCCAAATCAGCCAAGCAACCCCGAGTGACCCTCCGGCGTCACCGGCAGCCGGTTGACCCCAGATCTGTTTGAACGGTCCTTCACGCAATAGCCGTCCGTTGGCAACACAATTCAGTGCCACTCCGCCCGCCATACACAAGGAATCAAGCTTGGTTTGATCGAAGACATGGTTCGCCATTCGTAGCAAGACGTCCTCGGTGACTCGCTGAATACTTGCGGCTAGATCCATATCGACTTCGCGGATCGGCTCGTCTGGTTTACGGCGTGCGACACCAAGCAATCGCTCCATTTTCCGATCGGTCATGCGTAGCGTATGACCGAACGAAAAATAGTCCATGTTCAGCCGGTAGCTCCCGTCATCATGGATTTCAATTAAGTGTTTAAAGATCAAGTCGGCAAATTTAGGTTCGCCGTAAGGAGCCAACCCCATCATTTTGTACTCGCCCGAGTTGACTCTAAATCCACAGAAATAGGTAAACGCCGAGTAGAGCAGACCTAAGGAATGCGGAAATCGGATTTCATTTTTTAGCGAGATACGGTTTTCGCGGCCGACGCCCCAGCTTGTCGTTGCCCATTCGCCCACGCCGTCGATGGTTAGAATTGCAGCTTCGTCAAAGGGACTCGGAAAAAACGCACTGCTTGCGTGCGATTCATGGTGTTCGCAAAACACGATTCGACGTTTGTACTGTTTCCCCAAGTGTTTACGGATTTCACGAGGTAGATGCAGCTTTGTTTGCAGCCAATTGGGCATCGCACGAAAGAAGCTGCCGTAACCGGCCGGCGCGTAGGCCAAATAGGTTTCCAGCAGCCGATCAAACTTCAACAACGGTTTTTCATAAAAACCGACGTAGTCAAGATCGCCAATGTCGGCGTCGGCCATTCGCAGACATTCATTCATGGCGTGCAGCGGAAACGATGCGTCATGTTTCTGCCGCGTGAAACGCTCTTCGCTGGCCGCTGCAACCACCTCGCCATCGCGAATGATCGCAACGGCCGAATCATGGTAGAACGCCGAGATGCCAAGAATCAAAGTCATGATTGCCAGAGCCAATTCGATCAGTATGAAGTGCTAACGATGTCGGTTTCGATTCAGGGCAAGTGGCAATACAAGCACGCTCGGCAACGGCAGGACGAGTACGGCAAAGGTCAAACAGATTGACAAAGTGAATCGCGAGTCGGGAATCAAACCAAACAAAAGCAACCCTACCGCCAGCGTGATCAACGCCCAAATTGCAATCACTTGCATCAGCAACGCCCACGAAGCCACATGACTTCGCGACACCACGATGGTCGTCCCGACGATCACGACCAGTTTTACTAGCACTGCGGCATAACCGATCACCTTTAATCGCTCGAGAAACAACAACAATGACGCGGTCAATGTCGGCCAATCCGGCTGTACAATGATCCAGCGCACCCCTGCGAAAAGCAAGGCGAACACCACGGCCGCACTCATCACCACCACACCAACATCGACCCACCGGTGCCCGTACATTGGCACCCACACATAGCTGCACGACACACCCCAAAGCAACAGGCTGATAAAAACCAGGGTCGCAAGCGTCACACGCAGCCCTACCATCGTGGCCGTACCAGTGACGGAGTCTTGCGTTGCTAACCAAGTCGCCCACTGAGACCAGTTCTCGCGGTTTTCGGGCCGAACCATACAGACGCCGTAGAAAACGATCGACAGCGACAAAAACAGAGCCAAATAGCCCGCGATCATTGCGAATCGCGTCCATGCAATGGTGGCGTCTGATAGGGGACTGATGGAGAGATAGGTGGGCAATGTCGACATCGATGGCTGCGTCTCGGGTTCGAGCGTCCGAGCTGCCGATACCATGCCGACAAAGAACATGCACAGCACACTCATGATGGCCAACGCCACCGGCGCCCAAGAAAACAGCGAAGCGACCAACATGGCCGGACATGCCATAAACAAAAATGAATTGAACCGGTACGCTCGCGAGCGATGTAGATCGTGCCACACCAATGCTCGCACCGGACTGCGATGAGATGCCGCCTGCTCTCCGATGCGATCCCAGCTCAATCGATTCCAAAGCCAAGCCACCCATCCCGATGCGTCTGCGGGAATCATTCCGGCGACATGATGCCGGGCAACCGTGACGGCGCGATAAGCGATTCCCACCGCCAGCAGGAAATAGGCCGCCGCGGCGATTGCCAATCCGTACTCGGCCGTTGATGACAAGTTAGCTTCACTTTTTCCGCCGATCGCCATTAGACACAATCCGTATGAGACCGGCGCCAATATGCCAAGCATCCAGATCCGGCATATCCCCGATCGAAACGGACGCCACGCGAGGGCGGAAATCAAGACTCCCGTCGCGGCGACCAAGAACGCTGGAATCAAAATCCACGTTGATGCTCCGAACCACTGCAGTGTTTTCGAGAGGACGAGCCAGACCGCGAATACCCACGCGGTTTTCATTGCAATCGGAATCAGTGCGAGCTTCCAATTCGCAATCGGCATCCGCAACAACCAGTGCGAATAACCGCTTTCGCAGGAATCGAGCTTTCCGAGTGGCGAGACGTCCAATGCAAAAATGCCCCACGACATCGCTGGCAAAAATGCAACACAAAGGATGACCGACGCGAATGAATCGAAACGAGCCTCCTGTCGCGAGATCACAAACAACAAAGCTTCGGCAATCCCAATGATGCCGACGAAGAACATCAGTAGGAAGCGGTTTTTCAACCAGGTCAAACGCATGATCGCGAGACTATCTGACATCCGAAGTCACCTCTTGAAGATGGTCATCGTGAAGTTCAGACGCACTGGATTGCTCGGTTCCCGCACGGGCTGCGAACCAGCGATGCAGCGTGATTTCGCGGCGGGTGATCAACTTCACCTCCGCCGGCACGACAAACTCCGTTTCCGGGACCACTTCGTGGTCGATGACACCGGACCACTCCGAATCGTCTCCCTGCCAAGCGAAAACGCCGCGAATCGCCGGAGGCATTTCCGTATCGCTGCGACAGACGATTTCTTCGTAACGGGTTTGCAATTGATCCACTGTCGTGGTTTCAATGATCCGGCTCGCTCGCATCAACGCGATCGAATCACACACACGGTCGACCTCATCCAACAGATGACTCGAAAACAGCACCGTCCGCCCCTCTTCACTAATCGTGCGGATGATCGCTTCGAGAATGTCGCGGCGAGCCAACGGATCCAACCCGCTGCTCGGTTCATCCAGGATCAACAGTTCGGGCCGATAAGCGATCGCGACCAGCAATCCTGCTCGCGCTCGCAACCCCTTCGATAGCGAACTCAGCTTGTCCGATCGCGACAAACCGAACAGATCCATCAACTTGGCCGCATAAACGTCATCCCAAGTGTCGTAGATCGCTCGAGAAAAATCGACCAGTTCGCCGACTCGCATCCAAGTTGGCAACGAGTCTTCTTCGGTCAAATAACCGACGCGCCGGAGCACCGATTGCGAATCGCCCACCGGATCCATCCCCAGCACGCGGACGGTGCCTTGCTGAGCCACAAAGGCTCCGATCAGATGCCGTATCAGCGTGGTTTTTCCCGCACCGTTGAGCCCCACCAAACCAAAAACGCTTCCGACTGGAATTTGAACTTCGATGTCTTCGAGTGCCGGGCGACCACGGAACGAACGACACAGCCCGGTCACGTGGACGGCAAGCGGGGAATTTGAATCGAAACGACTCATGATGGCTCCTCGGCGTGATCGGACTTTGGACGATCGAATTGAAGATCCCGTTTCTGCAGCAACGTGATCAGTTCATCCAACTCGAACCCGAGCTGGCGAGAAAGTGTCAACAGTTTGTCGACGTGGGGCGTCATCATGCGGCGCCGCTGGCTGGCGGTATGCCGCGGAGCCAATTCGGAGACAAATGTCCCGGTGGTTCGCCGTTTCTCGACCAGCTGCTCGTGCTCGAGTTCGCGATAGGCCCGCGCGACGGTGTTCGGATTGACTCGCAGACTCTCGGCCAGACCGCGAATCGTTGGCAATTCTTCGCCGCAGCGCATCACCCCGGAAACGATACGAAAACGGATCTGGTCGACGATCTGTTGATAGATCGGTGCGCCATCACTAGAAATGTGGATCTGCATCACGAACCCTTGTGTTAATACATTGATACAAGAGTAAGACAGAGAAGTCAACAAAAAAAATCTGCTCTGGGAACCTGCAAACCTCGGTTTCGTCCGCGGTTGGGGTTTGGTAGAGTCTATGCCAACACAGGATGGGTGGCCGAGTGGTCGAAGGCAGCAGTCTTGAAAACTGCCGTAGGGGTAACTCTACCGTGGGTTCGAATCCCACTCCATCCGCTTCGGAGATTGACCTGCGGTCTGCAAATTTCGCAACCGATCGCGGTCAATCTCTGCCGATGTCCTGGCTCCTCTTGGCTGGACTGAACGCTTGCTTGAGGGATCTACAACGAGGACGACATCGCCGTGAGCCTACTGACAAAAATCGACCATCCGTTGGTAGAGCATCATCTTTGCACGGTGCGAGATAAATCGACGTCGTGCAGTGAATTCCGAACCGCGATTGAACGATTGGCGGTGTTGGTTGGCGTCTACGCCACCGAGGATTTGATCACGCAGCCGACGACGATCCAAACCCCGATCGCCGCTGCGAACTGTCACAAGCTCGCTATGCCGATCGGTCTTGTCCCCATTTTGCGAGCCGGGTTGGGGATGGTTCATCCCTTGCAAAACCTGCTTCCGGATGCTTCGGTATGGCACTTGGGACTTTACCGCAACGAAGAGACAGCCGAACCGGTGGGTTATTACGACAAGCTGCCTAGCCGCGGTGCGCCGAGCGTGGCCTTGGTGCTCGACCCGATGCTTGCCACCGGCGGTTCGGTCGAAATGGTCATTAGCCGGCTGAAAAGCTGGGGCGTGAATGAGATTCGCGTGCTCAGCATCATTGCGGCTCAACCGGGAATCGATCGTGTCGAGCGAGATTTTCCCGACGTCAAACTTTATGTCGCCGCGATTGACCCCGAGCTAAATGAGCAATCGTTTATCGTTCCAGGACTCGGTGACGCGGGCGACCGCATTTTTGACACGCCACAAAACGGGTAGCCCTCTGAACGAGAGCGCCCGAGGAGCCTAGCCGATCATGCAGTCGCGAATCAGTTGCATGGTGGGGCTACTTGTTTTTATCGGCATCGCGTGGGCGCTCAGTGCGAACCGCAAACGTTTTCCCGTTCGCGTCGTTGTCGGCGGGTTGTTGCTGCAATTAGGGCTTGGCTTTTTTGTGCTCCGCACGCCTTGGGGGCAAGCACTGTTTGAACAGATCGGCCTGGGTGTCACCTCGCTACTCGGGTTTGTGGACGAGGGGTCGTCGTTCCTGTTTGACATTCATCCGCGAGCCGACGATCCGGCAAGCGACACGATTCCGGCAAAATACGCACTGTTGCGAACGTTCGCCTTTGGCGTGCTACCGACGATTATTTTCTTTTCTGCACTGATGTCGGTTTTGTATCACATCGGCATCATGCAGTGGATCGTGTTTGCGATGGCTTGGGTGATGCAGCGAACGCTCGGCACAAGCGGCCCCGAGACGCTGGCGTCCGCAGCGAATGTATTTGTCGGGCACACCGAGGCACCGCTAGTGGTCAAACCGTACTTGGCAACGATGACCAAAAGCGAACTGAACGCATTGATGACCGGCGGGTTTGCGACGGTCACCGGCGGGTTGCTCGGCGCGTACGTGGACATGGGAATCGACGCCAGCCACCTGATCACCGCTTCGGTGATGAGTGCTCCGGCGGCGCTGCTGATTGCGAAGGTGATGCTGCCCGAATCGGAATCAACAACTGACCCCCAATCGCTCCGATTGACGCACGAGAAAACAAGCGTGAACGCGATCGGTGCTGCCGTGCAAGGAGCATCGGACGGTTTAAAACTTGCTCTGAATGTGGGTGCGATGCTGATTGCATTCTTGGCGCTGATTGCGTTGGCGAATGCGATTTTGGTTTCGTTGACGGGCGTTTCACTTGAAACGGTGCTCGGCTACGCCTTTGCTCCGTTGGCCCTGTGCATGGGGGTGCCGCTGGATGAATCGGTAGCAGCAGGTCGCTTTATCGGTCTAAAGACCGTTGCCAACGAATTCATTGCCTATATGCAGCTCGGCGAATTGAGAGTCGATGATCCCGCGTGTCCGATCAGCCCACGCACGAAAGCAGTTTTGACTTATGCGTTGGCAGGCTTTTCCAATTTCGGCGCGATCGGCATTCAGGTCGGCGGCATCGGCGGTCTTGAGCCAAGTCGAAAAGACGACTTAGCCAGACTGGGTTTGCGGGCGATGGGCGGTGGTCTGCTTGCGTGCTGCATGACCGGTGCGGTCGCAGGTCTTCTGCTGTAGCCGGAATGAATATCGTTGATCACGGCGGACTAAGCAGTTAGGCAGAAGTCTTTAAGTAAATTGGCCGTTTTAGCAAACGCTGTGAAGCATTTTTTCTTATAAGGTTTGTGCTAATTTAGCGTAGCGGAAGTCGTCAAGACTTTCGTTCCATGGTGTATGCCCCCCGAAACTCTTGACGAGTTCCGCTACGAAATGCATCACAGCCTAGTGCCCAAGCGGCTAACGGGATTTCACCCAATGATTCCTGCCTACCTTCTTATCAAATATCGCTTGCAGCATCATCCACGACGTTGGCTGGCGTGTAATACGACCAAGCAAAAATCAATGCTGCCGAGGCGAAATAGCCCGCGACAAACTCGATCACCAAGCGGCGATCGGCCGGATCGAGTGTGATCCCGTCGCCCCAGCCATCCAATCCAAATGCCTCAGGCCCGATGGGCAAGAACAATCGATTGCCTGAAAGTGGCGAGTGAATGATGCCAAACGTGGTCAGCACCCCGGCGGCGACCAGCACTGCCGCAGCGACGCGCAATTTGCGGTCGATCAATGCCGCCAAACACCAAGCCCACAACAAGCTGGTTATGATGAAGCCGTTACTCAGCATCGAAAGCGTCAGCAGATCTCGCTTCAATCCATCGCCGCTGAGCGTCTCGAGGTTGATTCCCGCATCCAGAAGTGCTCCGTCGCCTAACATGCGTCCCGGCAAACTCATCGCTAGGAACGCCAGCGCAGGAAGACACGCCAAGCCGACGGCGGCATAGTGACGCCGCGGCGTGGCTAGAAAACTTTGGGCGGTGATCTCGAGTCCGATGAAGACCAAGATCGGGTAGACCACGGGCTTGGGCATCCAAGCGTTCAGCCAACCGAAATAGCCGACCAATCCCGCAGAACCAACCAGCAGCGCCGTCGCCAGCGTGTAGGCAGCACGGCCCCCCATCGCCTTGTAAGCCGGATGCCCGATGTACGGAGTGGTTTGCACCACGCCACCAAACAATCCCGCGACCAACGTGGCAACGCCTTCAACGCCGATCACTGTTCGCGTGTCGTAGTCGTCCCCGGCCGCTGCGGCGCTTTCGGTACAGTCGATCCCGCCCACAATCGTGGCGATGGCAAACGGGAACGCGATCGGCAAATACGGCAACGCATCGGGAAAAGCGGCGACCCAATTGAATTGCCAACTTTCCAGCCAATCCATCGGAAACCACTCGCTCGGCGGCGTTTCCGGAAACGCGTAACCACTTGCCCCCATCGAGCACAACAAAAAATAGACCGCTCCGGCGACCAACAGGGCTCCGAGGGTCCCGGGGGTTCGCCCCGGCAGCGGAATCTTGGCCACCAGCGCACTGAGCACGATGACCATTGCCAACATCCCCGGCAACGGGTGCCCAAGGATCTCGATCAGCGGAAAGAAACTAATTAGCACCAGCGCGATTGCCGCTAGCGATCCGAGCAATCCGGCTCGCGGGACCACGCGTTGGCCCCAGCGAGTGAGAGGGGAAAGGGCAATTTTAAGTAGCCCGCTGAGCACGATGCACCAGATCCCGATGTACCAAGTCCGGTATGCCGCATCCAATGGTTCCAATCCCGCCTGGATTCCCTGCAAATAGGAGGGCCCCAGGATAAACAGCGTGATTCCGTAGGTTGACGGTGTATCGAGCCCGAGCGGCATCGCGGTCACGTCGCTGTGCCGCGACTTTTTGGCGAGCCGAAACGCGAGGTAGAAAAATGCCAAGTCGCCCACCACGACGCCCAACGCTGTCCCCGGCACCATATGAGAAACCGCAAACTCGGTGGGGAAGCCAAACCCAGACAACAGCGCAACCAACAACAGCAGCCCCACCACATTATCGAGCATCAACCCGAAAAACGCATTCACGTCACCTGGCTGAGCCCAATGATAGCGAGGAGGATTGGCAGGAATTTGTTGGCTCAATGCACCGCTTTTCAATCGGGAATGGAACGCTGGATCTCCATGGAGCCCTATCGTAGCAACTGATTCATATCGAGATGGCTCGGGGAAACTTTAATTTCAAATCCCAAACCCCCCCCGGATGTGCGGTTTTTAAGATCTGGTGAAAATCGCTTTGACTGCATGCAATATTCTGAGATACTAAATGGGACAGGGAACAAACTCGCATGACGGACGCCTTTTCATTCTCCCTCATTCGCCAACAAGGGCGTGCTGTTTTCCTGTATAATTAACGCGTCTATTATTCCAAAGACGTATCACTTAGTTTTTATTGCGGTTCTTTGCCTCCTTATTCCATCACTGGAAGGCTTTTCCGATGAGCACCAAGACTCTAACTCCCGCAATCGCCGGCGAAAACGCCCACAGCGATCTGTCGGATGAGGGACTGATCACTCAGTACCGAAGCACGGGCGACCGAAGTCTGTTTGAAACGTTGATTCAACGTTACGAACGAGAGATTTTCAGTTATTTGCGGCGTTATGTCGGCAATTCAGAGATTGCCGAGGATGCATTTCAGGGAACATTTCTACAGGTGCATCTGAAGTGTCAACAATTTGATTCGTCGCGACGATTTCGTCCTTGGCTGTATGCTATCGCCACGAACCAGGCGATCGATGCTCAACGCCGCAACAAACGGCACCGAATGGTCAGTCTGGATCGCAACAACGCGAACGAAAAGGATGACCGCGCGGGCAGTTGGTCTGAAAAATTGGTCGGCGACACCGTGGATCCGCATGTCGCGGCCGCCCAGGAAGAGAACAGCCGCTGGGTCAACCACTCGGTGCAAAGCCTGGGCGAATCGATGCAGCAAGTGATCAACTTGGTTTATTACCAAGGGCTGAAGTACCGCGAAGCAGCGGACATTTTGGGAATTCCCGTCGGCACCGTGAAAAGCCGTCTACACGCGGCAGTCCAGCGTTTAGGCATCTTGTGGGAAGAGTCTCACGAAGAACGCAGCGAGTAGATCTGCATTCCAGCGATGTCTCGGTTCGTCGATTCGCCGAACCACTTCGACTGCTCGCGCGTAGAACACGAATCACCAATCGAGTCATTCGGGACTCGATTGGGCCCGTGACGCTCAAATCAGTGTTGGAAGTTGATGCACGAAGACTTGCTCGGATACTTGCTAGGCGCCCTTGAGCCGCACGAGATGGATCGTGTCTCACAGTGGCTCCGGGAAAGCCCCGAAGCGCGTCGCGAGCTCGAGCAGATCGAGCGCGCCTTGCGTCCATTGGAAGAGCACTATCAACCGTCCGAAAGCCCGCCACCGGACTTGGTTTCACGCACGCTCGCCAATCTGCCGCCGCTGCCGAAACCGGGCGATTGTTACACCGATCCGGTTGCTTCGTCGGATGACGACCTTGTCTCGCTGCCCGCAATGAACAACGGGGTCGACCCGTCGCGGGATTCCCAATTCACATGGCTTGATTGGCTTGGCGGCGCATTAGCCACCGCCATATTGCTCGCATTACTGCTGCCCTCGATCGCCGAGGGCCGTTTTGAAGCTCGCAAATCCGCTTGCCAAGATCAGCTACGACAATTCGGCACCGCATTGACTCAATACGTTTCACGCGATCACCAAAACCGCTTGCCGGCGGTCGCCAAAGAGGGCCCCGAAGCCTTTGCAGGTGTGTACGCGATGCGTCTGAACGACGCCGGATTGCTATCGGACATCTCAGGACGATGGTGCGCCTCGCTAGGACGTCCTGAAGCGGTCGAGGCGGATCTAACACAGTTGGACGAATTTGCTTCGGTCAAAGATTTGCACCGCGCATCGGTCGACCAATTGCGTGAGATTCAGCAATTTGCTGGCGGGCATTATTCGTACACGCTCGGAGTCGTGGACGGACAGCAGTTCAAGTCACCTAAGTTTGAATCGCGTTCTTCGTTTGCGGTCATGTCCGATGCACCGACGGGGCGATTCAGTGGCGTCGACATCCAACCGCAGAACGTCGGACACAGCGGACTGGGGATTAACGTGCTCTACGAAGATGGGCGAGTTCAGTTTCTTTCCCTCTCTTCGCTCAACCAAATCCCCGATCACCCCTGGCTGAATCACCGCGACGAGATCGAAGCGGGGGTGAACATTGACGATGCGTCGCTGGCGCCAAGCTATCGCCCGCCGTTTGCGGATGTCCGTCAACGTTAGTGACAGCCCGCCCGGGACAGCCCGAAACTCTTGCCGAGTTTCGCTCGCCCCCTCGGCAAAAAACCTCTTTGCCGAAGCACTACTCTGATTCGGTCGCCATCCGCAACGCGGCGGTGGATGAACGTCGCTGCAGCGATGGCAACACCGGCGAATCGAGCGAGGCACCGTTGGGCCGTACGCTGAGCACTCGCACTCGGACGCGTGACATCAAGCGACGCCCAGGTTGAATTCCAACGAGCAAACTGAGCGCCATTAAACGGCCTAGCGATGAGATGCCAAACAGCATCCAGTACGCTTTCTCGCTGGCTTCGAAGTAGGCCAAGATCCCACCGCCAATCGCGGCACCGAAGCACCAAGAGGTGCAATTGGCGAAGTTGTAGAGTGTCAACATCTTGGTCCGCCGGCTGGCGGGCACCGCATCAAAAATCAGCAGAAAAAAGCCTAGTTCGTAAGCTGCCCAGACCGTTCCGCTGATGATCTGGATCATCGCAATCCACCAAAAATTGCTGGACAGAATCCACAGCGATGCGATCGGGACAATCCCAATTCCGCCGATCCACAATAAGCGTTTGGCACCGTAGCGACGCCCGAAATTCCCCCAGTACGAGAGGGCAATGATCTTGGACACGAACGCCAGCGCCAACAACGTGACAAAATCTCGGTAGGACAGCGACAGCTTCTCGAGCATGTAGGGCGAAAAATAGGGACCACTCAGCTGGACCATCCCTTGCACAAACACCAAATAACCAAGCAACCGGATCGCCGAAATTCCGATCGACGATCCAGAGGGTTTCGTGGGTACGACCGCAGTTGTCGCGGAAGCTGTCGCGCGACCACGATCGGCATTGGTCTGCGGTTGATAGGCCAGATGCGGAACCGTTTGTTGGGAAGCTTCACGGGAAGCAGTATCCTTGGCCGCAGCATTCTTGGCCGCAGCATCCTTGGCCGCAGTGTCACGTGCGGAAGTCACAGGCGTGGTGCGATGAATGGTGAGCATCAGGACCGATAGCAAACGAAACAGACTGGCTCCGAAAAACGCGATCGCAAATCCGGTCGTCACCCAGTCGCCTTGTTCGGCCCATTGCAGCAGCAAACCGCCGCTGACCAACCCCAGCAGCGTGGTGACTTGTGCCCATTTGGTTCGCCGCGCGAAATAGATCGTTCGCACACGTGCTGGAACGATGCGTTCGATCCATGTGTTCCACGCCGGTCCGGTCGCCAACCCCGAGGCCCAATAAATCGATGCGAACACCAACAATGACGTCAACGAAATCGATCCCAACATCGCCGCGACCGCGATCGGAATCAAACTGGCGGCTTGCAAGCATCCACAGAAAACGACCCAGCGTTGTTCAAATCCGAACCATCGCACCGCCGCAGGGGAGACCAACTGCGCCACCCCGCCAAAAAACAGAGGAACGCTGCCGACCAATCCCGCCGATACTTCGCCCAACCCCACCGCCAAGGCAAAGGCCGCGAAATAGGATTCTCCCAGTCCGACCATCACGCCATAGCTCGCCCCGTCAACAAGGCTGACGCGGAGATTGGATCTCGTTATCGACGATGAATTGGAACCAAAAAACATGGAGATCCAGGCGAAAAACAGAGGGACGAGCAAACGGGTTGCCGTCGGGAAGGGGAAGCGCCCCACGACGTGCTTCGAACGAATACGTTCTGACGAACCAAACGATAAAAATCAAGCTCGTCGTGAGTTGCGCAACTTGTAATGGGAAGTCGACTCTAAAATCGAGAGGAAAATCTTTTCTAAAGTTCGCGATTCACCACTCGTCCAAAATTCACAGATGGATATGATTCGCCAGAGTTGGCATCTTTTTTTAAAAGCAATGACCAGCAGCCCCTGTTTATTGACGCAACGCCCCCGAGAGAATACGTGACCGACGACGCAAGCGGAGAATCCCCTCAAAACCTCAACGAATCTGGCGTGGGAGAGGTCTCGGATGAAATCGATCTTTCCAAGTTTGAATGGAACCTTGTCGTTCGATCGACCACAGCGGACGATTTCGAACCATTGATGGAGATCCAACGAAAGTGTTTTCCGGGAATGCCGATGTGGACGGCCGAGCAATTGGCAAGCCAGTTGGAACGATTCCCCGAAGGCCAATTTGTCGTCGAGTGTGATGGCAAAGTCATCGCTTCCTGCAGCGGTCTGCTTGTCAATTACGACGACAACTTGGAGTGGCACAATTGGCAGAAGATGGCCGATGGTGGCTTCATTCGCAACCACGTTCCCGGTGGCGACACACTGTATGGGATCGAGATCATGGTCGATCCCGATTATCGCGGGATGCGTTTGTCGCACCGTTTGTACCAAGCCCGCAAAGATCTTTGTCGCCGCATGAACGTGGCTCGCATCATCGTGGGTGGCCGAATCCCGGGGTATCACAAACACGCGGACCGCTTGACCGCGCGCGAGTATGTCGAGCGAGTCGTCGAGAAAGCACTTTATGACCCCGTACTGTCCCCCCAAATCGCCAACGGTTTCGCGCTGCAAGGACTGATTTCAAACTACTTGCCGTCGGATCACCAAAGCGCCGGCTATGCAACCTTTCTGGAGTGGAAGAATCTCGAGTTCAACCGAGCGCCAACGCGGCGGTATCGGCACAGTGTTGAACCGGTTCGCATCGGCGCCGTCCAGTATCAGATGCGCGCGGTCAAAGATTTTGAAGAATTTGCGCATCAAGCTCGTTACTTTGTCGACGTGGCCGGCGATTACAAGTGCGATTTCCTGCTGTTTCCCGAACTGTTCACGCTGCAATTGTTGTCGTGTTTACCGCCTCAGCGACCGGGCAGTGCCGCACGGGCTTTGTCGGAGTTCACACCGCAGTATTTGGAACTGTTTACCGAGATGGCAATCTCGTTTAACACCAACATTATTGGCGGATCGCACTTCGTCGTCGAAGATGAAACCCTTTACAACATCTCGTATTTGTTTCGTCGCGACGGCAGCATCGAAAAGCAATACAAGCTGCATATCACACCGAGCGAACGTCAGTGGTGGGGCGTAACCGGCGGCGACAAGGTGGAAGTTTTTGATACCGATTGTGGTCCAATTTCGATCCAAGTCTGCTACGACTGTGAATTCCCCGAAGTCTCGCGGATCGCAGCCGAGCGCGGGGCAAACATGGTGTTTGTGCCTTTCAACACCGACACAAAACTGGGTTATCTGCGAGTCCGATTGTGTGCCCAAGCACGCTGTATCGAAAACCACATGTACGTCGCGATTGCTGGCTGCACCGGCAACTTGCCCTTTGTCGAAAACGCCGACATCCACTACGCCCAATCGGCAATCTTTACTCCCGCGGACGTCACATTTGCGCGTGATGCCATCGGCGCCGAGGCGAACGCCAACGTGGAAATGGTGATCATCCATGACGTTGATCTTGAATTGCTTCGTCGTCACCGCGAAAAAGGCAACGTCACGAATTGGCGAGACCGCCGCACCGACATGTACCACGTCAACTACAACAACGGCCATGAGGTTCGCCACATTTGATCACCCCTCCGATACACCACTTACCGCTGAGCATCCTGGCTCAGCCAAGTGATTCCGATTGCGGCCCGACGTGTTTACACGCGGTCTACAATTACTGGAAAGATGAAGTTCCGTTGGAGCAAGTGATCCGCGAAATCGGACAATTCCGGCGCGGCGGCACACTAGCGGTTCAACTGGCATGCCACGCGCTTGCACGGGGCTATGACGCCACGATCGTGACGTACAACCTACAATTTTTTGACCCCACCTGGTTTCCGCCAGGCCGCGTCAACTTGGCCGAAAAGCTAAAGGCTCAATGCGAAGCCAAGATGGCTAAGGACGAGCGATTTGAAATCGCCACCGAATCGTATTTGCGATTCCTTGAACTCGGCGGTCAGGTGCAAATGGAACCGCTCGAAGAAAACCTGATCGTACGAACTCTGATTGCCGGAGTCCCACTCTTGAGCGGACTGAGTGCAACGTTTTTGTATCAGGAAGCACGCGAGCGGTATCAAGTCCGTGACGAGTCGGGCCGCACTGGTGTCGCCGACGATGTCGCGGGTGAACCGGTCGGTCACTTTGTTGTCTTGTACGGCTACGACGGGCAAACCGGACAAGTCATGTTGGCCGATCCGTTACAGAACAATCCGATCGCCGAAACCCATCTTTACACGGCTCCGTTGTCCCAAGTTGCAGCTGCTATTTTACTCGGCATTGCAACCTACGATGCAAATCTACTGATGATTCGCCCGCGGAATCATCGTCCGTCTGGAAAGGCCTCCGTAAATGTCTGACGTGATTGTCACTGAATCGCAAGCGGGATGGATCGGAGCGATTGATGGTGTCGAAGTCGTCGATCCGCGTGAATACCTGACCGATCCACGTTGGAACCGCCGACGTGGAATCAAAGTCTATAACTTGGCGAATTCGTACCGCTACCAGAGCTTTGGTTACTACGTTTCGCTGTTGGCCGAAGCTCGCGGCCATCGACCGATGCCCAATGTGATGGCGATCCAAGACTTGGCCGGCAAAGCCAATGTACGACTGTTGTCGCCGGAATTAGATGAGCTAATCCAACACGCGCTTTCGCCGTTAACAAAGGACGAATTTGAGCTAAGCGTCTATTTTGGTCGTAACTTGGCCAAACGATACGACCGTTTATCACGCGAATTGTTTAACACGTTCCCTTGCCCCTTACTGCGTTTCGAGTTCACGCGTCGCAAAGAAAAATGGCGACTGCGACGAGCCGAGGTGATCGGGATTAAATCGGTCCCGCAAGCGCATTGGCCGTTTGTCGCTCAGCAAGCCGAACTGCACTTTGCAGGCCGTGGCGCGGCGCGAAGCAAGAAAAACTCGCTGCGTTATGACCTAGCCATCCTTCATGATCCCAACGAAAAAGACCTTGCGCCGTCGGATCCCAAGGCGTTGCAAAAAATGATCAAGGCAGCGGCCTCGGTTGGTATTCGTGCCGAATTATTAACACGCGAAGACGCGGGGCGACTGCTCGAGTTCGATGCCTTGTTCATTCGCGAAACCACCTCGGTCAATCACCACACGTATCGACTCGCACGCTGGGCCGAACGTGAAGGATTGATCGTGATGGATGATCCTCAATCGATCATTCGCTGTACCAACAAGGTCTATTTGGCTGAAATCCTCGAGAAAGCAAAGATCGATGTGCCCAAGACAATCGTCGTGCACCGCCGCAACGCCGACCAAATTGTGCCAACGATCGGATTGCCCTGCGTGCTAAAACGTCCCGACAGCGCTTTTTCCAAAGGGGTGACCAAGGCAGAAACGGAAGCGGAATTGGCGGAAAAACTCGAGGAAATGTTCGAGCATTCCGAGCTCGTGATCGCTCAACAATTCATGCGAACCGATTTCGATTGGCGAATCGGAGTGCTCGATGGGCGGGCATTTTTTGCCAGCAAGTACCACATGGCACGCGGACACTGGCAAATCGCCAAGTATGAAGACGAAGGCAAACAGACGTTCGGGAAAGCGGAAACGTTGCCCGTCGAACTGGCGCCGCGTCGCGCGGTCAGCATCGCGGTCAAAGCCGCCAACATCATCGGAGACGGCTTGTATGGTGTTGATGTCAAAGAGAGTGATGGAAAATTCTATATTATCGAAGTCAATGACAATCCCAATCTTGATTCGGGGGTCGAAGACGCCATCCTGCGTGAAGATTTGTATCGCCGAATCATGGAATCGTTTTTGCGACGGATCGAGCGTCGCAAAGCGGGAGACAACAATCAATGAACGAAGCTGTAAAACGCGGACTCTTTGAAGCATATGGCATCGAACTGGAATATGTCATCGTCGACCGCGACCAATTGTCGGTACGCAGTAGCGCCGATCGAGTGCTGCAATCGCTGAACAGCGGCAGCATCAACGCCAACACCAGCACGAATGAATTTCCGTCAGACAGCAGCTCGGGGCTTTGCACGTGGTCCAACGAATTGGCGATGCATGTGATCGAGCTCAAGATCACCGATCCGATTCCAAACTTGGTCCGGTTGCCCACTCAATTTGAAAACGCCGTTCGCGCGATCGATCCGGTGCTCGAGCAACATGGTTTGCGGCTACTGCCGACATCGATGCACCCTTGGATGAATCCCGCCCGCGAGACCAAACTGTGGCCGCATGAGTGCCACGAGATCTACGAGCAGTATCACAAGATATTCAACTGCTATTCCCACGGTTGGGCCAATGTGCAAAGCGTGCATTTGAACTTGCCGTTTAACGGCGACGAACAGTTTGCGAAATTGCATGCTGCCGTTCGCTTGGTGTTGCCGCTGCTGCCCGCCTTGGCCGCCAGCTCTCCAATCGTCAATTCGCAAATCAGTGGCTGGCATTCGACTCGCATGAAAATGTACATGTCGCATTGCGATCGTGTACCGGAATTGATGGGACCGGTGATTCCCGAGCCGTTTTATGACGAAGCTAGCTATCGTCGCGAGATTTTCGGACCGATTGCCAAGGCGATCCAACCGTTTGATCCCGAGCGGACAATGGAGTGCGATTTTTTGAACGCGCGAGGTGCGATCGCTCGCTTTGACCGCGGTTCGGTCGAGATCCGCGTGATGGATGTGCAAGAGTACCCAGCCGCCGACGTGTCGATCTGTGCCGCCGTGGTTGCCGTGCTTCGCGCCTTGACACAGGAAAAATGGTCGTCGTTGGAATCACAAAAACAAATGCCAACCGAGCGTTTAAAAACGCTGCTCACCGACTGCTCGGTCACCGCCGAAAACTCGGTCATCGAAGACCAAGAATTTCTGCGACACTTTGGCGTTACCGCTCCCTCGATTCGCTGTGGCGATCTTTGGCAACACTTGGTTCAGACGCTGCGAAGCGAAGATTCGGCGCTGGACAGTTTGATGGCACCGCTGAAAATCATCTTGGACCATGGCACGTTGTCGACTCGCATTTTAAATCTCGTCGGTGATTCGTTCTCGCACGAAGAACTGCATGATGCCTACGATCAAGTCGCGGATTGCTTGCAGCAGTGGCAGCCGCTGATGCCATGACAACGACACGTATTTTAATCACGTGCGAACATGGTGGAAACGAGGTACCCCATGAATACACGCCGCTGTTTACCTCGCCTGGCGCGAAACGAGACCTCCACAGTCACCGTGGATATGACCCCGGTTCGCTGCATGCCGCGACACAGTTGAGTTTGAAACTTGAATCCCCGCTGATCTCGTCGACGACGACGCGGTTGCTGGTCGATCTAAATCGCTCGCTCGACAATCCCCAGTTGTTTTCGAAATACACCCGGTCGCTTACGCAAAACGACCAAGCCTCGCTTTTAAAAAGACACTATCATCCCTACCGAAAACGCGTTGAAGCCAAAATCCGCACGTTGCTGAATTGCCATGACCGGGTGATTCACTTGTCGATGCACACGTTCACACCCCGCTTTCGCGGTTCGCATCGTCCAGTCGATCTCGGCATCCTTTATGACCCCGCGCGACGCGAGGAGCGTCAGTTTTGTGATGCGGTTGGAAACCGGATGGCAGCTTTGGTTCCCTCGCGACGTGTCCGTCACAACGAACCGTATCTCGGCATCGATGATGGGTTGACCACCTATTTGAGAACCCAGCATCCTTCGCAGCGGTATGTAGGGATCGAGATCGAAATCAATAACCGTTATGCTCGGTGGCAAGAAAAGCAAAAACTGACTTTGATCACGCAGCTTGCCAAGGCCATCCGAGATGACTCGTTCGATTTTTAAAATACTTTCCGCCGACCAGTGGACACTCGCGGAAAGCGAAGGTGAGATCCGAGGTGCCCCGATCGATATCCAAGATGGCTTCATTCACCTTTCGGCGCGTGACCAGGTGGAAGAGACTGTCGCGAAGCACTTTGCCGACCAAGACGATCTTGTTTTGATCCAAGTCGACGAAGCCAAACTTGTCGACACACTTCGCTGGGAAGAGTCACGCGGCGGCGCGTTATTCCCCCACGTCTATGGAACGATTCCCTGCGGCGCCGTGGTGCAAACGTGGCCGCTGCAACGGAACCGCAACGGCCAGCACCGCTTTCCCTGGGACAGCGAATGAGTTCGCAGCGTGGTTTCGCTGTCTCGCGGCAAGCATCCTGTCTTACTTGCCCCTCTTATTTCTTGCCCCTCTTATTTCTTAAACGTCATTTCTTGAAGATCGACAAGATCATCGGGTTGTCATTGGTGACGGAGGTTTCAATCTTCGTCGCAGGATGGCGATCGGACTCGGCTGCAATCGCGTCTTTGCACGCGACGACCCAATCGGTGACCTGTGCAACGCGTTGACGTTCCTGTTTGGCTCCGCCTTGCCGAGTTCCCCCTTGCCGAATCCCGCCAATCCATAGAATCGTGTCGCGAGTCGATGCTTCACGGATGGCCCACTGGATCGCGCGGCGATCACTGGCAACTAAACGCAGCAGTGCACAATCCTTGACACCATCGAGCACGGCATGCGATCCGGTCAAAAACAGATCTTTGGATTCTGCGCCACAGGTCACGATCGGCTTGTCGGCAAAACGCTCGAGATGACCGCCAGCCAAGGCAAGCTTGACTGGATCGTCGCTCGGATCAATCGCCATCACGCACCAGAGTCGTCCGCCAGGCTGTTTCATGGAACGAGCCGCACGTAGCGCCGAACCGATTTGCTCGGGGGAATTCGCCGAGTCGATGATCACATCGGCACACTCAAAGGAACTCAGCACCTGCATCCGCCCCGGAATCTCGCGTAGCTTTCCCAGATGCTCGACGAGTTCTTGAAGCGGTTGATTCAGCAGAATTCCAATCGCCGCGGCCGCAGCATGGTTGGACGCCATTGCCGCACCACACAGCGGAGTTTCCATCACTGCGGTGACCGATTCGTTGGTCATCAGCAACGTGGACATGCCACATTCTTGTTCGATCAGTTTTGCGGTGACATCGGCAGCATGACGAACGCCATAAGTAAATGCATTGGCGCCGTGATCTCGCACCGAACGCAGCACGGCAGGCGAATCGGCCGAAACGACCACCACGCCACTGCCGGTCATGCGGTCGAGTACACAATTCAGTCCCGAGGGGCCAAAGTCGTCGTCGTCTTGAGGCGTGCCGGTGATCACCAACAAATCAAATTCAATCGAATCGTATCGTCCGTGCTTGGCATCTTGTTCGGACAATTCGATCACAGCGGTCTTGGCTCCGGCGTCGCAACAATCGCCGAGCCACTGAACCAAAGCTCCCCCGGCCGGAACCGACTCGGATGCGGTCGACTGCACCACGCCGTCGCAATCTCCCAGCCCCGTTTGGTACGAGGTGCGAAGCCCCAGATTGCGAAGCAGCTGAGAAACCATCAAGGCCGTCGTCGTCTTGCCGGCGGAACCAAAAACACCAATGGTCAACAAACGACGGTCGGGGCGATTGAGTCGTTTGGCGTTCACCCCGGCAATCGCCAAATCGACATCTCCCACAACGCATTGCGGTAGCGGGCAAGGCAAAATTTGTTCGGTCAAAATCCCCGCAGCCCCACGAGCCAAGGCCGCTGCGATGAATTCGGTAGGCTCTTGGTCTCCGATCGGGAAAACAACCAACTCGCCTGGCTGTGCCGTGTGGACGTCATCGGCGATCTCGGTGAAGACCACATCACTGGCGGCAAAGAATTTGGCGTTGGGAATCAACGTCGCCAACGACAAACTCCCATCGGATGTCAACTCGGATGGAGTTGCTGTCGAGGTTGGGGCGGAGTGAGAAGACTTCGCACTGGAAACGAACGAAGATTTGACCGCATGACGCATGATGGCCTCCCTGCACATTGCGATGATGATGGTTTCATGGCAAATCCTTTGCCATGCGGAAAAGCAGTCCTCCGCTTCACCGTTGTGTACGAATTGTTCCCATCCGTTTGGATCGGTCAAGAGGAAAAACATCGCCGTAAATGCTAGCAAATAAAGCAGTTAGGGCTCTTTTGCGGGAAAGAGAGGATTCCCGTTTAAAAAAAGTGCGAAGAATTTTTGCGGACTAGATCAGTCCTGCATCGCGAAGCATCATTTGCAAATCTTCCCAAGCGGCTTTCTTGGCGGCGGGATTTCGCAGTAAGTAGGCCGGGTGATAGGTCACAATGACTTTGCTATCAAAATAGGGGTGAAATTGCCCCCGAAGTCGCCCGACCGACAATTTGCTGTCGAGCAACGCTTGTCCGCTGACGGCCCCGAGACAGACGATGTATTCGGGGCGAATCAGTTCAATTTGCTTTTCGAAGTAGGGACGGCAATTGGCAATTTCTTCGGGTTCAGGGTTCCGGTTTCCTGGCGGCCGGCATTTGACGGTGTTGAGGATGTAGACCTCTTCGCGCGAGAATTTGCAGGCTTGAATCATTTTGGTCAGCAGTTGCCCCGCTTTGCCAACAAAGGGGCGTCCGCTGCGGTCTTCGTCGGCGCCGGGGCCTTCGCCAAAGAACACGACTCGCGCGGCCGCGTTTCCTTCGCCGAACACGGTTTGGGTGCGGCAACGAACAAGTTGGGGACATCGCTGGCAGGCCGCCACTTCGCTTGCCAAGGCCGCCAGTTCACTTTCACGCTGCGCCACCGGCAAACTGACGCCTGGATAGGGTTTGCCCGCCTCGCCGACCAGCATCGGACTCAAAGCCGGTCGACGCGGTGGCGGTTGGGTTGGCGGTGGTGGGGACGGCGCCGCAGCAGCCCCCCCCGACGGAGTTCCGCCAGAATCAACCACGGGTGGACGGGCATTTTGGGCGACCGAAGACGCGGCATTGTCGACGGACGAGGTGGCACTAGCCGCTTCAAACCGCGACTTCAGCGTCTGGACCGTGTCCAAATTGGGACGTGGCATCCACTGCACACCGGCTCGCGCCAGATGATTGGCAAGCGCAGCGGCCTGCATGATCAATTGATCGCGATCCAGCGGGGGTAAAATCTTGTCAGACATAGCGGAGATTCTAGCGAATCTAGGTTTGAACGTCTTCTAGGGCTTTGTGATTTGGGTCGCCGAGAATAGGATTCAGTGCTTAAGCGCATTGTCACACTGTTGTTCCCGTGCCCCTGTTTGTTGTTCCCGCACCCCTGTAATCACGAATGCCCGTCCCTCGAGTCGCTATTGTCGGTCGTCCCAATGTAGGCAAAAGCAGCCTATTTAACTGGCTTGCGCGTCGTCGCCTTGCCATTGTCGACGATTACGAAGGCGTCACACGCGACCGAATGACGACGTTGATCGAATCAAATGACCGTTTTTTCGAGCTGGTCGATACGGGCGGAATGGGGGTGGTGGACGCGGACAATCTGACCGAGGACGTTCGCAACCAAATTGAAATCGCGATCAATACCGCCGATGTGATCGTGTTGGTGGTCGACGTCCAGACCGGTGTGATGCCGATGGACGAAGAGGTGTCCGAGCGTCTTCGCTCGGTTCAGCGTCCGGTGATCTTGGTCGCCAACAAGGCCGATCAATCGCACCAAGACGTGTTGGCCGAAGATTTTCAGCGTCTCGGTCGCGGGCACCTGATTCGGGTCAGCACGACTCAGAATCGCAACCGCCAAGATTTGCTCGACCTGATCGTCGATCGGTTACCCGAACCGAATAACGAATTGGTCCAAGAACCTCAGATGAAGGTGACGATCGTTGGACGGCGAAATGTCGGCAAAAGCACGTTCGTCAACACGTTGGCCGAAGATGACCGCATGATCGTCAGCGAAGTGGCCGGAACGACGCGTGACAGCGTCGATGTGATTTTCGAGATAGATGGCCAGTCCTTTATGGCGATCGACACCCCAGGGCTTCGCAAACGCAAAAGCCAGCGAACCGACCTCGAGTATTACGGGATGCATCGTGCTCAGCGAAGCGTTCGTCGAGCGGACGTCGTTTTGATGTTCTTCGATGCGGGCGAAACCGTCAGCAAAGTCGACAAACAGTTGATGGGCTATGTGATGGAAAATCACAAACCCTGCATCTTTGTGATCAACAAGTGGGATAAATATCACGGCCAAGTGCCGACCGATCGCTGGGTTCGCTACATCCATGCCCAATTCCCCACACTCACCTATGCCCCGATCGCATTCATCACCGGCCAAACCGGAAAGAATGTCAAAACGCTGCTCAATCACGCGACGATGTTGTTCAAACAGGCGCGGGAACGGGTAACCACGGGGCAGCTGAACCGGTTAATCCGAGCCGCCATCGACGCTCATCCGCCGGCGATGTACCAAAACCGTCGCCCCAAGATTTACTTTGCCACGCAAGTCGCCACCGAACCCCCGACCGTGGTGTTGATGTGCAGCGAACCGAAGGCATTTACTGCGGATTACAAGCGTTATTTGCTGGGCGTATTGCGAGACCACCTGCCGTTTGGCGAAGTGCCGATCAAGATGTATCTGCACCGTCGTCATCGCGAAGGGGACGACGGAGGCGAAGAGGAAATCACCCCGAAACGCGGAAAACGCAGCTAGTCCTTCCGCGATCGCTAGTCCATCAGCGGTTCGAGCCCGAGTGTGACCATCAAATTATCCACCGCGAACGGCTTCGCTGCGGCAAACGATTCTCCTGCGGTAACACTGGCGGCGGCACCGGTCACGGTTGCCGCCGCGCGAACGCGGGTGACGATATTCGGTTTGTGTTCGAACTGAGTCTTGTAACACAAGATTGACTCGATCTTGGTCTCGATCGTGTCGCTGATGTCGACAATTTGGTGATACGGATTTCCCGCCAACGTGTCCGGTTCGACCGCCAACCGGTAATAAAGTTGCCTCTGGATAGAGTGAACTGGCAAACCGGGAAAATATTCGTCCCACTTGGTCAGCCGGCTGTAAAAGACGGCGGCATCGGTAATTTGCATCGCTTGCCAATGATCCGGAGACGCCATTGGGGTTTTCTCGCCAAAGCCAATCACGAGTTGAGGCCGATAGCGGCGAAACTCTTTGGCTAGCGCAACGCGGTGCTCGAAACAGTCGAATAAGCGGCGATTAGGCAGATCGAGCTGAATTCGCTTTTTGATTCCCAGCACCTTTGCCGCGGCTTGCGATTCAAGCAGCCGAACTTCGGGACTGGGCGAGTTCGGTGTCGGCTCGCCATCGGTCAGATCGATGATCCCGACTCGATAACCTTTGTTGGCAAGTTTCGCCAGCGTTCCCCCACAAGCGATTTCGACATCGTCCGGATGGGCGCCTACCGCGATCAGGTCAAGCCGCTCAGGCAAGTCGATTTTTTGATCTTCCAACGCAAGATCTCCCTTCCAAATTCTGATGATTGCGATTTGATTGCCTGAACCCTCCAAGCTCTCGCAACGCAGTGTGCGGATAAGTCGGCCGAGAGACAACCTGGGTTTTGCCGATCGACAGAGCGTTTCGATGTGGAACCACCCAGAAACGGACGCCTGTCGGCCAAGAAGACGAAAAAAGCGGGTTGAAATACCTTGTTCCGAACCTCCGCACAGGTAGCAGTACGGATATCAGCACAAATCACGCTCCTACAACCCGATTGACCCTCACAAACAGCCTGGGCGATGGCATCGATTCACAAATTCATTCGAGAACCGATCAAGAAAGACGACTTGGATCCCAGAGTCGAACTAGTCTTTGGTGTGTCAGCGGGACGCAACGCGACACGATTCACAACCACCAGATACTAAGCGTCCCCCCGTGCGAGGCGGGGTCGGTCTTTCGAGATCGGCCTCGCCTTTTTTCGTTGGCACGTCGGTAGGGTGGGAAGCTCAAGCGAACGCTGGGGAAAAGATTTCCAATGTTTTTATTACATCACCGGATGCCTGACTTTGGCACGGTGCTAGCTTTGAAGAAGGTAGGGTGACGCCAATGGGGTCAAACGAACCGGTATGCTGAATCAGATTGCAACACCTGTAGCAAAATGCAACACATACAACCGTAAAGTTCGACACACCAACGCAGCGAAACCCCGGTTTTTTCGTAGCAAAACGGAAACCTGGGAAATAGACTCTCTAGTGGGAGAGTGCTTTTCTGCCCTACTTTCCGCTATTCAGAACCAGAACACAGCAAAAACGCGTTTTCTGTCACTCGCGAAAGAGATAATCAGATGGGATTGCGACAAGTCGCACTATTCGTTCAACAATCCAGCCCCCGAAAGCTGGCGACCGGTCTACTGCTAACGACGGCCATGTGGATTCCGACGGTATCCGCCGACGAACCCTCTAGCGATGGAGGTCAGGTTCGCGTGGCGAGTTACAAGATGCCATCGGGCGACGCGTACTTCGCGGCTTCGCTGCAACCGGCGGCGAGTGATTCGCTGTTGGATGCGGTTCGCAAAGCGGATGCCGACATTGTCGTGGTGGTCGATACGTCGGCGAGCCAAGTCGGAGAATACCGTCGCGATTCGATCGCCGCGATTCGCAGTGTGATCGAACAATTCCGCGCCGGCGACCGCGTTCGCTTGTTCGCTGCGGATATCAAAACGGCCGATTTGAGTGGCGACTTCGAATCGCCAAGCTCTTCACTGACTCAGAACGCGATTGCGAAACTGGGTCAACGATTGCCGCTTGGCAACACCAACTTGATTACCGTCATCGACTCGATTCGCGCGACGTTGGTCGGCGAACCGGCTAGTCGAACTCGCAGCATCGTTTATATCGGGGATGGATCATCGCTCGAAGCCAATGCGGATAAAAAGCGTTTCGAAGCGTTAGTGGATGCTTTGCGATCGGACCGCATTTCGGTTCACAGCGTGGTGATCGGACCGACTGCGAACATCGAAGTGATGGGAATTTTGGCGAATCAAACCGGTGGTGTCCTCGGTGTCGTTGGCACTGCGGAAGACGCAAATTCGGTTGCCATCGCTCGCCACGTAGGCAAGTCGGCATCGATGTCGCCGATTTGGATTAGCGATGCCAAGTTGACCGAGGGAATGAAATCGGTTCAACAAGACCGTTTGCCACCGCTTCGTCTGGACCGTGATTCGATTTTGTTGGGGCACATGAAGATGGCCTCCGGTGATGTTTCGTTCCAATTGATGGGCGAGACGACTGCGGCGAATGTTGCCATCCAAATTGATGGCGAGATCGAAGCGAGTCATCCCGACTTTGCCTTTTTGCCAGGTTTGGTCGACGAGTCGGCCGCCAATCGAGGGCTGATGTTGGCCACGGCTGGATCACCGATGCTGCGTCAAACCGCTCATGCATTAGCGACTCAAGCCGAAGACCTTGTTCGCGCCGGAAACATCGCGGTCAAGCAAGGCAACATGCGTGGAGCAAAGGCGATTGCTGAAAAAGCACTCAAAGCCGACCCCAACAATCCCGAAGCCAAAGCGATCGAAACGGTCACCGAAGAAGCGAACACGCTGATCATTCAGAACCCCGCCGATTCGCCGTTCGATGATATTTTCGGCGGCGGTGACGCTCCGATGGAAGAGGGTGGTGACGTTTTTGGAAGCGACCCTGCACCTGCAGCCGGTGACGATGTGTTCGGCAACAACGATGCGGCCGCCGCAGTTGAAAACGATCCAATGGACATTCAGGACGCGCCTCCAGCGGCGCCACCTGCTGCGGCTCCACGCCAACCCGCACCTCGGGTTGCTCAACCCCAAGTTGCTCAGCCACGAGTCGCTCAGCCCCGCAACGCGGCGCCGATGCGAGACAACAATTTCTTTGGTCCTGCCGTCGGCGATGACGAGCTGCTCGAATCGGGCGGTGCGTTGCTGGATCAAGTCGAAGCCGAACAATCGCTTGCCGAAGGGCGTCTGCGTGCCGAGGTCAGCTCTCAGCTAAGGGCAGCTCGTCGCCAATTGATCAACGATCCACAAGGGGTTTCCGGATCACTGAAATCGCTGCTCGGCAGAATCGAGATGACAGCGAACGTCAGCCCCGATGTACGCAAAGAATTGATGGGTCAAGTTCGCTCGGCGATCCAACTTGCCAGCAGCAAAGAAGCTCGCTTCTTGGACGCTCAAGCCAACCTTGAACAACAGGCCAAAGGCGCAAACGCGATGACCCGTTTGCTCGAGGAAACTTTCCGGAACGAACAGTCGCTCAAGACATTGTCCGAACAAATGAATGCCTTGATCGGCGAAGGCCGTTACGAGGAAGCGGACGGCGAAGTCTCGATTCCGTTTGCTCGTCTAGCCGGAGATACGATCACTCGTGACTCAACCGCCGGACGTCAATTCATTGACTATCCGTTGTGGCTACAAACCTACGCTCGCGATCGTCGTTACACCGAGATGCGGGATCGCAACTTTGTCGATGCCTTCTCGTTGGTGCTCAAAGCGGCGATTCCGTTTGTGGATGAGCCACCCGTCGTTTGGCCCGAAGCCGATGCATGGCAAAAGCTCAGCCGACGCCGCATCGAGCGTTACGGTGCGATCGAACTGGTTGGCGACAACGATACCGAGCGCCGGATCCAAGCTTCGCTCAGTGATGAAACCAGCCAGATTTTCGTGGAAACACCGCTTGAAGAAGCCATTCAAAAAATCGCGACGGACCATGACATTCCGATCGTCGTTGATCGACGTGCGTTGGAAGAAATTGGTCTAACCGCCGACAGCCCTGTCACGATTGAACTGAAAAACGTTTCGCTTCGTTCTTTCATGCGGCTGATGCTTCGCGAACTCGACTTGACCTACATGATCAAGGACGAGGTGATGCAGATCACCACCCAAGAAGCGGCCGAAGAAAACCTCGTGACCAAAGTCTACCCCGTCGGTGACCTCGTCGTTCCTGTCATGCAACTCGGTGGCGGCGGCATGGGCGGCGGCATGGGTGGTGGTATGGGCGGCGGCATGGGCGGCGGCATGGGTGGCGGTATGGGCGGCGGCATGGGCGGCGGCATGGGTGGTATGGGCGGCGGCATGGGCGGCATGGGAGGCGGCGGTATGTTCGCGGTTCCCGATGACGTCTCGCTGCAAAACAAAACCACCGCGTCCCCTTCAGCAACTAGCGCTGAAAACGCGACTCCCCCATCCGTTGCAAAACCGGCCAAGAAAACGCTGTCACGTTTTGACATCAAACCGATTCGAATTCAGGTCGCCGAAGGTCAATCCAAAGCGGAAGCCTGGGACCAATTTTTCTCGACCGTCGAAATTGATTCTGCCGAAGACCTCACTCGTTTGGATCAACGCGTTCGCGAAACGGTCGGCGAGTGGTCGACCAAGGCCTTGAAATTCCAAGAAAGCGGCAAGACCGAGCAAACGGTCGCCTGTTTTGCCGAGATGCGAGAAGTCATCGCCGCAGCGATGCGTGCGGGCCATGTCCAAACTTGGATGTATCAAGCTTATGCAATCGCACTCAAAGCAACGAACGCTCCGAAAGAAGAGATCGAACGCACCCTGCTTTCGGCAGTCGATTTTGCCGAGACCCCCGAAGAGGTTTTGCATGTTGCCGCACGACTCGAAGAGGTCGGCTCGGGAGCAGCGGCACTCGAATTGTGCCAAAAGATTTCCGCACTCGATCCTTATCGACGTGAACCTTACTTGATGGGGCTCCGCATCGCTCAACAACTCAATGACATTGACGCATTGTCGTGGGCATGCAGTGGTGTATTGAGCCAAGCATGGCCCGAAAAATTCCAACCGATCGTCGAACAAGCTCGCTTGGTCGCGCGTGCGACCCACAGCGAATTGATTGCTGAAGGCCGAACCGACGAGGCTCAGAAGTTCAGCGAATCGCTGCGATTGGCCGCTTCCCATGACGCCATCGTCCGTGTTTCGTGGACTGGCGATGCCGACCTTGATTTGGCGGTCGAAGAACCCTCGGGAACCATTTGTGCCATCGATAGCCCGTCGTCCGCCGGCGGTGGAACGCTGTTGGGCGATTCATTCCCTGGTCGTGGTGACGATGAACTGGGGACCGTTTCGGAAACCTACCTGTGTCCGAAAGGCTTTACTGGAAAATATCGATTGCTGATTCGCCGAGTTTGGGGAGACGTTTCCACTGGCAACGCAACGGTCGAAATCATCACCGACGTCGGACGTCCAAGCCAACGCTTCATTCGCGAAGAAATTCCGATTGGCGTTCAGGACGCGATGGTCGTCTTTGAAGTCAAAGATGGACAACGCAAAGAGGATGTCGCCGCAGCTCAGCTCGCTCATCTGCGAGACGTGCAACGTGATATGAATCATCAGGCGCTCGCCCAATTCGCTGGCGATGGACCTGACGCAGCCCAAGTTTTGCAAAATCTGTTTAATGACGTGCAGTCATTGACGGGCGGCAGCGTGGGTGGCGGCGGCGTCATCGGAGGCGGTGGCAACTTGGGTGGCCTAGGTCGGTTCAATCGTGGCGCGGTCGGTTTCCGACCTGAAATCACCCAGCTTCCCGAAGGAGCTTCGGTGTCGGGACTCGCAATCATCTCGGCGGATCGTCGTTACGTGCGAATCAGCCCCGTGCCCACGTTCTCGCAAGTCGGTGACGTGCGAACGTTTAACTTCGTCGATGGCGAAGGCGGAACCGATGCTGGTGGCGGGGTCGGTGGTGGCCTCGGTGGTGGCGGTTTCCAATAGGGAACAAGCTAAGGTTGACAGCGAACGCCCAACGTTTCTAACGTTGGGCAAAATTGCCTTGAATGTCTCCAACTTAGCGGTCTTGCCACGTCAGGACGATGGATCGGAATGCCGCAATTGCTCGCAACGGAATGCGTGACCCACGACTTTCGCACCCACAGGGGTGCGAAATCGGCCGCCGCGCGCTCTTTCGCGTTGACTTTTCTTGCGACGAATCGGCCCATCAACGCTCACGGCGTGTGGCTTCTGTTCTTGCTAACGCTGCTGGGTTTCGGGGCGGGGTGCACGTCCACCCGTTACGTTTCGAACCGTTCGATTCGCGAAAATCCGCTCGCCACCAATCTAAAATTGGTGACATTCCGCGGCCCCGAGATCAGCGAGCGAACATGGCACACGTTAAATCGGTTTGGGTTGGAAGACCAATATGCCGCCGATCGCAAAAAATGTTTTGCCAAAATCCGGCAAACGATCAACGAGTCGCCTGACTCGGAATTGGTCTACGCTCTGAGCGAACTTTCGTACGTCGAGGGCAAAAAGGCGGAACGCAGCGGTGATTTGCTGAACGCACTGAATCACTACGGAATTGCGTTAACGAATTCCTACGATTACCTATTCAGCGACGATCTGCAAATCACTCGCAATGCATTTGATCCTCAATTCCGTGCAGCGTGCGATCTGTACAACGAATCGCTCGAAGACACGCTGCGAATCCTGTGCAGCGAACATCGCATCGAACCAGGCAGCACCTACACGATTTCCACTCCGGATCGCGAATTCATCGTCCGCACCGAAATGCGAGGCAAATGGAAACCGGAGGAGTTTGACCGTTACGAGTTTGTCAGTGACTTTGACATCGAGACGCTCAACAACCGGCACACCACCTACGGGCTAGGCGTCCCGCTGATCGCGGTGCGGAAACCTGCCGACAAAAACGATTCACGCGAACGCTATTACCCGTCGGGGCTGAGCTATGCCGTTTCGGCGATGATGCGTTGCTCCCCTGGCACGTCAGAATCTGGCACGTCCGGCAAACGCGCGGGCGAATCCGCGACCTGCGTGCTCGAATTCTTTGATCCGCTGGAAGCTAACCAAATCGAAATCGCCAACCAGTGGGTCCCGCTGGAAACCGATCTGACGACACCGCTGGCCTATTTCCTAGACAGTCCTGAATTTCGCAAACGCAATCACGCGACCGAAGGCTTGCTCGATCCCGATGGTTCTCAAGAACGGCGAGGCATCTATATGCTCGAACCGTACGACCCCGATCGCATCCCGGTTTTGATGGTGCATGGTCTGTGGTCGAGTCCGCTGACATGGATGGACATGTTTAATGACCTCCGCAGCTTTCCCGAGATCCGCGAACGATATCAATTCTGGTTCTATCTCTATCCATCTGGCCAACCTTTTTGGATTAGTGCGCAGCAACTGCGTGCTGACTTAGCTGCCATGCGAGGTTCGTTTGACCCCAGTCATCGCGATCAAGCGGTCGACAACATGGTGTTGGTCGGGCATAGCATGGGCGGACTCGTCAGCCGATTGCAGACGATGGATAGTGGTGACGATTTTTGGAAGATCGTCAGCGACCAGCCTGCGGACAAGTTAAAGGGCGAGCAAGAGGACCGCGTCAAGTTGGTCAGCACGCTCTACTTCAAACCCAATCAGTCGGTGGGGCGCGTGATCACGATTGGAACTCCACACCGCGGCAGCGATTTTTCCAACGATTACACACAGTGGTTGGCCCGCAAATTTATCAAACTGCCTCAGATGTTCGTCTCGACGGGCCAGCGTTTGACACGCGAAAACCCCGACTTCTTTCGTGATACGAAGCTGTTAACCGCTGTTAATGCCGTCGATTCGCTGTCGCCAAAATCACCTATCTTCCCCGTCATGTTGCGTGCGAAGAAGTCGCCGAACGTCAAATACCACAACATTATCGGTGTCTTAGAAAAACCGCCGCTGTTTGGTCCCAAGTCTCGTAAAAATGATGGTGTCGTGGAATACGCCAGTGCTCACATGGACGACGTGGAAAGCGAAATCACGGTCGATGCCGAGCACACTCATATTCATATGACGGGGAAAGCGATTTTCGAAGTTCGCCGTATCTTGCTCGAACATCTTCAAGATATCGATGCCCATGATCGTATTGCCACGGGCCCAAGTGAACCGTCCATGCACGCTGCGGACGCCTATCGACGTTGATTGGGAAAGCCCCACTGCGATCCCCCTTTGCCGGACCGACAGACCGGCTCATTGTGCGATCCCCACATTCACATCGGTTGGCAAGAACGCCGCCAGGGGCGCCGCGTTTTTACGCACGGTATTGCCGTTAACGGGCACTCGAGTCATATAGACTTGGCCTGACAACGCTCCCACACGATTAGCCGTCGCGCCCGAGTTTTTCGCGATCGTAGTTTTCGCGGTAGCAGGCTTTTCTGTAGCGGGCTTTTCTGCGGATTGATCACGTCGTTTGGCGACGTGCTTTTTTGAGCGGCCTGTGACCGTGGTGGGGTGAGCGAAGGCTTCTTCCCGTTCACTCAACGGGTTCTCGTCGACTTCGAGCGTTTGATCCAACGCTTCCAACTCAGCACGAATCACTCGAATGTCGCGTGGAGCTTCGATGCCGATTCGCACCGTGTTTCCTTGAACTCGAACCAGGGTGATGGTGATGTCGTTGCCGATTTGAATCTTTTCGTCAAGTTTGCGAGTTAAAACCAACATGGCAGTGTCCTTTGCGTTTGTATTCGTCGTCGAGATAAAAGTGAATTGCTGCCGTTTCGTGTCCTGACCAGATCCGTCTTGGCAACGAAAAAAGGATATTGCACGAGCCGTGCCAAAGCTTCAAAAAAACCAACCAAAACAAACGTAAACCGTTTACACAACACGACTTAGAGAAACACACAGCAATTTCCAAGGAGCATGGGGTGGCGATGCTTCGGTAGGAATTACAAATCGTTTGTAGTTCAGAACGCTTGCAATCCACCGCCGCATGGACAGCCCCGGCAGCAAAACTTTTCGTCTTGAGTCGAAATAGGAATTTTTCCTATGTTGCGGCTCGAAGGCACTATCGCTTGAGAATGCAGTTGTGTGCTGCTCACGTTTTACTTCTCGGCGACGTCAACGATCACAGTCGGTTCAAAGGAGTGACCGCCATGCCTCTAACATCCCATCAACTCAAGCAGTGGATGAGTTCGCTGCTTCGCGTCGGCCTCTACCTGACACTATTGCTGAGCATCACCCCGACATTGATTAGCCATCCCGTGGCGGCTCAGGACACGGCGAACGATGTCGTAGCGGTCGTCAATGCGGATCCGATCACTCGCAAAACACTTAACGAAGAATCGTTGCGCCGCTATGGCAAAGACGTTCTCGAAAATATGGTCAACCGCCATTTGATTCTGCAGGCGTGTAAGACGCACGGAATCGAGGTCACGTCGACAGAAGTTCGTGAAGAAATCAATCGTATCGCCTCCAAGTTTGGGTTGTCGATGCAAGCTTACTTGCAATTGTTGCAGGAAGAACGCGATATCCAACCCGATCAATACAGTCGCGAAATCGTGTGGCCAATGTTGGCGCTGCGGCGCTTGGTCGCCGATCGCGTGCAAGTGACCGACGAAGAATTCAACAAGGCATTCATTTCGCAATTTGGCGAAGCGGTAAAATGTCGACTGATCATGATGGCAAGCAAATCCGACGCTGAATTGTTGCGTCAAAAAGCGGTTGCCGCTCCCGATCAATTTGCCGCGTTGGCCAAAGAACGCAGCGAAGACGAAGCGAGTGCAAGCGTGGGCGGATTGATTCCGCCGATCCGCCGCTACACCGGTGACACTCGTTTGGAAGAAGCAGCGTTCGCTTTGCAAGACAACGAAATTTCACCTGTATTGCAGCTCGGCGATCAATGGATTTTCCTGCAAGCGGTACGTCGTCTACCTGCGACCACGCCATCGCCGCAAGCGATGCCAAGCATCCGGGCTCAAATCAACGACCGCATTCGCGATGAAAAAATGCGAGGCGCCGCAACGGACCTCTTTGCTCAGCTGCAAGCCGAAGCCCAAGTGGTCACCGTTTTGGGCGATGCCGAAAAATCCCAACAATATCCTGGCGTGGCAGCGATCATTAACGGTCAACAGGTGAGTTTGGCGGCGGTTGCAGCGGAATGCACCAAACGTCACGGTAGCGAAGTGCTCGAAGGGGAAATCAATCGCAAATTGCTTGCCCAAGCCCTCAAGAAAGCCAACAAACAGGTCGGCGATGTCGATCTACAACAAGAAATCCAACGTGCAGCCGCTAGTTTTGGTTTTGTCACCGCCGATGGCCAACCTGACGTCAAATCTTGGTTGCAATCGGTAACGTCCGATGGAACAACCACTCAGGACCTGTATGTCCGCGATGCGGTATGGCCGAGCGTGGCACTGAAAAAACTTGTCGAAGATTCTGTTTCGCTCAATGAACAAGATATCCAGCAAGGATTCGAATCGTCCTACGGGCCTCGCGTCGAAGTCTTGGCGATTGTGTTAGCGGATCAACGCAGTGCCCAAAAAGTGTGGGAGATGGCGCGTGACAACCCGAACGACGCCTTCTTTGGAAAACTGGCTGAACAGTACAGCATTGAACCGGTTTCCGCGAGCAACATGGGCAAAGTCCCCCCGATTCGCAAACATGGCGGTCAACTCGCGATCGAACGCGAAGCGTTTGCGATGAAACCAGGTGATCTCAGCGGCATTGTCGTCACCGGTGACAAATACATCATCATGCGATGCCAGGGTTACACCGAACCGGTCGTCAAGCAACTCGACGACGTCCGCACCGAATTGGTGCGAGATTTGTCGGAGAAAAAATTGAACTTGGCGATGACGGTCCGCTTCGACGAACTGAAGTCGTCGGCAGAGATCGACAATTTCTTTGCTGCGGCAAAAGAGCTGCCCAAGATGGCAAAAGTGCCTCAAGCAGAAAAGAAATAGTGCCGCTCGTCGAAAGAGCGACGCAAGAAAAGAGACAAGCACGCCTGTGAAAAACAAGCGTCAATCGAAGCCCCGCCGTCATGGCGGGGCTTTTTTTATGGATTCAGCGCAACTGCGAGCCGCGTAAAAAGGCCTATACGCCACCCTTTTGGCTTCAGCTTGCCTCATTTCTTGGTGCAACGAACCGATAACCCCTGGGCGATTGTCGGTGTCTGGTCGACAATACCTCTAAACCAACCCGGGCGGTCCGCCGGACCTTCCACTTGGTTTTGATTTTCCGATCCGACCATTCCTTTTGGCTTGAATGACATGAGTCAACCTTTTGACGCTGATACGCCCAACATTGACGCTCCTGCAATTGCACCGTTGACGACCGATCCTGTTCCGGAGCCGTTTGAGGTGAAATTCGCCTCACGCGTCGACCGACTTCCTCCCTACATGTTCGGGCGAATCAATAATTCGCTGTACCAGAAGCGACGTGCGGGCGATGACGTGATCGATCTTGGGATGGGCAACCCATCCGATCCGCCTGATCCGACGGTGATCCAAAAGCTCCACGATGCCGCTTCGGATCCCGGCAACCACGGTTACAGCAAGTCCAATGGGATTGCAAATTTACGCAAAGAAGTTGCGAGCAAGTACAACCGTCAATACGGCGTACGGCTTGACCCCGACTCGGAAATCATCGCCTGTCTCGGCAGCAAAGAGGGATTTTCGCACATGTGTTTGGCGCTGATGGGACCGGGTGACACCGCCATGATCCCCTCGCCTTATTTCCCCGTCCACATGTACGGCGTCATTTTGGCGAGCGGCAACGTCGTCGCGTTGGACGTCGCTGATCCCGATCGCTTTTTACGCAACGTCGCGTATACCTGCGAACACATGGCCCCCAAGCCCAAAGTCTTGATCGTCAATTACCCGCACAATCCCTCTTCGGCGGTGATTGAGCCCGATTTCTTTGTCGAAGTTGTGCGGCTGGCCAAGAAATACAAATTCATGGTCATTCACGACTTTGCTTACGCCGACGTCGCGTTTGACGGCTATCAACCGCCAAGCTTTTTGAGTGCTCCGGGGGCCAAAGACGTGGGCGTCGAGTTCACCACCATGAGCAAGGGCTACAACATGGCGGGTTGGCGAGTCGGTTTTTGTGCTGGAAATTCCGAGATGATTCGGGGCCTTGGCACAATCAAGGGCTACTACGACTACGGCATGTTTCAAGCCATTCAAATCGCGGCCATCGTGGCGCTGCGAGAAACCGAGGCGAGCGTCGAGAAACAATCGATGATCTATCAAGGGCGTCGCGATGTGCTGGTCAGCGGACTGAGACGACTGGGATGGAACCTAACGCCGCCTAAGGCCGGTATGTTCGTCTGGGCCGAGGTCCCTGAACCTTGGAAAAGCAAGATGAGCACGATGGACTTTGCCATGAAATTGCTCGAAGAGGGCAACGTCGCAGTCAGCCCTGGCAGCGGATTCGGCAACGCCGGTGAAGGCTTTTTGCGAATGTCGCTGGTTGAAAACGAGCAGCGGCTCCGTCAAGCGGTTCGCCAAATCGCGAAATGTCTATCGACTTCAGGAGCCCCCACCTCAAACGCGGTGACTTAACTCCGCAGCGGTATCGAATCACAAATATGCGAGAACGTGTGGGTGCAAATTCCCGCACACGGGACATCGATGGGGTATCCTGGTTTGGTTATTACCCACCAAACCAGGAACCCCACTATGCCACTTCGATTTGTTGCCTCGTTGGCAACCCTTCTTTTTTTCTTTGTGCCTCCATCGGCTGTCCCCCACTCCGCATTCGCTGCAGAGACGTCAATCCAACATCGCGTGCTGATTCAAGGCAACGGAAAACTTGCCGTAGTCGAGCCCGACGGACAAATCAGCTGGGAAATGCCATGGGGTGGCATTCATGATCTGCACGTTTTGCCCAACGGCAACTACTTGACCCTCAAAGACTCCGACAAGGTGGTCGAGATCAATCCCAAGACGAAGCAAGTCGTTTGGGAATACAACGCAGGCAAACGCAACGGCAATCAGGGCAAACGCATCGAAATTCATGCGGCTCAAATGATCGCTCCTGATCGAATCATGGTGGCCGAATCCGGCTCAGCTCGCATTATCGAGATCGATCGTGAGGGAAATCTGCTCAAGACAATTCCGCTCGTCGTCGACCACCCCAATCCGCATACCGATACTCGACTGGTTCGCCGACTCGAAAACGGGAATTACTTGGTGGCTCATGAAGCTGATGGAACTGCACGCGAATATGATCACGAAACCGGCAAGGTCATCTGGGAATACGAGGTTCCGATGTTTGGTAAGCAGGCCAAAGGAGGGCACGGTCCCGAAGGATTCGGCAATCGCTTGTTTGCGGCGATCCGCCGCTCAAACGGAAACACGCTGATTGCCACCGGCAATGGGCACAGCGTGATTGAGGTCACGCCCGAGAAAGAAATCGTTTGGCAGATCCACCAAAACGACTTGCCATCGATTCGCTTGGCTTGGGTTACCACGCTCGAGCTACTCGAGAACGGCAACATCGTGCTTGGAAATTGCCATGCGGGGCCGAATCAACCTCAGCTTGTCGAGGTCGATCGCGCGACGAAGCAGGTCGTCTGGACATTCCAGCGTTTTGGAGATTTTGGCAACAACGTCTCCAACACGTTGCTTTTGGACCAGAATTCAACCACCATGCGGTAAGAAAACCGCCATGAGCGAGTTGCGGTGGTGGTGATTGGCAAGCAACGAAGAAGGCAAGCCGATGCCGCCAAACCAAAATGTCCCATCCACCGGGGAAAAACCGCAATGCGAAGAGATGCCAGTTTTAGCGGTATTGCCGCGGTCAAACGACAGTTTGATGATGACGGCATGAAGAAGACGAAAAGAAATCTACGGAAAACGGTAAAAGGCTCTTGCCATCATCAGCAAAGCCCTATATCTTCCCGCCTCACTTGAAACGTGACACGCAGCAACGCGAGTCACAGGGACCAAAAAGCCTCCGGGCCAACGGTTCAAAACCAAGTGAAAATCAAAAGAAGTCTTCAACAACTTTTTTTGAAAACTGCGGTTGACTGGCCGCTTCAAGACTCTAAGATACCGAGCCTTGAACGAAAGCAAACCTAGCACGGCAAACACTTTAAGTGCTTCCTGCAAAGCGAACTTTCACTCAGTAAGTTTTGTGAAAACAAAATGAAAAACTGCTCTTGTGAGCTCAGCGTCGAGACGCTAAGCTTCGCCGGAGACAAGCCCGCCAGTCGGGCACATAGATCTTTGACAATTTGGTGATGATTATTCTGTTGAGTTCAGCAGTGCGAGGTTGCTCTTTGTGCTTGTTAACAGAAGCTTCGGCTTTGTTGCAAGTGTGAAAACAAATGGCGAATCGCTGAGGGTCTTTACCGAGGCCCTCAGAGCAGAATCAGCTTTCGGTTTTAACTTTGCTTTCTCCCGGTCAGCTTGCTGGCTGGTGAATCAATACAAAATTGAA
>NZ_BAABGA010000053.1:0-1572 GCF_039541335.1 Novipirellula rosea | reverse complement strand
ATATATCAACGGCAAGAATCCTCGCCAAGAGAGCCGCATGAGTGCTAGCTTGAAAGGGCTCGCCTGAAGGGCCCGTCCGACCTCTCCCCAGCTGGCGCTCGGGAGAGGTCACTTGTGTCGTATCGCCTCTCCCAGCTGACGCTTGGGAGAGGTGGTATCAACGTTGCGCAACTGGCAAACCACTACACCCCCAAAGTTTTAACGCTCCGGAGGTCACGCTCCCGTTTGCACAACCGGCTGAGCGTGGCGGTCGCTGCACAGCACCACCAACAGATTCGAAACCAACGAGGCTCGCTGTGTCGCATCCAATTCGACGATTTCGTCTCGTTTGAGATGCTCCAATGCCATCTCGACCATTCCCACAGCACCTTCGACGATCTTGGTGCGAGCGGCGACCACGGCGCCGGCTTGCTGACGCTGTAGCATCGCGGAGGCGATTTCCGGCGCGTAGGCCAAGTGACTGATGCGAGCCTCGATCTCGTTCACACCAGCTTTCTCGAGTCGCTCTTGGATGTCTTCGCGAAGTTTGCTGCAGATCTCTTCGGTGCTGCCGCGAAGCGATTGTTCATGGTCTTCACTATCGTACGGGTAGCGTGTCGCCAAGCTTCGCAGCGCTGCCTCACTTTGAACCTCGACAAAGTTTTCATAGTCATCGACCTCGAACAACGCTTCAGCGGTATCGGTGACTTTCCAGACGACGACCGCGGAGATTTCAATCGGGTTTCCATCTCGGTCGTTGACCTTGGACGGACGGCTTGCTGATCGGCTCTTCCACTGTACCACTGTGCCCGCCGCGTCCTTCTTTTCCGGAGTGGAGGATGATCCCGTTTCAAAGTTGCGGATACGCAAGCTCACTTTTCGTTTGGAAAAAAATGGGTTGACCCAAAAGAAGCCCGACTCTTTGACGGTTCCGCGATAGTCACCAAACAGCAGCAAGACGCGAGAATCATTTGGCGCGATCGCCATTAATCCGAACATCCCTATGATCCCCGACGGAATCATCAGCACCCCGAGGATCGCAAAGAAACCATTTCCGGCCGCGGTGGCGGCAATCAAGGTGAAGCCGCCAAAGAGGATCAACCCCAGGCAGGCAAACAAAGCGAACCAACCCGTGTTGGGACGGAGCAGTTTTTCGGGATGCACTGGATGAGTGCCCGAGCTGGGGTTTTGATTCATTGCAGAAGACATGGACGCGGTTCCTGGACGATGGCGAACGAGATGTGACGTGCATTTTGGGACTGAAGATTCATGATACCCTTAAAATCGCACTCTTTTCCTACGGGCTGACCAAAGAGCTAGGCGGGGAAAACGGCGTTGCAAGGGCGCGCCAATGTCAGATTTTCAGTCCCTGCCCGTCACGAGCAAGACGGATCAGGTTTCTGGTCTGTATCTGCTGCTGCCGCTTCAAGGCGTTTTTGGGGTCCGCAGTCTCCCAGTCTCCCAGTCTCCCAGTCTCCGTGTCTCCGTGTCTCCGTGTCTCCGTGTCTCCCCCTCTCCCCCTCTCCCCCTCTCCCCCTCTCCCCCTCTCCCTTCCTCCCGCTCCCCACTCCTCACTTCCTCCCCCCTCCTCCC
>NZ_BAABGA010000052.1:0-1623 GCF_039541335.1 Novipirellula rosea | reverse complement strand
CGATGGCCAAACTTTCGCCCGTTAGTACTGGTTAGCTTAACACGTTACCGTGCTTACACGCCCAGCCTATCAACCAAGTCGTCTTCTTGGGGGCTTTCGACTAATGTCTACGAATCCTAATCTTGGAGCGGGCTTCACGCTTAGATGCTTTCAGCGTTTATCCGTTCCGAAGTTAGCTATCCAGCCGTGCCGCTAGCGCGACAACTGGTACACCAGAGCTTCGTCCAACTAAATCCTCTCGTACTAAAGTTGAACCTCCTCAAGATTCGTACGCCCACGGCAGATAGGGACCGACCTGTCTCACGACGGTCTGAACCCAGCTCACGTACCACTTTCATTGGCGAACAGCCAAACCCTTGGGAGCTTCTACACCCCCAGGATGTGATGAGCCGACATCGAGGTGCCAAACCGCATCGCCGCTGTGGACGCTCGGATGCGATAAGCCTGTTATCCCCGGAGTACCTTTTATCTGATGAGCGATAACCCTTCCATTCGGGATTACCGGATCACTAAGACCTACTTTCGTACCTGCTCGACTTATGGGTCTCGCAGTCAAGCACACTTCTAACTTTACTCTCTTCGCCTGATTACCGACCAGGCTGAGTGTACCTTTGCACTCCTCCGTTACTCTTTGGGAGGAGACCGCCCCAGTCAAACTGCCCGACTGACATTGTCCTTCGCCCTGATTCAAGGGATCGAAGTTAGAATTAAAATATAACCAGGCTGGTATTTCAACGACGGCTCCACGGGCACTAGCGTGCCTGCTTCAAAGCCTCCCAGCTATCCTACACAAATTATATCTCAACCCAATATCAGCCTACAGTAAAGGTTCACGGGGTCTTTCCGTCTAACCGCGGGTATGTGGCATCTTCACCACAACTACAATTTCACCGGGTCTGTGGTTGAGACAGTGCTCCAATCGTTACGCCTTTCATGCAGGTCGGAACTTACCCGACAAGGAACTTCGCTACCTTAGGACCCTCATAGTTAGGGCCGCCGTTTATTGGGGCTTCGGTCGCCAGCTTCGCCGTGAGGCTAACCGTCTTCCTTAACCTACCAACACCGGGCAGGCGTCAGTCTCTATACATCCACTTGCGTGTTAGCAGAGACCTGTGTTTTTGATAAACAGTCGTTAGAGCCGATTTTCTGTGGCCCACTTGCGTGGGCGCCCCTTATCGCGAACTTACGGGGCCATTTTGCAGAGTTCCTTAACCACAGTTCTCCCGAGCGCCTTAGAATTCTCATCTCGCCTACCTGTGTCAGTTTTAGTACGGTCAGTTGCTTAACTTCGCAGCTTTTCTTGGACGTCCTTCCAATGACTTCGAGAACTTAAACGCTCTCGAGCTATACCTTGGCTTATGTCGGGTCTTTTAATCCCCAACACCTCAGTGTTCGCTACGGACATTTCTATTCGTACCGCTCACTTTCCGGACGCCGTCCCTGCGACTAGATACACAACCGGCACAGGAATATTGACCTGTTATCCATCCCCTACGCTTTTCAGCCTCGGGTAAGGTACCGGCTAACCCTGGGCGGAATTGCCTTCCCCAGGAAACCTTAGGCTTTCGGCGAATAGGATTCTCACCTATTTTATCGTTACTCATTCCGGCATAATCACCCGAT
>NZ_BAABGA010000051.1:0-7400 GCF_039541335.1 Novipirellula rosea | reverse complement strand
TCGTGCAATCTGCATATTTTTGCCCCTCATCTTTTTGCCTTCGTGCGGTGCGGGCTTAGTGGATGTTGCGGAACCAATAGCCGGTTGCGCAGCGAGGTTGTATCGGAAAGGCCAGCGTTGGTTACTGAAAAGGGCAAAAAGATGACGAGGCAGAAAGATGGGACACCGCAAATTGGTCCTGCATTCTGAATATTTTGCTGCCCTCTGCATTTTCCTGCCCGCCAGTTAACTGGCGTTTGATAGACGTCTCTGAACCAAGTGCTGAGTGTGCAGCGGCTTTGAATGTCCGAAGCCAACGTTGGTCACTGTTTTGGGCTGTGGCTCCGAAAGAGGTAGATGACCGCAGGTTGCTGTGGCGCACAACTGCGGGCATGTGCTCGGTTGGAGGATTCGCCAAAAAGGAAATGGCGTGCCCCAGGGCGCAGACATGGTACGATGAGGGATGTCTCTGTCGGGGTGGTTGGCGTTCCGCATGTGTGGGGTTCCGGATGCTCGGGCATGTTCGCGATCCTCAAAAGGCTTTGCCAGCCGCAGGAGCCGACGCATGTTATTGAAGCGATTGCTTGTACGGGCCACCGAATCGAGGAATCAAACGCGGTTTAAACGTCGCAAAATCATCGAGCAGCTGGAACCGCGACTGCTGTTGGCGAACAGTCCGCCGGCCATTTACAGCCCGATCGCGGACCTGAGCACCGAAGCAGGAATCCCGTTTGAATACGATCTGCAGCCAACCGGGTACGTGGTGTTTGGGTATGGCGTTGGCGGAAACGGTTTCGCCGCGACCGACAACTACTTCGCCAGCAACGTGAATTTCCTGGGCTCATGGCAAGATGTCACCTTCACCGGCAACACGGTCTTTACCGAGAGCCCGTGGTATGCGGCCCAGATCAGCGAGTTGGGGGCGGCACTTGACGAGTACACCTGGGACAACAACACGTACGTCACCGACGCTGAGTCCCCCTTCATAATCGAAGGGGCTTTGGAGTCGTTTGACCAATGGCAATCGCAAACCGGATTCGACGCCTCCAGCACACTTGCCAACACGATCAGCGGTACGCTCGTGACCGTCCATCCCAATGAATACGAGCCGGGACGGGGGCATGCGGTCGTTTACAACTGGGACCGGCTTGACCATGTCAATTTGAATCTATCCTCAGTGGTGGATGTGGGAGCAAGTTACGAGATCTACAACGTGCTGGATCTCGACGGTGCGCCAGTTCTCGCTGGAGTCTATGACGGTGCGTCGGTGTCGCTGCCGATGACCGATGTGGCATCGCCGATTCCGATCGGGGCGGATCCCGTTGCGCCCCTTGTCGTCGATAAGGAATTTGGCAGTTTCTTAATCGTGTCCGATGCGGCCCCAGTTCCTGCGACGGGAAACGAGTTTTTCGTGTCGCCCGAGGGGACGCCACAGGGTGACGGAAGTCTTCAGAACCCTTGGGATGTAGCGACGGCGATGAGCCATCCGCAAGCCGTTTCCCCCGGTGATACCATCTGGATCACGGGCGGAACGTACGTGGGGGCCTTTACCAGCGATTTGTCTGGCACCCAAGCGGATCCGATCTGGGTGCGTGCGTGGCCTGGCGACGACGTGATCATTGATCTGAATAATGGCTCACCGCGGACCAGCGAGATCCTGACGATCGAAGGCCAATACACGCACTACCAGGGTCTCGAAATCTTTTCGAGTGACCTCTCGGCTCGAACGACATTCAACGTCGGGTCGTGGCCCGACGACATCAATCGTGGCAACATCAACGTGTTTGGTGACCACGTCAAACTAATCAATTGGGAAGTCCACGATCTCAATAAAGGACTCGGGTTCTGGTCACGCGCCGATGGCGGCGAGGTCTATGGATCACTGATCTACAACAACGGTTGGTCCGGTCCGAGTTTCGAGCACGGTCATGGGATCTACTCCCAGAACGAGGATTTTGAACGGCGATTCGCTAACAACATTCTTTTTAACCAGTACCGTCACGGCATCAAAATCTTTGGTTCGAGTTCGGCCAGTCTCAAGAACTATATTTTGGAAGGCAACATCTCCTTCAACAACGGCGCGGCGTCAAGGGAAGGGTTCGAAGGGGCGTGGCAATACTACATCGGTGGCGGGTCGCTGGCCGAAAACATCACGCTCAACGAGAACTATGCGTATGTCAGTAGACGAGCGATTCGCGATCCGGATCCGTATGATGTTGTCACGTTTTCAGGGCAACAAACCAACGGGCTACCATTACCGACGTGGCTCGATTTGAGTCGCAATGATGAGAACGAGGTTTATCTGAAAGGAACGCCCTCAGTGGCGGACGTCGGCACGATCGAGATCGAGTTGACTGCGACCGACATTGCGGGGGAGTCGGTCACCGAAGTGTTCCAGTTGACGGTGGAACCGGGGAATCAAGAACCCACGGTGATCGCGGACTTGGAAGATCAGCAGATCAGCCGTAACGTTGCAATTCAAATTGATGCTTCCAGTATTTTCCAGGATCCTGAGAATCGCCCCTTAACGTATACGCTTGCCCCACAAGCAGGCGGGGTGATTCCGGATTGGATTAGCATCGACGCGAGTTCGGGAATCATCTCGGGAAATGCCGTTGAACTTGGGGCAATTGCGCTTGAGGTCTTTGCGATTGACGACGGAGGCAACTTTGCCTCGGACCTATTTACGCTGACCGTCACCAACGAGACGGTGGTCGACTTGTTTCCGCTGAATCCGTTTGAAGCGAAGCTTGACGGACAATGGCAAGGTTCGACTGTGGCCTCAGACGGCAAGGTCTACTTCGCCTCATCGACTCACGCGCACAATGCCGCGGGGCTCTTCTTTCAATACGACCCAAGCAGCGGCGATGTCCGTCAAATAGGTCCCAACGTCAGTGCGATTTTGGGCGAAGATCCACTCACTCAGGTACCGCAGGGAAAGCTGCACAGTCCGATTGTTGAGTCCAACGGATGGCTGTACACATCGACGTTTGTGGGAAATTATTGGGACGAAGCTCTGAACGCTTATACCGGGGCTCATTTGTTCGGGTATCAGTTGGGCAGCATCGAATCAGGCACGCCAAACTTTGTCGATTTCGGCATTCCGGTCCCACGTTATTCCACTTATTCGGCCGTTGCGATCAGCCCGGACGGACAATACCTATGGTCGATTGCGTCGCCCTGGGCCGCTGCCGATGCCGCCGTCTCCGGGGCACACTTGTTCCGCACCGAGATCGCAACTGGCGTGATGCAGGACTTCGGAGCTCTGACACCTGACCTCAACTCGATTCAAGGTGCATTTGCGATGCACGTCGATGCTCGCGGCGACGCTTGGGTATCAATGATCGGCGGCGTGGACCGATTGTTGGTGGGCCGCGCGGCGACTGGCACCATTGATGTGTTTCCCGGCGCGCTGCCGGCCATGACAAGCGCAGAGGATCCCGATGAGTTGTCCGCTTACCAGGATGCGAGTTGGTGGCGATGGGGGCAATCGATTGACAATGAACGATTTTTGTTCACGATGCATGACCGTTTGGCTCCCTTCGCCGCGCGGTCCGGCGGCTCGCTATGGGAGTTTGACGCTCGCAAGAGCATCGATGGCGACCTTAGCGATGCATTCCGCGAGGTGGCATGGATCGGCGGCAGCCACCTGGGGATGACGTACAGCGACGGGATCGTCTACTTCGTCCGCCGCAACGATGGTTCGCACGATCCCAAGATCAATGGGGTTCAAGGCAACGGTGAATACTGGAATGCAAATTCGGATACTGGCGAAAGGCTGCATCTGTACAGCGTTCATATTGATGACCCAGACGGTTTGGTCACCGATTGGGGAATGATCACCGATGCCGATGGTCGGATTCCATGGCGAATTGAGAGTGTTTCGGCGAACACCGAGTCGGGCGAAGTCTATCTGACCGGTGACTGGGTGATGTTAGATACGGATCCAATCGAGTGGCGAACATTGCGGCACGACGGTGGCACGTCAACCACCTACACGTTGCACGTTCGCGGCCAGGCGTTTGCCGTGGCGCGGACCATCCCATTTTCCAATGAATACCCCGTGCTGGATAGCACGATTCCTGACGCCTCCGTCGACGAAGACAGCCTGTTTAGCTTGGACGTCTCCGGCTACTTCAGTGATCCCGACGGTGATGCATTAATCTATTCGATCAGCCGCGAAGGTGGAGGAGCGTTGCCAAGTTGGATCTTGATCAACTCTAACTCCGGCGTGATCAGCGGAACTCCGGGCAACGACGATGTCGGTACGCTTGCGATCGAAGTAAGGGCGGCGGACCCTGGATTCGCAAGTGTGACGGACACGTTTGAATTGACGGTCAACAACACGAACGATTCTCCATTTGTCGCCGTACCGATTCTTGAGCAAGCGATCGCAGCGGATGATTCGCTAAGCTTCGCCGTCTTGGATTCGTTCGGCGACATTGACGTCGGCGATTCGCTTTCGTACTCTGCGAGTCGGTCGCACGATCCGGCGCTGGAGCTTGATCCGATCGTTTCCGGATTCGATACTCCGGTGGTGGTGACCCATGCTGGTGACGAGTCAGGCCGTTTGTTCGTCGTCGAAAAGCGAGGCATGATTCACATCGTCGAAAACGGAGAGATCTTGCCGACACCGTTTCTCGACATTCGTTCCCAGGTTACCTCCAGCGGTGATCGTGGTTTGCTGGGACTGGCGTTCCATCCGGATTACGCCATTGCCGGAGCTGTCGGGGAAGGCCGATTTTTTGTTTATTACGCTGGAACGGCGACGTTGGGCGGCGACCATGACGGAGTGATTTCGGAATTTTCGGTCTCCGTGGATGATCCGAATGTCGCGGATGCGGGATCCGAAATTGCGCGGCTGCGATTTGATCTACCACCGGGCCACAATGGCGGCGACCTTGTCTTCGGCCCCGACGACCGCATGCTCTACATCAGCATCGGCGATGGGGCGTACGGCGGCAGTGGCGATCCTGACAACAACGCCCAAAATAGGAATTTGCTACTCGGCAAGCTGCTCCGCATTGATATCGATGGCACCAACGGTCCAGGCGGGACCTACGGGATTCCGGCGGACAACCCGTTTGTTGGCGAAGCCAATGTGCGAGAGGAAATCTATGCTCTCGGATTTCGCAATCCGTATCGTTTCTCGATCGATGACGGACCCGAGGGAGCGGCGAGCCCCGATCGAATATTTGTCGGCGACGTCGGCGAAAAAGCCTTTGAAGAAGTCAATCTGGTCGTCAGCGGAGGCAACTACGGATGGCGAATCCGAGAAGGTACGCTGCCATATAACCTCAACGATCCTGATCCCGGAAATCTGATCGATCCGATCGCGGAATACGTCAACCCCGACGTCGGAGTTTCGGTCATCGGCGGCCATATCTATCGAGGCAGCGACCATCCAGCACTGACCGAACGCTACGTGTTTGCGGATTTCACGGGGCGCATCATGATCCTCGACGAAGAAACAGAGGGATGGTTGATTTCGGAGCCCAATGTTGTCGGCGGCAATCCGTTTTCGGAAATGATCATCAGTATCGGAGCGGATCAGAATGGTGAATTGTATGTCGCGACCCTATCGTCGATCTACAAAGTCACGGCGAACCCGGTCGAGGGAGATGGAAGTCTGCCAGTATGGTTGTCGTTCGATCCGACGACCGCCACTTTCACGGGCACACCAAGCGAAGGTGACGTCGGCACCACCGCTATCGAGGTCACGGCCACCGACCTAGCGGGTGTATCCGTTTCCGACACGTTCAATTTGACGGTCAACCCTAATCCGCCGCAAGCCGATGTGACAGTCACGATCCGTGATTCAATCGATCCGGTTGTCGTTGGCGACAGTCTCGTCTACACCGTGTCGGTCAGCAACGACGGTCCTAAGCCGTCGCTCGACGTCGAGCTGACCAGCACGTTGCCGGCAAACGTGCAGTTTGTTTCCGCGTCCCCCGCATGCTCGCATGATGGCGGCGAAATCACCTGCGACCTTGGTGACTTGGCCAACGGACAAACGGTGGAGCTTCAGATCGAAGTGGCGACGACCGCTGCGGGTGAGCTCAACAACACGGTGACCGTCACATCGCAAACGCTCGACCCCAATTTAGCGAACAACGTCGACGTCGAAACGACACAAGTGGACGAGATTTTGGCAGACCTAGTGCTGACGTTGGCCGCGGAAAACCGAGTCAACCTTGGAGACGACATCACCTATCGCGCAACGGTAACTAACAACGGACCCTACCCGGCAGAAAATGTTGTTCTGACAAACTTGCTTCCTGCCGGCGTCCAGTTCGTTTCCGCGTCACCGTCCTGTTCCTACGGCACGGGTATCATCACTTGCGAAATCGGTGACTTGGATACTGGTGCGGCGGTAGTGTTCGAGTTCGTTGTCACCGCGACCGAGTCTGGCCAGAAACTAAGTACAGCGACGCTGGCCTCCGACACGGTCGACCCTCAGACGTTAAACAACGCAAGCATCGCGGCGACAACGGTGGGGGGGCCCGCCGGTACGGCCGACATCGTCTTCGTCAGTTTTTCGGCCAGCGGCCGCGTCGATGACATTCCCTATGACGACGAGGATATTCTCGCGTACGACCGCACCAACGATCGATGGTCGCTGTACTTCGATGGGTCGATCGTCGGATTAGCGGGCGCCGATATTGACGCTTTTCACATTCAAGACGATGGCAGCATTCTACTTAGCTTTGATGCAAACATGCGTATCGGCAATTTGGGGCTGGTTCGCGATTCCGATATCGTCAAGTTCCTTCCCAATTCGCATGGCAGTTTGACGGCGGGCAACTTTGAATGGTTCTTGGATGGATCCGATGTAGGATTGGCACCAACCAGCGGTGACATCGATTCCATTGGCTTCACGGCCGACGGACAATTGCTGGTCAGTTTGTTGGGGAACTACAATTTTCCCAATATTTCTCTCAGCGGCGATGATCTGCTGGTGCTCAATCACCCGGTCTATGGAGCCGACTCGTCCGGTGAATGGGTGGTGTATCTTGACGGATCCGATGTTGGACTTGATGGCAACAATGTCCAGGGGCTATCGGTCGACAATTTCACGAGCGAGTTGTACGTCACTGCCGAAGACCTCTTTTCAATTGACGGAATCGAGATTAGCAGTAGCGATGTCTTCACCATACTGAATTCGGTCGGTAACCAGTCGCCCAAGTTGTTAAGCCAGCGGTTCGATGGGGCCGCCCACCGTGTGACCGATGACCAATCATTCGATGGCCTGCAAATCGGGAAATTCGCCGGTAACGAAGTCTTCGGTAGCGAAGTGATCTACATCAGCCCGGCAAGCAATTTAAATGCCGGTGGCTTTTATGTTGCTGACGAAGACATTGTCTACCACGACACTCGCACCGGTGCCTGGCGGCTCTTGTTCGATGGTTCCGACGTTGGCA
>NZ_BAABGA010000050.1:0-179618 GCF_039541335.1 Novipirellula rosea | reverse complement strand
TCTCCTGTCAGAGAAGTCTGACATCTTCCGGTCCACTGTCAACTTTTCGTGGGCAATTCCAGTCTGCATGGCATGCGAACTGGAGCGTCCTTCTTGCTTTCGGAGCTTCCGACGCTCGCGAAACATTTCCGCCTCTACGCGCCGGATATGCCGGGACAGTCCATTCGCGGGCCTGAGGTGAAGCTACCGGTAAACGACGACTCATACGCCGATTGGTTGTTAGACGTAATGGACGGACTTGGACTGCCTAGTACCAACCTTTTCGGCGTCAGTTGGGGAGGGTTTGTCGCGCGGCTCACCGCATCCAAAGCGCCCGAGCGAGTATCCAAGCTGTCGATCATGATGCCGGCTGGCATTGCGAACGGTTCCCATTTGACCGGCATGGCAAAGATGGCGTTCCCGATGATCCGCCACACGCTTTGGCCAACGTCAAACAGTCTTCGATCGCTTTTGCATCCGATCATGACGACTTGGGACTCTGATTGGGCAAACGCAATTGCTTGCTCGTTCCAAGATATGAAGATGGATACAAGAGTGCCGCCACTGGCGACGGACGACGACTTGCAGCGACTCCAGATGCCGACACTTGTGATCGCAGGCACCGATGATATCTCTTTTCCTGGGTCACTGGTGCTGGATCGCGTGAGGCGGCTTGTTCCAGATGTTAAAACCGAGCTGATCCATGACTGCAAGCACTGTCCTCCCACCACAGAAGTCTTTCGGGTCTGGCTTGGTGACCGTCTGTCTCGATTCATTCATGATGAACCCGAACCGGTGTGATAACTAGAGAATTGCATGCGAGTGGAGGTGGCCGCGCGATTCGAAGTGGATGACCAATTCCCGCCACCCCGTGAGTTCCGCCGTTATCCGACTGAAGTTGCCCTGTTTTAACGTGTCTGTGAGCAATTATGAGATTCTCGCTTTCAACCCTTCTTGTTGTCGTTACGCTGTTCTCCGCATGGTTTGCATCGGTGCATCACAAGGCGACGCAGCAGCGAAGCACGGTCGCGTGGCTTAGCGGGCTGCACACCGGGTTATGGCGTTACGATTCACAGGACCAGAGTCTCGGGTTCCCTGACCCGTCTAACGCTGCCCCGAGTGGCACCATTGAGCAGTTTTTGGGGCCGCACTACGCTCACGATGTGGAAGAAGTACTCGTTTATGATCCCCAGCTTGATAGCCTAGACCGGATTGCCAAGCTCCGTTCTCTTAGGACGCTGGACGTCGGTTCTGAATTGCCGCTCGATTTGACTCCCGTTTCTCGACTCTCGCGACTGACACAGCTCACGGTCCATGCCGAAAGCATCGATTCGCTTCGGCCGTTACATAAGATGTCGAACCTGAAGACGGTGCTACTAGTTGATACTCGAGTGGATCGACACGAAATCGATGCTTTACAAGCGGCGAGACCTGAAATGCAGGTTCAGTTGGTTCCCTAGCGTCTAATAACCCTTGTCTCTGCATTGGCGGCAATCAAATTTGCCATTTTTTGCATGGAGATGGCAAAAAGGCCGCGTGATTAGGAGTTGTCGGCAGACTATTTACAGAGAAGGCAGACTTGACCACGATCGGAATGGCGTTCGTGTTATTCCGTTCGATCTTCGAGATGGTGGCCATTCCGGCTTTCGTAACTGAATCATTCCAGCCACGACGGGACGTAATTTGATGTCGCACAAATTAAAACGTTGGATGGCGGTCGGTACTGCTTGTTTTGGACTTATTGCCTGTGGGGTTTTCGTCTTCAATCGCGAGCATCCGAGTGCGGTTCCGCTGATTCCGATCGGACATCTCTCAGGAAAGCTGCCGTTGGAACGCGAGGTGGAAGCGGTTCGGCAACCGTTGCAGCCGACGGGGGATGCGGCAGCCGATGCGCAGACCGTTTTGGAATCGCTTCAACAATTAGCGGATACCACTCAATCGTTTCGCGTCCGCCAAACACGGCATTACACCGGCGAGATGTCTGGATTCGCTCCGATCCCATCGTTGATCGCCGGCCTCCGACCCAATCAACTTGTGCTTCGTTATGAAAACTGGGTGGGGGGACTTGTGTTTGTCTCGGACGGAGACCGGTTCCGTGTTAATCGCGAGCACGATCTCGACGAGTCTCTATCGGGAAGTCAGAGATACTATCTTGAGGGTGCTGCCCCCGACAGCCTCGACACGGTTCTGCGTCACATCGACCAGCTTTCGCTTTCGCCTCCCACTCATGCATTTCCTGAGTTGGAACTGATGGCGTTGTTGCCCTTTACTGATAATGTCGCTGAATTTTTGGGTAGCCGCGGTTGGGGAACCGTGAAGTGGATGGGCCGCGAAGATATCGAGGGCCGAAGAACCGAGCATTTGGTGTGTAGCGGCAGGGTGTGTCGTTTGAAAGCAGGTGGAGGTTCCGATTCGTCGCGTGAGGCGAAGCCGGCAGACCCCGATTCAGAGCCCGACGAAAACAAGCTGCATCTGTGGATCGACGCCGATGGACCTGCGCTGCTTCGCAAAGCTTCGCTCAGCGATTTTGCGATGACCTACACCGACTGGGCCCTCAATCCCGTTCTTCCGGACAAGGCGTTTGAGTTGCCCTCGAGTCATGGTTATCAACAAATCGCTTTCGAATTCCCAGAGGGTGGTAGTTGGATTGGGCGACAAGCACCCGAGTTGCAGATGCAGACGCTCAGCGGCCAGTCGCAGCAGTTGACGGATTACCGCGGCAAGGTGGTTGTACTTGACTTTTGGGCTACATGGTGCGGTCCTTGTCTAAGAGAACTGCCGGTTGTAGCTGAGGTTGTCGATGAGTTTTCGGATCAAGATGTGAGGTTGCTAGCGGTCACGAGCGAGTCCGACGTCAAGAAAATTCATGCGACTCTGGACCGAATCGATGTGAATGTCGAAGCGGTGCTCGATACGAATCAGCAGTCGTCCGCGTTCGGCGTGGCAAGCATCCCGCACTTGGTCGTGATCGATCGGCAAGGGGACATTCAAGCTGTCCATGTCGGTTTTACCTCAGGATTACAGGAATCGCTTCGCGAAGAGTTAGCCCGACTCACTCAATAACACCGCAACGTGATGGTTTCTCATTGTTCCGGTGGCACGATCCCCCAAAGGGCAACGCTGTTAAGCATTTTTTCTTATGAGGTTTGTGCGTTTTTTCCCGTGTAGTGGAAGTCGTCGAGACTTTCGATCCACGGCGAGTGCTCCTCGAAACTCTTGACGAGTTCCGCTACGAAGTAATGCAATACCGGAGCCGCAGGTGGGCTCGTCAGATTACGGGCGGCTGGTTGGATTTCGTTTCGATGATCTTGCTGGGACGCAATTGGGTCATCGCGATTAGTTGACAACGGACCAGGTCCCACACTCGCAAGCTGCCGTCGTCGCATCCGGCGACCAGCCAACCATTTGCCGAATCAATGCAGATGCTTTCGATCCTGGTGGATCCAGATACCAGGAACGCTGCCGTCTTATCTTGGCTGGTGCGATCCAAAAGCCACACCGTTCCATCGTAGGTGCCTGCGGCAACCCAGCGGCCGTCGGGGGTAACGTCGACGCACGACACGGGATGCTTGCCGAGCGGAAGCGTTTGGTCGTGACCGCTTGCGGTTTGGCTCGCACCTTCACTCAGCGGCCAGAGGTTCAATGTGCCATCATCGCCGCCGGTCACCAAGACACTCGCGGTGTCACTGGTTCCCGCCGATATCTTCATTGCCATGACGGGGCCTGCATGCGGTTGTTTTCGCGACGACAATTTGGGTTCATCCGCGATGCTCCATAGCGTCACCGTCCCTGTTTCGTCCCCGGTGGCGATACTTGCAGCGGAGTCCGTGGCTGAGTCCTGCTTTGGAAAGCCGATCGTGCGAACACGAGCTCCCTTGGGGTTGATGGGAATCGCGGTGGGGGCGCGGTTCTGCGGGGCGCCGGTCCGCAGTTCGTCCCAGGCATAAGCGACCACTTTACCCTGGACGAGGCCTTTATCGATGATCGTGATCAACCAATCGCCCGACGGGTGAAACGCCAATTGGCTAATCGATCCTGCGGATTCAAACTGAGTCAGCTTGGTCGGTTGGCGAGGCTTGTCCGATGTCGTGGTTTCGATTTGGTACACGACCACTTCGTCGTCGAGCGCCAGTGCGATGACCGTGGTGTCTTTGGGGTGGCATGCGACCGCCATGACTTCGTCGTCAAGCGAATCCATTTCGGCGAGAAGTGATTGAGCAGGTTCGGTGGGATTGCGACGGAGCGATTCGAGCGACCAAACTTTGGCGTCCGTTCCTGATCCCGCGACAACACGTTGCTTGTCGGGCGATAAGCTGATTCCTTCGCGATACGCAAGCGAGACATCCAACCCAGGCAGCAAGATCGGTTGAACCGACGATTCGGTCCACGATGTTGGCGAAACTGGCCAAACATTTAAATTGGTGTCGAAGCCCCAGCTAATCAGTTGACTCGTGGGCGAGGCCAACATTAATACTTCGACCCCATCTTGATGTGCCGTATGAACGATCGGTTCGGGCGTTGCGAGGTTTGGACGTTTCAGCACGGCTTGGCGGAATAGCTCTGCTGCCTTGTCCGCATCGGTCGCAAAAGCGCGGGTCGCCAAGTCCAGCAGTTCTTGCGGACTCGCGTTTTCGATTACCGTTTTACCGCTGTCCGGTGTGTTGTTAACGGGTTCAACTTGATCCGGCGAGACGTTCTGTTGGTCGGCCTTGTCGGGATCGTCGGCCATGGGCTTGGAGGAGGGGCGTGGAAACGCAACCAGTACCACACCAAGGATGACGACTGCTGCAGCGCCAGCGATGATCGAATAACGTTTCAGTGCAGTGCGGGGCGTTTGGCTCGATGTCACGGCGTCGGTCGAGGAGACGGCGTCATCGGTCGTCTGCTGCGGTAACACCCGAGTGCTCTGCAGACCCGCCGAGTTTGCGGTCTCGGCATCAGCAAAGCCGGTGTCAACTGCCGATGTCCCATCCATCGTTTCGGCGATTAACGAGGGGCCCGCTTGCGTCTGCGCGAGGCGGTCATTTTGGGTTTCCCCACTGGGCGAAGCCGGATCGAACTTGGACGACGGGCGTCCTGCGGCGGTGGTCATCGCCCCTTCGGTTCGCAACGCATCACGCAATTCGTCCACAAAATCAATGTTGGATTCGTATCGCTTGTTCCAATCGATCTCGGTCGCCCGCCGCAGTACTTGCTGCTCGGGATCCGCGACGAGATCAAAGTTCAGCTCGCCCTGGCGATGCGCATTGAGAACTTGGAACAGCGAACCTTCCTTCATCGGCAACGTGCCGGTTCGCAAATGGTAGTAGCTGATCGCCAATGAGTATTGGTCGCTCGATTGACTTGGTTTGCCCTCAATCGCTTCGGGGGCCATGTAGGCGGGCGTGCCCGAAGCGCTGGTTGCGGTGATTTGAGTCCGCGTCAGAATCCGTGCCAAACCAAAGTCACAGATCACGGCACTGTTGCCGAGGATGACGATGTTCGCAGGCTTGACGTCACAGTGCTGGATTGCGACTTCGCCCGATCCCAGATCGTGCCGGGCGTCGTTAAGGAAATCGAGGCCTTTGGCCGAATCTTCCATGTACGAAAGCAGTTCGCGCGCGGGAATCCCCTTGCTGGTTTCACGCAAACACTCGGCCATCCGGTCCAGCAGACTTTTGCCGGCCAACAGCATCGCGACTACCAGCGTCGCTGGGTCTCGCGTACGCGGCATCGCAAAGCTGGCGCGATCCGGCGTGACCAATTCGCTGACATCCATGGTTGCAACGGCTTGATCGGGAGTGTCTTGGATCAATTTGCCTTCGGCATCGAGCAACCAAATTGCCGTGATCGGCATCAAATTGGCATGGCGAATCAGCTTGATTCGCTTGATCGCATCGTATTCCTTTTGGCCTTGCCCGCCACTGAGATCGATGAACTTGACCGCGGTTTGGGTGCCGCCGGGCGCAGAGGCCCGCCACACTTCACCAAATTGGCCTCGACCTAGAAATTCTTCTAATCGATAACCTGACGCAAATTCGTAGCCTCGCTGTAGCATGTTTCCATTCAGGAATAAAGTAAATCTCGGAAGGGACTCGGTCGCAGTCTAGCAAGTCGATTGGAATCGCGGATGCATTGGGCGACACCACACCAATGGCTCACGCGGTACGACGTATGAAAATCAAACGGCGCCATACGCCAGCATCGATTCGGCGATTTTTACGAATCCCGCTAAGTTGGCACCGTCGACGTAATCTACATGATCTCCCTTCGTTCCGTAATGAACGCATTTTTCATGAATTTCCTTCATGATACTTTTTAGCTTTGTATTGACCTCTTCGTGAGTCCATTGCAACCGCAGCGAGTTCTGGCTTTGCTCGAGTCCAGAAACAGCCACGCCGCCGGCGTTGGCGGCTTTAGCAGGACCGAACAGGATGTTGGCTTCGCGGAACGCCTTCATCGCCTCGAGCGTGCTCGGCATGTTGGCTCCTTCAGCGACCGCAATACAACCGTTTTTCAGCAGTGTTTCAGCGTCTTGCTGGTCAATTTCATTCTGAGTCGCACAGGGCAACGCAACGTCACAAGGGATATGCCAAGGCCGCCGGTCGGCATGGAACGTAGCTTTACGATACTTTTCGGCGTATTCCGAGATCCGTCCACGCTGCTTTTCTTTTAATTCTTTGACATACGCCAATTTTTCTTCGTCAATCCCGTCCGGATCGTGAATGACCCCGCCGGAATCCGACAATGTCAGTACTTTGCCCCCCAATTTGCCCGCCATCTCGGCAGCGTAGATCGCTACATTACCGCTGCCGGAAATGCAGACCGATTTTCCTTTGATCGAATCATCGAGACGATTGAGCATGTTTTCGCAAAAGTAGACACAGCCGTATCCTGTCGCTTCGGTTCGCACCAGACTGCCGCCAAATGACAACCCCTTGCCCGTCAGCGTCCCGACAAACGTATTGGATAATCGCTTGTATTGACCAAACAGATAGCTGATCTCGCGACCGCCGACTCCGATGTCACCTGCGGGAATGTCAGTGTTCTCGCCGATATGTCGATGCAGTTCAATCATCATCGAGTGACAGAACCGCATCACTTCGTGCTCACTTTTTCCCTTGGGGTTGAAATTGGATCCACCTTTGGCGCCGCCCATCGGCAATCCCGTCAAGCTGTTTTTGAAAATCTGTTCAAAGCCTAGGAATTTCAAAACGCTTTGGGTCACCGAGGGATGGAAACGCAGACCACCTTTGTAAGGGCCAATCGAGTTATTGAATTGGACTCGCCAGGCGCGGTTCGCCCGAAAGTTGCCTTCGTCGTCTTCCCAGGTCACGCGAAAGATGATGATGCGGTCGGGTTCGGTCAAACGCTCGAGCAATTGAGCTTGCTTGTATCGCGGATGCTGCAAGATGAACGGCATCAGCGATTCGGTGACCTCGCGAACCGCCTGGTGAAATTCGTCTTCACCCGGGTTCCGTTTGACGAGGCCCTGCATGAACGATTCCACTTCTTCGCGTACGAACTTGAGCATGATGAACCTCGTCGTTGTGGGGTGAGTGACCAGCCCTATTCTAAGCGACGGGAGCGATGCACGGTTGTGCGATGTCGCTGATCGCGCCGCGATCAACGTGGAATAGGTTTTCAACCTGTTGATTGGGCAATAACAGGCTGGAAGGCTGTTCTACGATCGACAGGCTGGAAGCCTACCCTAGGATTTACTTGGCGGCTTGATCCAAGTCCGCTCGTAAACTTTTCAACTGAGCGACCAAACGCGATGGATCGTACTGGGCACGTAGACGCAAATCCATCTCTAAACGATCGGGGTAAATGAACTGTTTGCGACCCGATGGCAAATCGGATGCGATTCCGGTCGTTTCCGGGGTGCCGAGTTGGCGTATCCGCTGGTGCAGTTCCGGAGCGAGTGGTTTGCCTTCGAGTTCTAGCTCGGTCGCGATCGTCTGCATCGCCCAGATGACTTGTCGAGCCGCATCGTACGTCACCAATCTGGACTTCGGCGTCGTCGCCAAGCCTCGCAGTACCGCCAATGCGATTCGAGCATCGACCGGTTTTTGCTCTACCGCATCAATCGCCGCAGTGATGTGATCACGCAGCTGTGTGGCAGCTGCGGCAACGCGGTGAGGGTCACCAAAGGGTTGCTCGCTAAAGAGCTGCTCGATCTCGCTTTCCAGACTTCGCGATTGCGCTAACGTTTCCTTGCCATAGAACAGATACGCAATCGTCAAAATCGCGTCGGGCCATTCATATTGCCGTGGACGTCCAGGGGCACCGACATAGCCGCGTTGTTGGCGAACAGAGTTGGATCGCAATTCGTGATGACACGCCGCGCAATCATACAATGAGTAGTCTGCCCAGTCCTGCGCCGAATCCGATCCCGATTGGATATACAGTTCGAGCATCTGTTGCCGAGCGACCAGGGATCCGATCAGCATTTTGCGGGTGTTCCAGAAAACCGCACCCGCGTTGGTCGAACCGAGCAGTCCGGGATAGTTCAGATTGAAATAGTCGTTTCGCTGCGGGTAATCCGCCAGTGAATCGTACAGTTGTGCTGGCGTTTGCCAATGTTGTGGCATCTCGGCACAGAACTGCTGGAGCTCGATCGAGGGAATCGGAGGATGTCCGGCTGCATACATTTCGTGCGACACAAACATGTTTTTCGAGCGGTTGCCGACATGACAATCGAAGCACAGTTGGGCTTGGTTGGACGTATCGACCAGGTTTCGTAAACCGGCCGCCGATTTTTCACCAGGTGATTTTAGTCGCCACTTTTCGGGCACTTGATGCGGCGTGATCCATTGATCGTTGTCGTCCTGCTGGTGACAGTACAAACAATCGATTCCCAATTGAGCGTTATCGAGATCCGCCAAATCGAACCCGCTGGCCCCGGCGTGATAGCCGCCATGACAGGTCAAACAGTGGTCGCGAAACTTGGCGTAGCCCGCTTCGGTCGTGACCGAGCCCGAACCCCATAGTTTGTCACAAATGCGGCGGCTAAGCAGATTGCTTTGCCCGATCCACTCTTCGGGAATGCTTTCGAGTCCGACCTTGCTGCGATCAATCGTTTCGCCGCGTTTCTTGTATCCTTCGATCGCTTTTTCGATCTGAGTATCAAGTCGGTCGTATAGCTTTAGAAGTTCGTCTTCGCTCTGTTCGGCGGCGAAGGGTTCGACTCGTCGGCGGGCGATCGTGTGTTTGTCTTTTTGCAGCCAATGCATCATTTCGCTGCGGCGGCTAAACGAGGTCAAATCTCCTGAGCGGCCACTATCGATTTCGGCATCGGTCGGTCCCATCACATGACAACTGACGCATTTGCCTACGGGTTCCGACGCAACCCAAGACATGTAGACCGGATCGCTCAGCTTTTCTTCACGCGACAGGGTGTCCGAAGCGGTTTGTGCCCAACCGACCGCACCGGTCACTGCGAACAGGACAATCGCGATCCCGGTGGGAATCTGTCTTGCGAAGAAGGGAGTGGATACCATTTTGTCAATCTGTTTAATCAAAAGAATCAATTGTCTGATTCGTCGGACGTGCGAGCTTCTTGCATTTGACGTAGTTCTTCGAGTAGCTGGTCACGTGTTTTCGGTTTTCGCTCAGGTTTCGCCGGCATGTCGGGCGTGCCATCGTCGATCTTGTTATCCGTTGACTCGGCTTGTTTGGCTTGCTCGATACGTTGTTGGTTCAAGCGTTTCCAGCGTTCATTGATCCTCTGGATCATCTCTTGCAGTTCGTTTTGCAGTGCTTGCGTTTCCGCTTCGTCGTCTTGCAGTTCGTCACTGGATTCGGGTTGGTAAATCGGGCCCAGCCAACCGGCCATCTCGATACCCAACTTCGTTGCTTCGCCGCGATTCAGCGTCGGGCCGCTTTCATTGCGTTTGGAATAACGGCTGACGTCAATCATCTCAGGATAGCGTAAACCGACACGCAGCGGTTGAGCCAGATTGTGGACGGGGCCATGCCATCCGCCTGGCCAGCTTTCGCGAGCGGCGACGGCGGCCAAATAGAACTGCACCGCCGATTCCCAGGTCTGCCAAGTTTGACGTTTTCCGGCCGCGGCAGCGACGAGGTTCCCCAAGCGATCGCTGCGGAACTGGGCTCGTTCGGATTGGCCAGCGGGACCGTCAAACCATTGGGCAAGTGAGGTGCGAGCCTGCAGTGCCAACTCGGCGACAAATCCCGGATCCGCCTTCGGTTGCGATTCCATCTGCAACTTCACTCGGTCTAGCGATTCAAGTAATTCGAAATCGTCTGACGTCGCCGCTCCCGTTTCGATGCGGTACTGGACGAGCCAGCGAAGACCGGCGTCGTTCCACGATGAATAGAGCGCCACCGCTTTCCGATCGTCGGTGATCGCCGTTCGCGAGTTTTGTAGCCCAAGATTATGGTGACACGATGCACAATCGTACGACGCAAACTCGGGCCATTGGCTGACCGAGTGCGATTTGGCGGCTCGCGTTTCCAGTAGAGCCAGCGAGGCATCGGTCGCCGCAATTTGTCCGGCCAACCACAACTGGGCCTCGTAATAGGTGCGGTCTTTCGCCTCGGCATCGCGCCAGTGTTTGGGTTGCCATGCATGAAAGGTCGCTAATTCATAGCGAAGTGCCGGATGTCCGGCTGCGATGATGTCGTGATTCATGTCACGATCCTTGTCACCAACATGGCACGATGCACACATCCGCGCACGTACGTACAGGTCTGCCGCATCGACAAATCCGTCGTCGCTGGCGAATGATGACGACCATTGGTGTTGAAAGTGTGTGCCGATCCATCGCTCGCTCGGCCCGTGACACGCCGAACATCCCACCCCTTCTCGCTGGAATGTGTTGACGTCGTTGGGACGGGGTTGATTGTGACGAGGAGCGAACTGTGTCATGTGGACCGCATCGCTCGGGCCCGCGTACGTATCGCGATTCGTGCGAGGTTCGTTGTACCGACGCGTCGAATTGTGGCACGCCATGCAGTTGTCGAAGCCGACTTGGTCAATGATTTGGTCGCCATCCATAATCTTCAGACGCTGCATCATCGCGACGCTTTCGTCACTGCAGATCGTCTTCCAGCTCTGCGCGTGCGGGTCATTGTCGAGCCACAGTTGGTATTCCGCTCCACGGCGCACCGTAGCTTGGGTGACCCCAGGTCGCGGACCCGCATGGCAATTGGATGTTGCACACGAGGCGGCCCCGTTGACCATTAGATCTTGGCGAAGGATGGGAGAGTGCAGCCGATCGAGCGTCCCTGGGGAAAAAAGCATCCCCGGCGTCGATGTCCCCGGCGTCGATGTCCCCTGCGTCGATGTCCCCTGCGGCGTTGGAATCGGTTCTTGAGCACGCGCGAGAGTCGACACGAAGACCATCCCGATCCACAGGAAAGTGCAAACGCTCGGTCTGATTCGATGCGACATCACGCGACTTGGGTTAGGTGGAAAAGGCGTTAATGGATACCCCCCAAATTACCTTCACATTAGTACGATAATCGTTGATCGGCAAAACAACAGCGTTCTCTCGACATTTTATGCTGTGGGGGTGCGAAGATTGACGACTACCCATCACGGGGGTTTAATATGGTTGCTCTCCGCGGGATGTATCGATCCTGCCGACGGGCTTTCTGGTCACTTACTCTTGGGTGCTACTTGACGTGCTATTGAATCGCAGCCAAACAAGATTGCATCTGATGTTCGTGATTCCGACGTTGGTCGTGACCCTCGGTTGCCTCATCTACTATTGGCTCGAGTCCTCTCAGGCGAACCGTTGGGTTGGCGGCGGCAGTCGTGCTGGATTGTTGTGCGGAATCGCAGCCGGTTCGATCATCGTATTCGAGATGTTGCTATGGCCGCGAAAAGCGCTGCGTCGCTTGCGGTTGATTCCAGCCAAATACTGGATGGCTGCCCATCTGTGGTTTGGCTTGGCTTCGCTGCCATTGGCGATCGCACACTGTGGATTTCACTTGGGCGGATGGTTGCCTGCCACCTTCATGGTGCTGTTTGTATTGTGCATCCTCAGCGGAATCTATGGATTAGCGGTGCAGAACATTCTGCCACGCTGGATGCTGCGTAATTTGCCAGGCGAAACGATCTACAGTCAAATCGACTATGTCTCGAAGCAAACCGTCGAAGATGCTCGCCGATTATTATTGAGTGCATGTGGGCGTCGAGTCGGAGGCCCCGATGACGCTGAGGAAGAACGCGAATTCGAAGCGGTCAAAGCAGGAGCGATTGTTGTCGGTGCGGTGCGTCAATCGGGCAAAACACGAGGTCGGGTGCTGGAAACACGTCAATTTGCGTCGACCAATACCGACGGCCCGGCGCTGTGGAATGCGCTAGACGAAATTCAACCGTTTCTGCTTCACGGCCATCAAGCGAATACGCCGGTAAACGATCGACAACGTGCCAGCGTGTGGTTTGATCGGCTGCGCAGTGCATGCGGCGAAGAAAGTGGATCGATCGTGAACATCCTCGAAAGCTTTTGTGATCAACGTCGCCAATTTGATACCCAATCAACCGTTCATCGTTGGCTGCATGCGTGGATTCCCATTCATATTGGATTGTCCGTTGCTGTGACCGTTTTGTTAGCAGCCCATGTTTGGACTGCGCTAAAGTATTGGTAAATGATCGACAATGCGTGAAACGGGAAAGCAAAGATCTCAGCGAATTCAAATCGATTACTACCGTCATCGCGGTGGACTGCATCGGTTTCGCACCCTCTGTATCGCGGTGGGCGGTATCGTTGCCGTGCTCTACGCATGCTTCGTGTTGGCGGGGTCAGCTGGCAAATCGCATCTCAGCACGGGGCCGGTGGCGATGGCCCATGCATCCTTTGAAAACGATTGCAAACTCTGTCATCAAAACTTTACCCCGATCAGCTCCGATGCATCCTCGTTGGACATAAAACCGATCGGAGTGAATGCGACGAAATCGATTCAGCATATTGAAACCGCGTGCCAGTCGTGTCACCAAGTCGGCAACCACTACCGCGAAACGATGCGGCCCGAGGCAAAATTAGTCGATCAGAATTGTGCGGGCTGCCATGTGGATCATCAGGGCCGCGATCATAATCTCAGCCTCGTCGCCAACGAACGCTGTGCTTCGTGTCACGCCAATCTCAGTTCAGTGTGTTCCGCCGCACCGTCGGTCAATGCCAATGTCGTCGCGTTTACGAAAGCGGATCACGGGGACTTTGCTTCGCTGCAGAAGCCTGACCCAGGCATCGTGAAATTTGATCACGCTCAACACATGCGGCCCGGACAAGTCGATGCCGGACAACGCGGCGAGATGACGTTGGCGATGCTCGATGAATCGTTGCGAGATCGGTACCGGATCGACGGCCAAGACGATTCCGCGGCGGTGCAGTTGGATTGTGGCAGTTGTCATCAGATGGCGGGCAACCCCAGCGGTGCTGACACGATGGCGTCCGACGGCGAGTTGGGCCGCTACATGGCGCCGGTTTCTTTCGAACAACATTGCTCGGCATGTCACTCGATGAACTCGGGTGCCGCGACGGCCGATACGACGCCGATCCCTCACGCGGTACCTTGGTCCAAAGTCGATTTGTTGTTGGCCGCGACCATTGACGGGGTGCGAGCAACCGGTCAGGCGAGATCGCCCCGCGGCGACAAACGAACGGTCGCGGTGCCGGGTGAAGGACTTGGCAAACCCGCAACGGGGGAATCGGTCTCTTCGATTGTGGATGTTCGCTTGGCAAGAGAACGAGTGCAGTCACAGTGTTTGAAGTGTCATGATCAGGCCTCGATCACAGACGAAGCTATCCGTGGATCGCTTGGGAATCAAAGTGCCCAGATGATCCCGTCGCGGTGGTTCGAGCATGGGATCTACGATCATGCGGCACATCGCCGAATCGATTGCAAATATTGTCACGAGGCGGCCTACAACAGCGACACGGCGGCGAAACCGGCCACCGATCAAGACGTCGTGATGATCGCTGGGATTCAGTCGTGCACTGGCTGTCATCGTGATTCCGAGTTGCCGACTCCCGCTTCGCTTGCGTCGTCCGAAACGGTCTCGTTATTGGGTGGCCAACCGACTTGGGCGTCGGATCGCTGCACGCTTTGCCATCGTTATCATCCGCCGGGCGCGGTGACGAAGGTGGAGCGATGAAACTCGCACGCAGCGTTCTGATTTGGTTAGGGCTAATTGGTTTTGCGGGCCTCGACAACGTGATGGCTGCCGAGCCATCACCCTTTGTTGGAAATGCGTCGTGTGCGACATCGACTTGCCACGGTGGCGCGATCGGTCGCGGTCCGGCCTGGAACCATTCGCTGTCGACGTGGCTTGCCAACGACCCACACGCCAATGCTGGACGGTTGCTGTATGATCGTGATTCGCAAGCGATCGTCAGCCGGCTGGATCGTTCTGCTTCGGGCTCACGCGAAGCCTACGACGCGGTGCTGCGACAGCGTTGTATCAGTTGTCATACGACTGCAACTACATCACAAACTGCGGCAAGCGGGAGATTGTCAGTCGAGTTTCTGGCCGCCGGTGTTACCTGTGAATCGTGCCACGGAGCGGCCGAGTCCTGGCTTGTTTCGCATACTCATGCCGATTGGGATCCCGCGACGAACGAATCGATGCGTGAAATGGATTCGATCATCGGACGCGGCGAAACGTGTGTTCGATGCCATATTGGATCACGAACCGAGGACGGCTTGGTCCGTGATATGAATCACGATTTGATCGCGGCAGGACATCCGGCGTTGCGGTTTGATTTGCCGATCTATCTGGCGAATTTGCCGGCCCACTGGGATTCCCGTCGTGATCGCGAACTTGACGCTTCCCACGTTCGACTTCGCGCCGTAGGGCGGGCGATCAATCTTGCCGCGGCAGCAAAGCTGTCCTCCGAACGAGCCCGTGACCATTTGCAAGACCCGACGGTGCCGTGGCCGGAATTGTCGGATTACGATTGCTTCGCTTGTCACCAAAGTTTGTCGATCCGCGATTTTCAAGTGCCACCGTCCAGCAAAAAGAAATCGCCGCTGCACGTCAGCGATGGATTGCCGGTCTGGAATTCATGGCACAGTGTGAACCAGTTGGAACTTCGCGATAATGTGGCATTGCTCGAAAAGCTTTCGCCCCACCGCAGTGATCCGAAACAGATTGCCGCCAGTGGTCAGTCGTTGTCGGTCAAGTATCGCAAACTTGCCCAGCAGCTTGCCACCGAGACAATCGATCCGCGGCAAGAGTTGCAATCGATGCAGGAGCGACTTCAGGATCAACCGCCTCCGGTGGATTGGCATCAAGCGGCGATTGAGTACTTGGAACTCGACGCGTTGCTGCGTGATTTAAATGCGTCGCAAGCTCCCGGTTCGTTGAACGAGCTCGAGCATTCGCTGCGATTTCAACTTGAACCTCGTCCAGACACAAACGTATCGCTGCATTCCCCGGCCGATTTTGACTCTGCAAAATTTCGTCAAACGATTCTGCGTATCTTGCAATCGCAATTGGCGTCGACCCTCAGCCAAGCGAACTCCGAGTAAGTAACCACGATGATCATCCCAGCTTTACACGAACGGCAATCCAAACGTGGCGGATACCTGACGCATGCGGATATGGAGTCGGTGGCAGAGGAATTGGGCATTCCGATGCACCGCGTCAATGCGTTGGTCACGTTTTTTCCGCACTTTCGCACCGATCCGCCACCGAAGGTCGAAGTACACGTTTGTCGCGATATGAGTTGCCATTTAAATGGCTCGGTCCCGATGATCGAACGCGTGGCCGATTGGGCCGAGAAAAAGTATGGCCACGACGTCGAAGTCTGTGGCGTGTCGTGTCTGGGACGTTGCGATCGTCCGCCGGCTGCGATGATCAATGAACAACTGGTTGCTTGTAGTAGCGAAGCGGCGATCCAGCAATCGATCGACGCGCTGATGCAGGGGCAACAACCCGAATTTAATTCGGATTGGGAACTTGCCAAAGCGAAGGTCGGCAAGTGGGACATGGATATTTACGGCGGCAGCGGTCGGTACGAGCGAATTCGCGAGTACATCACGGGCGGTGGCGATCCCGACAAAGTGCTCAAGGCGCTCGAGAACGCGGGCCTACTGGGGATGGGGGGCGCCGGTGGCCGAGCCTACTTGAAATGGGGCGACGTGATGCGTGCCGAAGGCACGACGGGCGAAAAATTTATTGTCTGTAATGCCGACGAAAGTGAACCGGGAACATTCAAAGATCGCGAGATCTTGTTGGCCGCTCCCTACCTGACGATCGAAGGCATGATTCTGGCCGCCTTGGTGGTCGGGGCGACTCGCGGTTGGATCTATATTCGGCACGAGTATCCGGAACAGATCGAAAAATGCCGCGATGAAATTTCTCGCGCCGTCAAACTTGGTGCCTGCGGTCGCAACATTTTCGGCAGCAGTCGCTCGTTCGAACTCGATGTCTTCCCCAGTCCTGGCGGTTACATCTGTGGCGAGCAAACCGCGTTGATCGAAGCGATGGAAGACAAACGGGCCGAACCGCGGAACCGGCCTCCGGAATTGATGACCAACGGTTTGTACGATCAACCGACTCTGCTCTCCAACGTGGAAACGTTTGCCTGGGCACCCGCAATCTTGAAGGACGGCGGCGACTGGTTCGCCAGCCAAGGCGTCAAAGAAGGACCGTTGACCGTCGGATCGAGCCCGGCGATGAAAGGCAAACGACTGTTTTCGATCAGCGGTGATTTGAACCAACCGGGCGTCTATGAAGTTCCCACCGGCACGACGCTCGGCGAACTGATCGACGTTCATTGCGGAGGGATGAAAGACGGCAAAGCGATCGCCGCGGTCGCGCTCAGCGGTCCCTCGGGCGGATTACTGCCGCCCAAAATTCCGGTCAAATTCCTCAGCCGCCGATTTGTCGATGCGAACGTCCCCGAGGGGGTCACGGAGATCGATATCCGTGATTTACCGCTGGATATCAACGTGTCACGAGCGGTGGGCTACATGCTCGGAGCCGGCATCGTGATCTATGGCGAAGGTTGCAATGTGTTAGCCGAAGCGGTCGCTAACAGCCGTTTTTATCGAAACGAAACCTGTGGCAAATGTGTCCCCTGTCGCATCGGGTCCGAGAAAGTCACCGAGATGGGCGAGCGGTTACTTGCCGGTGACGTGACTCGCGAAGAGTTCGATACGTTCGAACCGATCGCGTTGGGACTGAGCGGAGTGATGCAAGCGACTAGCATCTGTGGACTCGGGCAAGTGGCCAGTAATCCGCTGCAAACGTTTCTGAAATTCTTTCCTGATTTGGCTCGCCAAGCGTGTCGTAACAAACCGTCGGAAGTAGCGAAATCATGAGCAACGAAATCGATCCCAAAGACGTCGCAAGCGTCAACTTTGATATCAGTGATCTGCCGGGACAAGTCGTTGCGGAACAGGAAGGTCTGTTTGCACGTGACGTCGACGGTCAATTGGTCCGTGTTCATAAAGCGTCCGCTTCGGAGTTGGACGAAGATGTCACGTTGACGATTGATGGTCGCGAAGTTACGGTCAAAAAAGCGGTACCAACGCGAGATAGCCAAGGCAACATCATTCGTGATGCGACCGGGGCACCGAAACCGCGTTACACCACGATCTTTGACGCGACGAGCGAGGTGTTTGTCCGCGAACCCGGCGACGAGCATCCGATCCCAACGCTTTGTCACAAAGAACATCTGCCGCCCGTCGGGGTGTGCCGTGTTTGTCTTGTCGAGGCGACCGAGATGACTCGGCGCGGACCTCGGAAACAATTGGTGCCGTCCTGTGTCCAGCGAGTTTCCAACGGCATGATCGTCAACACGATCAAGAGCGAAACCGACAAAGACGCCGCGGTGCGTGTGAAAGCCGCCAGCCAAACCGTGGTCGAGTTGCTGATTGCAGACCATCTGCCAAGTTCACAGTGGTCAGCACCTGGCAACGAGTTGGCCTCGATCGCTCGGCGGATGGAGATCAAGGAATCTCGTTTTGCCCCCCGTTCGCTCGAGCGAGGTCACGACGACAGCAGCAAAATGATCGCGGTGGATCACGATCAATGCATCATGTGCGGTCGCTGTCAGCGGGGATGCAATTGGATCAAAGGCAATAACGTGATCGGCCGTGGCGGCAAAGGATACGAGTCGCACATCGCCTTTGATCTCGAAGATCCGATGGGGCAAAGCACCTGCGTTTCGTGCGGGGAATGCGCGGTCAGTTGTCCGACCGGTGCCCTGCAGTTCCAGCCATCGTTCATCGAAACCCAGATCAAACGGGTTCGTGATGACATGGTCGCTGAGAATAAAGATGGCGACATCGTGACGGCCGACGAGCTGATTCATTATCCGCTGTTTTCCGGCATTCCGTACAAATTTTTGCAGTTCAACGGGGCCGCGGTTGTTCGTCGTATTTTGAAAGAAGGCGACGTGTTGTGCCGCGAAGGCGAATACGGCTCGACCGCGTTTATCATCCTCAGTGGTGAGTTTGAAATCTTTCTAGCAACCACACGCGGTGCGGTTCGCAACCGTTCCGCAGGCGGATTGTTCGGATGGCTGGGCGGTTTAAAAACCGTGGTCGAAAAAGTGGGCGGACGAGCGAAGTTGGCCGATGTCAGCGCCGCCCAACTCTCTGAAGATCAACGGATTTTGCGTAACAGTGATGACGTGATCTTGGGCGAGATGACGTGTATGAACCGTTATCCACGAAGCGCAACGGTGGTTGCGACCCAGGACGCTGAAGTGCTCGAGATCAAACGCAATGTGTTGTACATGTTGCAGCGAAACGAAGTGAGCCGCGAAATCTTGGATCGCGCCTATCGCAAGTATTCGCTGACAGGCCAAATTGAATCGCTGCCGATTTTTGATTCGCTCGGTGAGAGTGAACGAAAACAAGCCGCCGAATTTCTTCGGGACAAAGCCGATCTGATCTCGGTCGATCCAGGCCAAGTTATCTTTGCTCAAGGCGATCAAGCTGACAATTATTACGTCAATAAACTTGGCTTCGTAAAGGTTACGCAAAAATACGGCCGCGACGAGCGAGTGCTCAGCTATCTGGGGCCTGGCAACGGATTTGGCGAAATTGGGTTGCTCTCGAGTATTGGCGATACACTTTCCGAATCTCTAGGTGGAACGGTTCGCCCCGGCGTTCGTACGGCGACCTGTTCGGCACTGGACCATGTGGAATTGATCCGAATTCGTGGCGAAGATTTCCGTAACCTGCTCGCCCAGTTTCCCGAACTCAAGGACTCGCTTGCCGCCAAAGCGAAAGTGATTCTCGAGAAAGACCAGGAGGCTCGCAGTCGGCTGCAAGCGGTCGAATCGGAAGACTTTCTGGATCAAGGACTGTATTTAGCGCAAAGTTTGTTGGTCTTGGACCTCGAACGATGCACTCGATGTGACGAATGCACCAAGGCGTGTGCCGACACGCATGAAGGCGTGACCCGTTTGGTTCGCGACGGATTGCGGTTTGACAAGTTCCTGGTCGCCAGCAGTTGCCGGTCGTGCATGGATCCGTACTGTTTGGTCGGATGTCCGGTTGATGCAATTCACCGCGACGGGGATTCACTCGAGATCGCAATCGAAGACTACTGCATCGGTTGTGGATTGTGTGCCGACAATTGCCCGTACGGCAACATCAACATGCACGGCTTTCCAAAGCAGGAGGTCGATGCATCGGGAAAACTGAAGACGGTCTATCAAGAGGTCGAAGGCAAGAAGATGCCGGTGGTCCAGCAGCGAGCGACGACCTGTGATTTGTGCCGCAGCGTCGATGGAAAACCGAGCTGCGTGTACGCGTGTCCGCACGAGGCCGCATTCCGGATGACCGGTCCGGAATTGTTGGAGATCACCAAACGGGGCGATGCGGCGGGTTAAAATAGTTGGCTCTCTTCGATGTCACCCATCACGCCATCCACTTCACTCTGCCATCGCTGCGAATCGTCATCGCTTAGGTCAAGTCCAATGTTTAGGGCCGTCGATTCTGATTGGCCTTGCGAGCTGCCGTTGTTCAAATAGTTGATCACGCGAAGTGCATCCAATGCGGTCACTTGCGTGTCGCCGTTAACATCCAAGTTGTACGGACTGTTGGTGGTTTGCTCGGCGGATGCGGCGACCGTCCGCGGCAGATGGTTGATGATCAATAACGCGTCGTGAGCAGTGACTGCGCCGTCTCGGTTAACGTCCTCGGCCGCCGCAATACGTTCTGACGATGTGTCGGGAGTTGTGTTGGACGGGCTTTCCGTTGTCAGCGTCTCGTTTGTTTTTGGGGCGGGAAGCGTGTTGGGGGAATTGACCAATGCGTTCAGCACACTCTCGGGAAGTGCCGCCGCCAATGCGGTGGTCGACTGACCGCTGAAAAAGTTGACGTTTTGGCTGTTGATGCGGTCCGCGTCGGCGGCGTTGGGGAACAGTTTTTCGCCGTACGTAAAGTACTCGACCACTTCGCCTTCGCCATTGATCTGCAGAATGTGACGTCCTCCATTGGAATCCTTGTAGGCGGTTGGCCCGCCAAAGACCGCATTGGCGGGGACGCGGTACCCTGGACCGTCGGCGCCGTAGGTGCCATTGGTATCGTTGGTCAAATTGGCAACCCGCCACTGTCCCCCGGAAGGCAGTGTGAACTCGATCAAGTCGCCCCCGTTGGTTCCATAGACACGAATGGTGCCATCGTCTTCGACAAGCGGCGCGACATAGGTGTAGACGCGACCGGTAAACGGTTGTTGGAAGGGGAAATAGCCAAAGTTCTGACCGTTGTCCGCCGTTTGTTGGCTGATGTTTTCCTGCAGCACGGTAGACGAATCGATCGTATAGTGGACCAATCGCGACGTCCCATCGGTCGCAAACACATGGCGAACTCCGTTTGGCATGGTTAGCGCACGAACATTCCGCATCACCCGAGTCTCGCGACTGGCGGCATCAATTTGGCGAGTGCTCACAGAGCTGCCTTCGATGCGATATTCAATTAGATTGCCAGTCTGGTTGGTGCCGTAACCGTACAGGATCTGGTTGTCACCGGGGGTGACCGCAACGGCGGAATAGACTCGCGATGCATCGACGTTTCCGCTCGCGAGCGTGAGGTCGGTCGTTGCCGCACTCGGATCGATCGGGATGGCGATCCAGTGTCCATCGGTGGTTGTCGCCGAGAAGCCCAGTGGCCCCGCAGGTACTGTGTCTTCGGCCAGGATGACGCCGGGGATCGGGCGGTGAGCGACCGTCCAGTTGGCGGTGTTAAACAAGTCGTCATGGGCCCAGTCGTTGCCATCGGGGGTGAAGGTGTACTGGACCACGCCACCTTGCGTTGAACGTCCCATCACATGCACGCTGCCATCGGGCGTCGTCACGGCGCTGGCTTCGCCTGTGATCAATAACTTGGTGGCCTCGGATGCAGGGATTTGCTTGTCGTCAACGATCTTGGCTAGTAAGTTGATTTGGTCATCTGCGATCGTCGCATCGCCGCGAGCGGTCAGCACCAAGCTGCCGTTTCGCAAGACTTGGAACGCCATCCGAGCTTGCGTGATTGCCCCCGCCGGCGATGGCAGCGGACTAGGCACCGCACTCATCTGACGCCGCGCCGATTCGGCAAAGATGGTTGTGCTGAGGTGGTCGCTTTGCGAGATCGACCCATACAGCGTGTTCGCGGCATTAAGAGCACCGCGAAACGGGCCTTGACCATTCCCGCGACGCAGTGCCTCCGACGCAACCTCGTACTGGTCCACGCCGTCCATTTGGCTGCGGTCCTGCGAGCGTGTCGGATCGCTGCCGGAAATCGGGTCAAGTTTCGCGTTTACGATTGTTGTCGTAGTAGCGGCTTCCTGTAACGTGATTCGAGTGTGTTGCGGAACGACGGATTGGGCCGATACCGTTGCATTCGTGGTGAAAACGCTGGCTCCACTGAAATCATTTAAGTTTACTCGGGCCAAACCACCCTGAGGGTCAATCACGAACGTGGTCCCACCTCGATCAACAAAGACTTGGTTAGGGGCCGAAAAGGTCGATCCGGCAGCGGCACCCGGGATTTTGGGGATTTGAATCGAGCGCACTTCGGGCGACAGCGCCGATGGGTCACCACCTTGTTGGATGGTTCGAATGATTTCGCTGACATCCATTGTTGCCACGATGCCATCACCGCTCGTGGTGAACCCGAAACCGCTGTCGGTGAATATGAGTTGATCGTCTTCGGGGATTCCGGGCGTTTCGTTGTCATCAAACGCAGTGAACAGAAGGTGAGCGCCCCCGTCGGTGCTGCGAGGGATGGCAAATTCGTACCATTGATCGTTGTTGTCACCCGGAACCAGAAGGGCTAAACGCTGAATCGCTTCACCGCCTCGTTCGTTTCCATTGAGCATCCAAACGTACGTCGATCCGTCTCGATCGTCGACGATGGCTTGGACGCCGTGGACATGGAAGTCGGCGCTCGTCGACTTATCGCTGCCGAACGATTTGGGAATCACATGGGCCGTTGTTTTGGCCGACATTGTATCGAGCGTGGCAGGACGTTTGCCGCCAGGTGGATTGTCAAAGTCAAGTTCAACGATGGTGCCCGAATCTTCGGCGGTGATCCAGACCGTGCCTTTGGTGTCGACAAATACCGCGTGGCCAACTTTCAGTGACACGGCTTCGTCGGTCGATTCCGGTTCGGCTTGCGTCGTCGTTCCGCCTCCATTTCCACCGCCACCCCCAGTGCCTCCGCCCGTGCCGCTGCCACCACCTGATGTGGTTTCATCATCGTGATGGTCTTCGATGTCAAACACGCCGGTGATTTCATCGAAATCGAACGTAAACAGTTTTTTCTGTGCGAGGTCATAGTACGAGACACGCAAGATTTCATTGTTAACCGAGTCTTCCGGAGCATCATCGATCGCGACGCCCCCTTCGATTTCATTTCGGTAAACAAACCAAACGCGAGGCGTTAGGTGAGTGTTGAAGTCGAAAAACGTTCCATGGGGATCAAATGCAGTGGGTTTAGCGTCGGCCGCTGGCACCAACACACCGTCCGCGTTGCGAACCACCGACGATGGAATGCTGACGTCATGAATTTCGACGGCGCCCGTCGCAGGATCAAACTGTCCCAGATGATGGCCGTCCTCCATCGTGAACCAAACGGTTTGGGTGGTTTTGTCAAACGACATTTGCCAAGGCCGCAGCCAAGCCACCTTGTCGTTGATGTTGACCTTTTCGAGCGTTTCAGTCGTGGCGAGATTAAGTGTTAGCGTTGTCAAACCCGTCGCGTCATCGGTCGTGGAACCAACAATTCGGATTGGTGCCGAGGAGGCTGCAAGATTGATGGCATAGCCGACAGGGATTTCCTGGTCGATCACAATTTGATTCACGCTCGATCGAACTTCGACCACGCTCGCACCAATGAAGAAGGATTCGGTAAACACCGGCGTGCTCGGTGCATTTTGGGTCGCTTCGGATTGAGGTAACACAAACACTTGCTTGACGAGTTGGCCCATTTTGCCCGCCGAGTCGGTTGCGATGAATGTCAGTTCATATTGCTCGCCTGCATCGAGCTCGACTCCTGGCAATAGCGTGACTTGTACCGTTTGGGACGCGTTTGTGTTTGCGCCCACGCTTGTTGATGTTCGCGGAGCAAACACAGCGACGCCTGAACCAATAGGGGCTATCAAGTCGTTGTTTGCAAAAAGGGAAACTGTGACGGTGTTCTCGATTTGACCATATTGTTGATCGACCACTTGGATTTCGAATTGAGGGCGCGTCGATCTTGTCATCGGAACCGGTAAGGCACTTGTCACTAGTGAGCGGTCTGCCGCGGCCAGTGCAAATTTTGAAAGTGACGGCTGGATCGGATCAACCACTGCGATGTAAGGCAGCGAACTGGGGCTTGTGTTTCCAGCGATATCGGTCTGAACCGCGGTGTATTGAAAGGTTTCGCCGTTCGGATCGACAACAGGATCGTCGCTTAGATTTGTGATGGCTTGCCCAGCAGCGGGGATCCGCGTGATCACTACTCCTTCGGCGTTTCGACTCAATGCGATTTCGGCATTCATTTCCGCGCCGGCGATTGCAATTTCGTTTGGGGCACTTGGCACGATCGCTCCGTTGATTCCCGGCGATAGCACTGGAGCAGCCGGTGACGCGGTATCGATCACGAGTGTCAACGCCGGCGACGTGGTTTCAGGGTTCACACCGTCGGTCGATACCGCCACGACTTGGTAATTTCCGTCGGCAAGCACGTTAGCGAACGTGGCTTCGTAAGAATTGGTTCCTGATAATGTGCCTGGTGTTTCCGCGACCGTTGTCCCTGACTCGTCACGGATTTGAAATTTCACCGACAGCGCTCCGTCGACGATCGTGGTGAAGGTCAACCTTTGGTTAACGTTCGTGATCGCATCGTTTGAGGAACGCCCCGAATCGTCTTCGGATTTTAGTTGCGGCGGATCGTCCGCTGTGGGCGGCGTTGTATCCAGTTCCCACTGGCGGTTGGCGGATCCGGTCCCCGAATTCCCAGCAAGATCGGAAACCCCGGCGGCATTGACGCTGAGTGAGTAATCACCGTCAACGTTGGTAAGTCCTCCGAGACCACTAACGACAAACGTTTTTGTGGTTCCGCTTTTGAGTGAAACGTTGACGGCATTGGTGATCAGGTTGGCACCTCCGTCACGCGTCAGCGTCAAGTCGTTTCGCGTAAAGGTGGCGTTCTGAATGTTCTCGGAAAACGTGACTTCGACTTGATCAACCGCGGTGTTGCGAGGCGTGCTGATTGCGGTGTCGATGGTCACGGTGGGACGTGTCGTGTCGACGATCAATGTGAACGGAGTTTGATTCGGGACCGTAACGGAACTAGCCGGCCTTTCCACCGACAAACTCAAGTTATGTGTCGCATTGGGAAGATTGTTTGTGGGGACGTCAATTTCGAAGTTTCCGTTGGCTAGAACGGAACCATCTCCGATCGTTGTTCCATTTCTTACCAACTTTGCAACGAGAGTGTGAGAACCAGGGATCGCGGTGCCGTCAGCATCGGTCACCGATCCGCGAAAGACGTAGGCACTTGATCCACTGGCGGATGCGATATTGATGACGCAGGGGGATGTGTTTGCTACACCCTGGTCCACCGAATTCATATTGAATGTCGTTTCGCCGCCCGAGTGGGCTCCTTGAGGCGTCGACTTGGTTGTCACTCCGATGGCACATGCCAGCAGCCGGCGGTCTTCGAGTTGTTCTAAGACCAGTGTTTGACGTCGATTTCGCTTGCGAGTGAATTTCTTCTTGGACGGGCGTGGGGACATCATGGTGCTCAGAGGGTCAACATCAAAATCGGAATGACTGCTAAATCCACCCCAATCTAATTACGAGGGAGTCCTGTTGGGGGTGGAACCATACCCAAATTTACCAAAAAAGCAGCCTTCTCGTGCTTGCCTAAACCCCCTGAAAGGTCCGGCTTGTTGAGTTTGGCGATCTTTTGGGGGTGCCCTGGCTACTTGCCCCCTCAATTTGGTAATGAAACCTCTCTAACTCTTCCGAAACAATCTTTAGGTGCAATCCCTGCAATCGGATTCACCACGAAGGGTCGCAAAATCAGCAAAACAGTACGTTCTGTCGCGATTCCTCGAATCAAGATTGGAACCGACAACGGAAATCGTGATGAAGAGATGCACGTCAACCCACTCAAAATTCCGCAGCTGGCGCGGCTCGGTGGCACTGGCTACGTTGTTGTTAGGATCCTCTGGCGGGTTTGCGGAGGATCCTCGCTGGATTCCCACCGACGAGCTCCAGGCATCGCAGGTTTCCCTGCCCTCGCTGATCGACGAAACGGCAGGCTCGGAATCGGCCGATCCGTCATCCGGTCTGGCCGGGGACGTTGATCCGGTCGAGCGCGAACTGCGGTTGCAGCGTGCGATCGCCGATTCACTGCATGGCGATAACCAAAAGGCGATCGACTCGCTTGGTGACCCCGCCAGCAATGACACCGCGGCGCTCTACGCTTCGGCGATGTGGATGATGCAAAACGGCAACGTCGCCGAGGGGATGCAGACGCTACGCTCGATCGCGGATCGCGACAATGCACCACCCGAAATCCACAAATTCTTGGCCGTCGGGCACCTGCATCTCGATCAACCGCAAGCGGCCGAGGCTGCCGCCGATATCTATCTCGATACGAACCAGAATGATGCCTACACGCATTACGTCCGCGGGCTCGCAATCCTGCGACAAGATGATCCCGTGCGAGCTCACGACTCGCTACGCCAAGCAGGCTACGACGAGGACGACGTGGCTCAGATCCAAACTGTGGCGATGCAGGTGCCAGTCGATGTGATGCAGCGCCGGTTGACGATTGGGGAACCGATCACAGGCATTCAAAATCGATCTCGTTACGATGACGGATGTGATTCGCTCGGTGGTGGCCAAGCCCAAAACAAACCGTACAACGTCACAATCTTGTTTGCCGGCGAATACGACAGCAATGTGCCGCTGCAACCACGATTCTCTGGCCTCGGTTCGAACATCGATCACGACGACTATCGCTTCTTGATGGCTTCGTTCTTGGATCTGCAGTTGATGACGACCGAACAGTTCAACCTAGGACTCGTCGGCAGCACGTATAACACGTTCCAGGTCGATGCCAACGAATTTAATATCCAAGACTACATGGGCGGGGCGTACACCAACGCCTTGTTGACCGAAGATTTAGTCGGTTCGCTACGCTACGAGTACCATCATACGCTCGTCGATAGCGACCGATTCGCGGACGAGCATCGTTTGACTCCGTCATTGACTTGGCTTGGATCTCGTGGACACACGACGCTGTTTTACGAATTCAATCCGATCAACAGTCGTGCTCCCATGCTGATTCCGGCGCAGAACCAATCGACCGACATTCATCGCACCGGGATCACCCAAGCTCTGTATACGTTTGGCGGTGAAGGGCGTGTCTATGGTGGTTATCAATACGCCGAGGGGCATGCTGTCGGGGCGGACTTTGATCGTACGACCCACATGGTCACCGGACGAATCGAACGCCCCCTGCCGCGAGGTTGGATTGCTGATTTGGATGTTCGCTATGTGTGGGATGACTATGCCAACCCCAACAGTTTGGATTTCTACGATCGGGCACGTGATGACGAACGCGTGGAAGTTCGCAGCGGGTTGCAAAAGAACTTTGCGGCCCCCGTTAGTTTGCGATTCGATTACACCTACATCAACAACGATTCGAACACCGCAAACCTGTTTGGCGTGCGTTTCTACGACTACGACCGACACATTGTCAGCACGCAGCTCATTTTCTCGCTTTAACCATCGTCGTTGATTGCTCGGCGATCAAAACGGCAACACGATCCAAACAAACGCAAAAATCAGCGACATTGGCTGTGACAGAGATGAAAGGATTCATGATGAGTTTTATCCGATTCCAGGCCGTAATGGTCTGTGTGTTTGCGTTGGCAACGTCGAATGTTGTGGCGCAGTCGAACGACACATCAAATACCGAGTCCGCTACTCGCTGGATCGGAACCGTGACCCTCTGTGATGGCGACGCGACGTTGTATCGAGGCGACGATGCCTACCAAGTTGTCCGTGGCGCGGGATTGCGTTTGGGCGACACGCTCGAAACGTCGGCGGCGGCGAAGCTGACGCTGGCGACCCAGCAAGGCCCTGCGATCACGATGGGCGGGGGAGCGATAGTGACGCTCAATCGATCGGGCAATCAATGGTTAGTGGATCTGGATCGTGGTCAAGCTCGCTTGGTGCACGATGGTGAATCCGAGCTGCGTTTGACTAGCCCCGATGCAGAGATGTGGCTCGAACGCGGCATCGTGCAAGTCGATCAAACGGAGCGGACGCTGCGGTATGAATTGCTCGCCGGTTCGGTGCTACACCGGATCGATGCAGAATCGATGGGACGTAACTCGCAGCGAGGTTCGTTTCAGGTTCAAGCGGACGGCCCGATCGAAGCCACGTCACAAATCGCTTGGAACTTTCAAGCCGAACAAATCCGCTTGGCATCGGCATTGCAAACCAGTCCAATGTTGCAGCCCCCGGCAACCTCGTCGCCTGACGGTGCACCCGGATCGCCCTCGGATGCATTTCCAGCGGCCGACGGATTGCCGCCAACCAATCCGCTGTCCCCCGATGAGAACCTGTTCCCCGATGAAGACGACGACGACGATCCTCGTTTCGCCCAGGATCCATTAACGCCCGATCAAGCACCTGCGGGCACGCGTGGTGGATTTGACGATGGTGGTAATGCCGAGATGGGAATCGGAGCGAGCACCAACACGTTCGCGGGCAGCAGCTCGCTGAGTCTGGGGTCGCTGTCCAGTGCGACCGGAACGTTTGCCTCGGGCGGTATCTTTGGCGACGCTAATCAACAAACGTTCCAAGGGCAAGTCGACTACGATATCAAACCACTTTCGGAAACCGGACCGTTTGCCGAGGGAGATCCCTTCCCAGGCGCGATCCATCTCGTGACTGCGGAAAATCGATTACCATTCAGCGGCGTGCAGCTCTCTGCGACCGAGTTTTCGACTCTGTTCACGGGCGCAGCCGACAAGTTCTATTCGATTGGAACCGGTGCCGCACCAAGTGGGCAAGTTTTTACGAACTTTCTCACGGGGACCGGAGCGACCCCTACCGTGATCGATATCCCAGGATTCAACGCACATTTAGTCCAGCTTGATCAATACGCCATTCCCGATCCTGCTCAGGGAGCACTCGACAGTACCATTGGGTTGACCGGTTTGGTTGGCGCCAATCCAACAGGCCCCACCGTGGTCGGTGACACGCCGCTGGTGGATGAGCGAGCCCAGTTCAACTCAGGTGCGACCTTCGCGTTGGGAGAATTCTTGGTGACCAGTGATGGAAGCAATGGCATCACCTTCACGATCCGTCGCAGCGACCAAGACCGCTTGATCGTCAAAGACCCTGGTGGAAACGATGCTAACGATCTGGTTCAGCCCAATCCCGACGCTAAGTTTGCGGACACATCCGATCCACGCTTCTTGCCTCAGTCGCCTACTGTCAAAGCAGGTAATTCGTTAAGCCAAACCGGCACGGGCGTCAACGAGTTGAACTTCATGCGTCGTGCCGCCTTCACCACGCTGGTGGCCGATCAACTGCAAGACTACTCACGACGGACTGGTCAAACCCGATTTGTCGTCGACGGCAAGATCATCGACATCTCCGGCTACCAACCGACCCGATAAGCGAGCGTCCGTAGTGGACGAGGCAACGAGTCCTTGCATACCGGTAGTGGACGAGGCAACGAGTCCCCGAATACTAGCGGTGACGAGGCAACGAGTCCTTGAATCTCATTCGTCGAAGAAGCGGTTCTTCTAAGACGACTCCGACCGAGCCCTAAAAATAACCGTACTGCGGTCCGTAGAAACGGTTATTGAAATTGCCGTAATAGCGGCCTTGATAATAGCTGCGTCCCGAAGGTAATCGTGTCGCTCGGCTATTCAAATTTCGAGTCGGATAGCTGCCCATCATCGAGCGTGAATTCGACGGCGAGAACCAACCTTGCGTCGACATCGACGAGCGTTGGTTGGCCGATCGCAAGCGGCTAAAAAGACCCTCGGCTTGAACTTCGCCAGCACTGGCGAACAAGAGGGAGGTGCAAATCAACGCAGCGATTCGTAGCGGCTTCATGAGGAATTGCTCGGTTTCGTGTTGAGGGACGCGGGATGGTGTCCCGGGGGGCCATACGGTGCCTCGGAAGGATTGCTCTCTAGTCTATTTGCCTATCGCGGCAATGCCACTGTTTCGTCCGCGAGAACTGCAAACAAATGCGGCCCAGGCGTAGGGATGGCTGCGAAGTCCCGAATCCGCTGACGACAGCATGTCGATCTGAGCCCCGCGAATCGCCTCAGTGACCGATTTTCCTTGTCGCCACAGATGGTCGTAAAAACGCTCTACGAACGCGACGGTGGCGGCATCATCCACCGGCCACAGCGTTCCGATCACGTTTTCAGCCCCGGCGGCGTGGAAACTGCTGAACATGCCCGCCATCCCCTGTCCCGCCTGAGCCTGTCCCAGTCCTGATTCACACGCACTGAGCATTACTAACGAGGTTCGCGACAGATTCAGTTGTCGGATCTCCGCGGCGGTCATGTACTGATCCTCTTCGCTGGCGGTTTTCCCGTCCTCCGTCGTCGCCGGAGCCACAATCAATCCGGTGCTCAGCAGCGTGGTAGCGCCACTGATCGCGAAGGCGTCGGCCGTGTTCTCGCGTCGAAAAAATCCGTGCGTGGCTAAATGGATAAATTCCTGGCCGACCATCGCACTGGCCAATGCCGCTTCGGTAGCCTTGGTGTCGGACAGTCGCATGACACGAGCCGATGGGAATTGTTGGTGAAACAACGCTTCGACTTGTTTTGCTTCGGTTAGTGACCCTGGCAGTGCTGGCCATTGACGTGTAAGGGGACCGTAATCAATCCCGCCGGCGACTAGCAGCGACTTATTCGCATCCTGGTGTGCCTCTGCGGTGATGTTTGCACGCTCTACATCGCTGGCCAATTCGATCGCGACCTGTTCGATCCAGTAACCATCACGATTGACAGCCGGAAGCGCGGCCCATGGAACCAGGTAGAACATCGAATCGCCGCGAACGCGAAGTTTCGAAAACGGCATCTCGCAATCCAGCAACGGTTGTTGAACCAGTCGGGCGACGGTACCGGCAGCGACGTCTCTATCGGGCAGTTGTTCGATGATCGTCTTACGCCAACGCACGATCGCAGCATCAATGTTTTTGGCATCACCAAAGGAGACACGTTTGACACGGCCGCGATGGTCCATCACAAACGCGACATAGTAAGACCCAGCACCGATCCAGCCTCCTCGGGTTGGAGTGACAAATACACGAGTCTGCAGAATGTCCAGCATCAATTCGTCTTTGGAAAGTTGCAACGCAATCGTATCAACGGTCGGTTGCTGATCGCGTGGCTGAACTTTCTTGTGCGAAACGCTCCGCCGAATTTCTTGAAGTTGATCTTCAAGATCTGCAATCTCTTTTAACAAGCCGCGGCGGCGAAGCAGCGAGACACGCCGAAAGTAGGCTTGATGCAATTGCTGCATCAACGCTTGCTCACGCTGCATGATTCCAGCATCGGTCGATTCCTTGAATGCCTGATCGTATCGGTCGGCAAGTCCCTTCCATCGCAGCACGACGTTGTATTGATCGGCGTCGGGAATCTGCAATTGCGGAGCGAGTTCCAAGAACGTGTCCAGCGTCCCAGGCCAGGCCACGCTTTCGGGATGCACGCGAGCTTCTTGGATCAGTGCGAGTCGATCGCGAGCGGACGGTGATTTCGCCAACGCCTGGCAAACTCCTTGATAGGCCAAGTCCTCCGCTTGGATGACCCACTGACTGGCGGCAGCCAAATCGCCTTGCAAGCACGCCACGCGGGCTTGGCACGCAATTGCTTCGCTGTAGCGAGGGTGGTGAACCGAATAGTGCGTTTTGAAATGTTTTGCAGCCTCCGAGAAGTGTTCTGCGGCTTGCGGTAGATTCTCCTGTGCCATCGCGATCCAACCCAGATTGATTGACGATTCTCCAATCTTCAAATCAGCGGGGTCCACGTTCGCTTGGTAGATTTGCTTTGCCGACTGCGTCAACTCCGCGGCTTTGTCAAAATCGCCTGTCAAGTAATAATTGATCCCCAAGTTGTTGGCGACGTTGGCGGCACGAAGCGGATCGATATTCTTGTTGGTCTGGAGCGTCTTTTGCGCGTCGATCAATTCATTGCGAGCAATAATGAAATCGCGGTCCCCTTCGATCGCCTTGGCCAAATTGATTCGCCAATCGGTGGCGGATCGCAGATCAGGGTTCTGTTGCTGAAACGCACGTGAGGATTCCAGCAGTTTGCGGGCCTCGCGATAATCGCCCATCTGCAGCGCCACGAGCGCTAACATGTCATTGGCAATCATCGGCAAGTCGGGACGCCCGGTTCGTTTCGCTTGCCGTGAAAACTCTCTCGCAGCGTCGTAGGCTTCGGCGAGTTGTCGGCGTTTTAAACGCAGCGTGACCACCAAACTCCAATATTTGGCTCGCCACTGCGCCGCGACCTGATCGTCATCAATGACACTGCGAAGCTCGCGGAGCACGGTTTCGAGCGAATCATCCATGCCGACTCGCATGCAATACTCTGCGAGCGCCAGCCGAACGAGACGGGTAACGCCGACCGGGATTTCAGCGGACGTCATTGTCTGTTCGACTTCGGCGAGCCGCTCTTGCAGCAGCGTGAAGTTCTGTTGGACCGAATTTTTTGGTTCCAGGTTCGCGAGTTGCGAGAATGCCAACGCGTCGATCACCAACGATTGAACTTCGTCGTAAAGCGCACGCTGCTCATCGGTCAGTCCGATTGATTCGGCAAGCGTCTCGACCGCTCGCTGCAAATTTATTTGCTGCTTAATCGCATCGATCCGCACCAAGTAGGCCATCGAAGTGACACGGCCCGCCGAGCCGGGGGCGGCATCGCGAGCCGCATCCGAGAGCGTTTGAATCGCTCGGTCGGGTTGCCCCGCGTCAAAGTCGATTTGGGCAGCAATGATCAGGTAACGAATCCGCTCGGGATCGTCGACGGCAACGTCCTCACTGACTTTACAGAGTTCCAAAATCTGTTCGGTCGCTTTTGCTGCGGCTTCACGGTCGTTGGCGGATAGTGACTGCATCGCTTGGTCACGTAACTCGGTCAAACGATCGGTCGGTACCTCGGCATTCAGACTGCTGCAAAACGTGAGTGCAAGTAGTAGTGTCGTTATTCGCTCCGCGAACTTGCGCAATGATCGCGGAGCGATCAACGACAATAGGTGACAAGGCAAACTCATTGCGTTTGGATCGCGATGGCGACGTTGCTATCGGGATGGCTGGTGACCAACAGTGCCGCTAACTCTGATGCTTCGGCAAGCGACTCTTTGTCGGTGTCGCCTGAGAGTAAGATATCAATCAGCGACCACAGAGCGGTCAAGTCCGTTGGATTTTGGTCGAGGATTGCCAAGTACGAATCCATTGCGGTGATGGGATCGGATCGAACAAAGCGTGCGTGGTCGCCCGCCAATTCATCAATGGTCAGTGGCGAATCTCGCTTGGGATCACGTTTGGCGTAGGCGTCACTTAGCGTTTGTTTGAGTCTTTCCTCATCGCCGAGTTCGTCATAACAGCTTGCCTTCAAAAGATAGGCTTCAAGGAAACCCGGCGAATCGGCAATCGCGTGATCTGCGGCAGCTAGGATTGCTTTGCAGATTTCTTTTCGCTTCGCGGCATCTTGGATCGTGACGACGTTTCGCAGTTGTTCCGCCGCACGGGTCCATTGCTTGATCGCTGCGATCGACGCGTTGGGAGCCGACTCGATTGCATTTCGGTTCTTCTCTGGCAACGCGTCAAAGGTGTTCATTACTTTGGTTCGCGTCTTCATCGCTGCGGTGATCACGGCATTGGCAGCATCGTCAAGCGAAACAACGGTGGGTTCAGCGGCGGCATCGTCTTGGACTAGCACCATCTCGATCGCTGATGGCTCGCGTGATTGGCAAAAAACAAGCAGTTCGATCTCATGTTTCTTCGCGACCGATCGTGCCTCGACCACCGTCGTGCAGTCGGCGAACAAGCGATCGGTGGTGTGGGTGTCGACCAACACAAGTTGCTCGGAAAACCGCATCCCTTCGCGTACCAAGGTTCCAAATACGCCGACATCACTAGACGGGTCTTGCGAGGCGGCAAGCACCACCACGGCGATCCGCTTTTTACCCGCGAGCAACATTTGGGCATTGGTTTTGGCTTCTTCGCTCATTGCCAACGAGCGGAAATCGGTCCACACCGGTCCGCGACTTAAACGGGCAGTGCGAGGGCGGCTGGGGCTGACCGACGGAGTGATCATCGTGCTGGCAATTGTGGCGGCAATCATCAATTGATGAAAAAACATTGCAATAGGTCCAAGCATGAAGGGAGGAGGGATCGTGTTGGGTAACGCAACGGCGCCAGCAAGTCAGGACGTTTCTATCGTATCCAAACCCTGCAGTGCCTGCTCTGCATTCTGGCGAATTTCCTCAGCCCAATCGAGTGTTTCGTTGGTCTTGGGCAGCGTTTCGATTGCTTTGCGTAAACTCGCCGCCGCTGCGGCCGGTTTGCTGCTGAGGAGCGATGTTCCCAAGGCAAGATGCGCTTGCGCGGCACAACGGCGAAACGAAAGCTGCACTGAGTTTTGCAGTAACATTTGGTCGGCTAACTTGACGGCATGTTCGTACTGTGAAATCGCAGCGTCCAGGTCACCTTGGTCGATTAGCAAATTACCCAGTCCCGTTAACGCCAACACTTGTCGTTCTTTGAGTTGTGGGATCGCAGGATATTTTTCCACCATGCCCGAAAAGAATTTAATCGATTCGGAGAACAGCGATTTCGCTCCGTCGATGTCTTGCACGTCCAATTGAAGATGCTCGGCATAGTTTCGCAGCAACAACGCGTATTCTTTTGCTGCTGCAACATCGTTTGGATCGCGGGTCACCAGCCAACGTGCTTGCTCGATTGCATCTTGATAGCGATCGGCGATCCGTTTGTCGGTGGTTTGGTTGACCCACATCAATTCCAATCTCGCTAACGCCTCATTGTTCAACGCCCGTGTTAATTCAAATCGAATGTCACGCGTCAATCCAGGCTCGATCGACTTGTCCATCGCATCCCGCAGTGACCGAGTTGCCGATTCGAACGATTCGACCGCGGGCAACCATCGCTGCTCGTCAAACGCGATCACCCCTTTTTGAATCATCGCTTGTCCTCGCAATAACAATGCTTCGGCCGACGTGCGTGAATCGACAACGACCTGATCCACAATCGGCATCGCTTGTTTCAAACTCGCAGTCGCCGCAGCCGTGTCGCTCTGGTCGCCATACAAACGACTGCTTTCGATCATCACCCGCGCCAGCATCCTGTGGTCTTCTTTGGTGTCCAATTCACGTAGGACTTTGCTGGCGTTGGCGAGCGAAGCGAGGGCACCGGGAATCAGGCCTAGTTCGCGTTGCACTTTGGCAAGCTCGAATGAGACGGCGGCAGATTCACGTCGCAATTCGGGTTCATGCGACGGGAACTCTGCCATGCGTTGATACGATTCCGCGGCATCGGTGAGCAGTTGTTCACGGACATCGGTCGCATCGGGGACCTCTTTGAGCCGTTCGCTCGCTCCGGTTAATAAACGGTCGGTCGCTTGGCGAGCCAATTTGTATAGCTGGGTCGCTTCGCCGCGGGCTTGCTGTTGTTGTTTGCGTGCTTGGTTGATGCGGTGTACCGCGAACAAACTGGTCAACGTTAACAGGATCAGCGAAACGGTTGCCCATCGCACAAACGTTTCGTGTTGTCGTTTCCAGCGGTACAGACGTTCTAGCCTCGACTCTTGATAAGCCAACACCGGTTCGTCATCGAGCCATCGCTGCAGGTCGTCTCGCAACTCCGCTGCGCTTTGATAGCGATCCTCTCGCAATCGTGAAATCGACTTGGCTGCAATTGCGTTTAGCGAGCGCGGAGTCGTTTTCTGTACTTCGATGGCCGGGGGGATTGATCTCGACTCGATGGCTTTGAGTGCTTGAGTCAGACTCATGCCCTTGCAAGGCGGATCGCCGGTCAGGATTTCGTACAACATCGCCCCGATACTGTACAAATCTGAACGACTGTCGATGTCTTGCGTTCGTCCGTTGAGCTGCTCGGGTGGCGCGTAGGCGATCGTCCCCATCGCGGTGCCGACTCGCGTATCGTCCAACTTTGAACTGCTGACGGACACGGGCGACTCGAGCAAGGATTCGGTTGCGGCAATCGTCGATGGATATTCGACTTCACTGCTGCCCGTGGTTTTTGCCAAACCCCAATCGATGACCAACGTTTCACCGTAGCGGCCCAGCATCACGTTGTTGGATTTCAAATCGCGGTGCAATACGCCGCGGCTGTGGGCATAGTGCAGCACGTTGCAAACGTCGATCAACCGCTGCAAAAGTTGACGCAGCCGCGGCCCGACAAACGATTCTTTTCCCGCAGCGACCGCTTCGTGAAATTGTTTGATGTGATTCCGCAGTTCGCTGCCGGTGATCAACCGCATCGCGTAATACGGGCGTCCGTTCACTCCGGTGCCCATGCTGTAGATCGGGACCACGCCGGGATGTTCTAGCAGTCCGGTGACTTCGGCCTCTGCACAAAAGCTGTCGCGATGCCGAGGGTCGTCAGCGCATTGGTCGCGAATTTCTTTGAGCGCGACTTCGCGATTCAGTTCGGTGTCAAAGTAGATTGAAACGACCCCGAGTCCACCGACCGCAAGCGCTCGGCGAAATTGATAGCGACCCCGCTGTTCGGGCTGAGTTTGACTCGGCTGGGTTTGGAACGGGTCTTCTCCGTCCATCGTTTCAGCGTTCACAACGGATACAGACATTGAAGGGGGTGAACATGGCGGGCGACGAAACCGCCCATCTTGTATCGGCCGATTGTACATGATTTTCAGTTTCGCCGTGGCGACCGGTCGTCGCCGTGATTGCCATGATTCCCCGCTCGGTTCGATTGACGATCAATCAATTTGCGTTGCGGCAGTGGTCTCAAATCGATCACGCCGTTTGTCGTTGGTAGGTTTATTTCCTCCGTTTCAGCTGACAAGCAAACTGAGAGCGGGAAATACGAACCGCGAGGCACATTTCGAGGTGATCACGACCAGGTTCGGCGCGCGAGTTGCATTTTCGCTGTTCCTCGTACAAGTGATCGATCAAAGCAGGAGAACGCGTGTGGTGTCCCTGCTTTTCTCCCCCCCTCCCCTTCTATCAACTCAGGTAAAACTAACATGAGACAACTACTTACTGCCGCAGCTTGTTTGGGCGCCCTTGCCGCCGGTGCCGTCGTCGGAGCACAAGACATCGCAGGCAATGCCGCTTCACAAGTCGGCGGCGCGTTGGACCGTGCTGCTGGACAAGCACAAAACGCGGCCGGACGAGCTCAAGACGCAACTCAAAATGCTGTCAATGGTGTTCGCAATCAAGCGAACTCCGCCGCCTCGCAAGCTGGCAACCAAGTCGATCGTATTCAAGGTGCGACGACCGATGGTTGGAACAACGGAGGCACTCAGCGAGGTGTCACCAATGGTCAAGTCGGCGTCGATGGCCAAGCAAATGTGAATGGCCAAGCCAACGTAAACAGCCAAAACGGAGTCAATGCGAACGTTCAATCGTCGCAATCGCTTAACGCACAGAACCGAGCCGGAGTGAACGGCAACGTCCAAAACTCGGTTGGCGTCAACGGCCAAGGTGCTTATTACCACGGTCAAAACCAACAAGGTTTCCACGGTCAAGGTCATAGCTATAACCAAGGATATGGTTATGGCGGCCAATCGTACGGCTACCATGGTGGCCAAGTTTATGGAAACCAGTATGGCTCGTCGTACGGCGGAACTGCCTACTCGAGCGGTTATGCAGGTACCGGCTCTTACGTGGGCGGTCACTCCGGTAGCGGTGTCGTTCACACGCTGCGTCACGATGCCAGCGGTCGCGAATATATCTGTGTCGGTGGACAACGTGTCTATTTTGATAATGTCGCTACCCAAAACGACAGCTACCAAGCTGGCTATGGAAGCTACGACCAAAGTGGCGAAGCGGTGAACACCCCCGAAGCCATGCAAAACGAAAGCATGCAAAACAATGCAACCGGTAACCAAGAAGAAGAATTCTCGGCACCGGCTCTTCCTTCGGCGGATCAAAACACCGACGCTAACGTTCAAGCCGGAGCGGATGCTTCGGTGAATGGCAACGTCGATGCCGGCAATGTAAACGCTGGTGATTTGAACGCGGAAAGTGCAAACGCAGCTGGCGTTGGCCAAGACGGTTCGGCTGAGGTTGAAACCGGAGTCCAAGCTGCCGCCAAAAACAATGCGACTCAAGAATAGTCGCAAATCTAAAACGTAACTCGATCAACGTCCGCACTGCCTTCACCGAAGGGGGTGTGGACGTTTTTTTTGAGAATTTGGTTTTCTCTTCTTCAATAACTTAGCAACACAATCAACAAGGTAACAACGAATGAAGACACTTAAACGAACTCTATTGTTGGGCGCTGCGATCACGACAGCGCTGACGACCATGCCCGTGCAAGCTCAAACGCAACGGGCGCTCGAACGTCGCGCCGAACGCAACGCTCGGCAATTGCAACGACAAGCCAACCGAGCCGACTACTATTCGCCCGGAACGTGGCAAAATCTCAATCCGTGGATTCGAGAAAATGGTGTTGCCCCGTTGGCACGCGCTGCCAACGCGATCGGCCAAACTGTGGACGCCGCCACTCGGATCGGAGATGGCCAATTTGGGTATCGAGACAAATCGGCTCAAAACACTTGGTTCTACGACTACTACACCTATACACCCACCTACTACACCCAGCGAAGTGACGACCGTTATGCCGGAGCGATCCGGTATTTCGATGCGGACAGTGACGGTGTATACGATTCGCGATCCTATTACCGCGACAGCGATGAAGATGGACGCTACGACGAATATGATCGCTACGATTTCTATAACGATGGAAATAGCGAAGCGAAGGTCCAAGTCGAAGTAAATTCAACTGCTGGGAACGAGCCACATAATACGGATGCCCGCGACACCTATCGCGGACCCGAGGATGCTCGTCGCCATAATGTTCAAGGCGAAATCGCGTTTACGAAAAAAGCGAAGGTCAATGGCAGCGATAACCTACTGGTGGGGATCAATGACGAGAACGAAACCACGCTCGCTATTGACCTTGGCCCGGTCGATTCGCTTCGCGGTCAACATGTCGAGGTCGGTAATACGATCACCGCTGTCGGAGTCTACGAAACGATTGGTGAAAAACAGCTGCTTCTCGCCGACAGTTTTCGTATCGAAGGTGGGCAAAGTATCGAGGTTGATCGTGCTGCCGGCTTAAATTTGACCGGTGAAATTGTTGACATCAAGAGCACCCCGATCGGTTCGACCGATCATTACATTGCCGTGGTGTCGATCGATGGCGAGCGTCAACTCGTCGATTTTGGCCCCACCACGACTTACAAAGTCAAACTCCAACCCTCGACAAAAGTTACGTTGCGAGGCGTGCCTGTGCGTGCTCAAGAGCATCGAGTGATCTTAGCCGAGCAGGTGCGAATCGGCGGCGAGACTTTCAATATCCAGCCCACCCAATTTGGTTCACAGCAATAGCCCAGAACCGCTGGGATCTCAATTGAGTTTTTCGCGAACGCGGTGGCTGCTTTTAGCGGCGACCGCGTTCGTTGCATTCCCAAGATAATGGATGATCCTCCGCAGGAATTTGCTTAAGTAGTAACAGATGCAAGGCCGGATTGCGTAGCCTGGGCTTCCAGTCTGGGGTTGCTGTGGTTCCCAGGCTGGAAGCCTAGGCTACGTTACGAGATCTTTGGCAAGCTAGCACATCGCAAAGTCACTTTTACTCCATCCCATATTAGGCTTCCCGTAATGCGTTGACGATGGGCACGGTGGCGGCTTGGACGGCCGGAGCAAACCCGGCAACCACGCCGACGACGAGCGAGGTGAGGGTTCCCGAAATGGCAAGGCTAAGCGAGGGCCGAAATGCGATCGTGGCTCCCTCGGCTCCAATCGCGAATCCGCCTAACCCCAATGCGGCCAGCGCCAACGTCGTGCCGGCAATCCCACCGACAAGACACAGAAGTGTGCTTTCGGCCAGCACCAAACGCATTGCTCGTAGCGGACGCACACCGATCGTTTGCAACACCGCGTACTCTTTGATGCGGTCCTGAACACTCATCACGGTCGTGGTCGCGACCAACGACAGCACTAATCCGACACAAGCGTAACCCAACCAGTGGGCGAAGCCGATCAAATCAACCAGATCCGACAACGTGCTTGCTTGGAACGCACCCTTGCGACGTGTCTTTGTCGCAACCGATCCGGCGCGAAGCGTTTCGTCAATTTCCGCAGCAACGCGGTCGGGGTCAGCATCGTCGCTTAACAAAACTTCGTGCTGCGTGACCAATCCGGCAGCGTCCAGTCCGCGGGTGTACTGCAGGAACGCCAAACTGGTGTAGATCAAGTTCTCTTCCGAAGGGACGGTCGACGCGAAGATACCCGCCACCTTGACCGAGATGTCACCGATCGAGAACTGGTCGCCGGTCTTTAATCCGCGACGCTGTGCAACATTGCGACCGACGATCGCAGCATCGCGTTGCGACGCAAATTGCTGCCAATTGCCTTCGATCAATGACAGAGGACGAGTGGCTTGAATCTGCTCAGGATCGGCTCCGTTGAAAACGACAATGTCCAAACTCGCTCGGCAATTGTTGGTCCACACTTGGATCGGCATCACATCGCGGACGCCTGAGATTTCTTTGATCTTGCTTGAATAGTCCTCGGGCAATCGGCTCGTGGTGGGACAAAACCGGTTTTCTTGGAACACGATCAAGCTGCGGTCGGCATCAGCACCGCTGGTCAATCGCCGCAAACCTTCTTGCACCGAGCCCACGAAACAGAACACGAACATCGCCACGGCGGCGCCGGTGACGGTCAACAGCGTCCGCGTGCGATGACGCCATAGCGTTTTTAGAATGTAAGAAGTCATAAGGCGAAAGTTGGTTAGGAGCTTGTGGAGGCACTTTCCAGGAATTTGCCACGATCTAAAACGAGTTGCCGCGATGCAATTTTCGCTGCATCGGTATCGTGAGTGACCATCAACATCGTGATGTCGAGTTCTTTGTTCAGTCGTTGCAGCAAGACTTGGACCTGCTCGCTGGTTTCGGTGTCCAGACTGCCAGTCGGTTCATCGGCAACGACAACTTTCGGGTGCGCGACGATCGCACGCGCGATGCCGACCCGTTGTTCTTGACCGCCGGAGAGTTGACGTGGATAGTGGTCCGCTCGATCGCTCAACCCCACCGCTTCTAATGCCAAATTGACTCGTTGGCGACGCTGGGACGACGTCAGTTTTAGTAGCAGCGTTGGCAGTTCGACGTTCTCGTACGCCGTTAATACGGGAATCAAATTGTGAGTTTGGAAGATGTAACCCAGGTTAGCAGCACGCCAATCCGCAAGTTTACTGCGAGACAATTTTGTGATCTCCGTCCCATCGACCACGATGGTTCCGGAATCCGGGCTGTCGATGCCACTGACCAAATTTAAAAGCGTGCTTTTGCCGGTCCCGCTCGGTCCCATCAGCGAAACGAACTCGCCCGACTGGATATCCAAATCAATATCGTCAAGCGGGGTGATCGTCTCATCCCCTTTGCGAAAGCTCTTGCAAACGCCTCGTAGTTCCAATAATGCCATCTCGTTCTCCGCAATTATACGTGTCGCGTTCGCGTTACTTTCCGATCGTTTGCTCTTCGCCTGTGACGGTCACATGGTTGCCCGGTTGCAAGCCATCCAGTCCCGAGGCAATCAGTTTGTCGGTCACGTTCAATCCCGACTGAATTTCAATCAAGCCTTCGGCACTTGGGGGACCGACATCGACACTGCGCTGCAGGGCACGCTGATTAAAATCGACGATCCAGACAAACGAACCCGTGTCGCCCGATTGGATCAGTTGTTTGGGGACAAACAAACGTTCGCTCTGCATCCGATCGTCCGTTGTTTCAGCAACCGTCGGTGCCAGGAACGTTGCCGTGACTAACATCTCGGGGCTGACGGTTGGCGGAGGATCGATCAGTTCGACCTTCACCTCCAATGTGTTCTTTTGGATATTTGCCGAACTTGTCGTCTGCAGCACCCGCCCGTGGATCACGGCGTCGGAGGAAGCTGTTTTGATTTCGACGCTTTGGCCACGAATCACCATTGGGACATCTTCGAGTCGCACGTCGGCCCGTACCTGTAGCCGCTCGGGATCGTACATCTCGACGACTGTGCTGGATCCTTGTCCCGACGGACCATCAATTCCGGTGACCCGGGTACCAGGCGAGGCGATCAGGCTGAGGATACGCCCGTCCATCGGGGCAAGCACCGTGTTTCGCTGCAGAGTCAATTCGGCTTGTCGCAGTTTCAGTTTTGCTTCGTTTCGCAGTCCGATTGCCGAGGCGACCTTGGCTTCGGCCTCCTGCATCTGCCGCGTTTCTTCGACCAACAATTCAAGTTGTTGCTGCAATGCATCGACCTTTCCCTGCAACGCTTTGACTTCACGCTGGATGTGAGGGCCTCGCTGCTGAAGCTCTTGCAGGTTGGCGTTTGCTGCTGTGTATTCGCTCTCGGATTGCCGGACAATACGCCCTGCAATCGCCGCTTCGGCTGCTTGCTTTCCCTGCATACTGCTATGCGAGTATTCGACTTGAGCTTGGGCCGCTTCGATCAGGAAGGGCAATTTTGCGAGCTCGGTTTTTGCATTGGCCAACCGGCTTTGAGCTTCTGCCAAGGGAACTTGCAAATGAACCGGGTTCTTTAAACGAATCTTTGCGGCATCCCGCTCGGCAATCGCACGATTGAGCTCCCCTTCGCGGATGGCGAGCGAGTTCTTCGCTTGCTCGACGTCCAGCTCCGCATCGATCGCGATTAAACTCGCGATCGGTTCCCCCTTGGTGACGCTTTGCCCTTCGACCACTAATAATTCTTCGATTACCCCTGATGCCAATGCGGCAACACGGATCGCGGTCGGTCGCGGTTCGATCCAGCCCGCCGCCTGAAACAGTGGTGTTCCCGACGGTTGCAGCTCGGCCCGCTTCACGATCACCGGCACGACCGTGACCGATTGTCGAGGCAACAGCCGTCGTCCGGCAGCTGCTCCGAGCAGCATCACGAAGCCAACAAGAATCCCAATCGGCACGACGTATCGCGACACCCAGCGTTTTCGCTGCGGCCGGACTGGTTTCGTTTCACGGTTAGGCGAACGATCCATCGCGAGTTGGCTGAGATCAAGTTGGCTGTGGTTCATTTGGCATCGATTGTTAGGAGAGATGAGAATAGGGGAGTTTGCTGCTTCCCCCTCTTTCTACTCAGTGCGGACGAAGACCTTGCTTGCCGCGACGGTCAAGTTTCCTTGATCATCTCGCTTCGCAGTGCCTTGCACGACGACGGTGGAAAGCTCTTTCACGTTCAACAGCTCTCTTGCATCGCTGGCGACCGGTTTGCCGTTCTCGTCCACCACTTTCACCGTTGCGATGTTGTCTTTGACGGCGTCGGTTTCACAGCAGTAATCCCACGGGGTTGGACAACCTTCGTCGGGTGCACAATAAGGCACTTTGGCATCGACAATCGTGAACGCGGCCAGACCCTCGACGAAGGGTTTACTCGAGCCGCCGATCAGTCCCACCAGCGTGACCGATTCCTCGTCTTTCACACTTTGCCGAGCATCGCCGACCGCCATCGCACCCTCAGGTTCCGTGGTGCTGATGTATTGTGAATTGCCCGCTGCATTCGCATCGGGTTGTGCTGCAGTTTCGGCTGCAGGATTGCAACCAGCGACGAGCAAACACAGACCTACCAAACTAAACATCAATTTCATTTCAAACCTTTCAATCTCTTTGAAAAAACAAACACTTGTTAAATGGACTTTAAACTTGTCGCGACCTCGGCCTTCAGTGCCTTGATCGCGGGCGGCAACGCTCCGAGCACGCCTAACAACAGCCCCACCCCGCATCCGATCAGGATGGCCACGCTATCGATTCGCAGCGTGAACGCTCCCATCGTGAATCGCACTGCCATGCCGTTGAGCATCGTCAGAGCAACGGCACCTGCCAGCAGCGAGCCCGACGCGGCCAGCAGTACGCCTTCTTGAATCAGACTGATCAAAATCGCACGTCGCCGAAATCCGATCGCTTGCAGAGTCGCCAATTCTCGGACTCGGCCCGCCACGGCGCCATACATCATGTTCAACCCTGCAAAAATTCCTGCGGCAGAAACCAGTACAACCACGAACCACGCCAGCAAACGGACCGGTTTGTAATGTTGTTGTAGCGTTGCGTAGTAATCGGTTTCGCGGATCGCACGCAGTTCCAAATCGGTGCGTTCTTTACAGAACAGCTCGACTTCGGCTGCGGAAGACCCCGGGGCAAGCAGCATCGCAACCAGGCTCAAGTCTTGGCGTTTGGTTGCGATTTGGAAATCTTCCAACGGGCACCAAATCTCGGATTCGTACGCGGCACCTGCGGCAGCGAATTGGCCGCTAATTCGCCAAGATCTCCCTTCAAATTCAATGTTCTTTCCAATGCTCAACGCCGTTTCGGAACTGCCAAGTTTTGCAGTGGCCAACCGCCCCACGATCACTTCCCCTTGCTCGGGCCAATCGCCTTGGATCAATTTCACGGATCGTCGCACCAGTGGTGCGGTTAATTTGACGCCGCGAACCAATCCCAACCCGCCCGCTCCATCCTCGGTTTTGACACGTGTGCCCAAATAGAGCTCCGGTGAAACGCATGTCACTCCAAACCGTTTTGCGGCTCCGTCCAAACTGGCGACCAGCAGTGATGGGGTGCGAGCGGCAATCGAAGAGTTTTCAATGTTCTCTTCCGAGTTCACGGAGTACACCAACACCACGTCAGGATCGCCGCTGACCTCGAGCGATTGTTCCAGTCCACGAATGAATCCCACGACGACAAACACCAACATCACGACCGTTGCCAGAGCAACGAGCGTCAGTGCGGTACGCAGCGGCCGTCGAGCCAGATTGCGAACGCCGTATTCCCAAGGAAGAAGCATGATTGAACGTGTTGGAGTGATGGAAGATTGTGTCGTTCTAACGCTCGCGGCGCGAGTCAGAACAGCTAAAACTTTTGGAGTTTCTGTGATTTTTGGTTGCGTTAGTTTTCTGCCACCTCTCCCCCAACTTCGTTGGGGGAGAGGTCGAATGGAGCCTTCAGCGACATTCGGGTGAGGGGGCTGACCGAGCAACTCGGTAACCGACGAGAACGCCGTTTGCACCGGAATTGCTCGGATGATAGCGCGGTCGCCCCCTCACCCGAGCAACGCCTAAAGGGCGTGCTCGACCTCTCCCCCGACTTCGTCGGTGGAGAGGTAACTGCAGCAAGGGCCCGAAGAAAAAGTTACCCCAATGTACGATGTCAACCCAAAACTTTTAGCAGTCCAGACTTTCGCCGCACCGCTACAAAACCAACGCATTTCGTGCCAATGACTATGTCATCGAGCTAGCGAAGATTCCTGCAGCAGACGTCAATGGAAGCTACGCGAGCCCCATTTCTTGCCGCAGGCGCTATTAAAAAGAGGGTTGAATCAAATCAACCAAGATTGGTGCGCAATCCGCGCATCGCGCCCGTAGGGAGAGTGTTTGCACGGCGTTTGACGCATCACGGCGTCAAAGCGGCTCGGTGCTGCGACGATGACTTGCAGTACCGGAATCCAATCCACGATCATGCTTGCAGTGTCGGGCAATTCCACACCTGATTCGAGTACCGCGCCTTCGCAGATGCAATTTTGGCAATTGCATTCACTCTCGGACGGTTGCTCGGAGGGCTGCGAAGTGGGTGCGTTCTCACAATCAGAACAGCAACAGCACACGGGCGTTGCAGATTGGTTGCCCCCCGCTGCATTCGCTTCACACGAAAGGCAACGCACTGGACACGCCATCAAAAGGGCGATCAACAGTAAGGCAAAAAGGGGGCTCTTCATACAATTCAGTCTAGTCTCGCGTTTTCGCGAGAGCAAGAGCAGTCAGCCTAGCGATCGGCGCACGCCGGCTACTCGGTTATCAACTTCAGACGTTCGATTGACGTTAGTCCGGGGCTTCCGCCGCGTCCGCCCGATCCCGATGCGGTGTAGACATGGTCTCCGACGATCGCGAATCCTGAACCATGTCGGCCTCGCTCGAGCGACGGCCAATCTCGCCACTGACCGGTTTTGACGTTGTACGCTTCGACTTGATCGTGCGCCGTTTTTTGAGTCGATTCGCGGCCGCCGATCACAATTTCCTCGCCCCACGCCATTACCATGTTGCCGGCTCGCGGGGTTGGCAACATTGGCGATGCCGATTCCGGCAACCACTGATCGGTTGCAAAATCGTAGACGTCGATCGGTTTAACGGTTAAGTCAAAAACTTGTCCCGTTGTCTTCAAACGCAACCAATGTCGCCTCGTGACGCGCCGTCGGCGCACCAGTCGACTCGAGTGTTTCCCATTGCCACGATTGTCCGTTGGCAATCGAGAAATTGAAGAGACAGAACAGAATCGTGAGCCGTAAGACGCGTTTCATTTCAGTCTCTTCGTTGTTTTGAAGTTGCGTTTTTGTCGTTTTTCCCGGCGAATTCATAACCCGAAGCGTCAGCGAGGGACCGCGTCAAGATCGATATTCTCTTGCCGACGCTTCGGGTTACGATCGTGATCTCCCCGTGAAGGCCGTTTGGATCACGGGGAGATCGATAGAGTTGCCATCGAGTTTGATTGCTCCAATGACATTCCGGGTCGCCTAACCCGCTTATTGCTTCTGCACGACGACGGTCCAGTCTTGGTCATGATCGCTCGGCGCTTGACCAAGATTGACTTTGCTGCCGCCGCTCACTTTTTTGACCGATCCGTTTTGCAATGAACCGCCACTGCGTGGATTAAACCACTGGACCGAAAAGTCGCCTTTGACATTGCTGAGATCTAGCTCGGCTGTGCCACCATCACAGAGATAGACCACGTAGGAATGTCCGGGTTTGGCCAAACAGAACGTCGTGTTCTTTTGTTTCTCGTTGCCAACCAAGGCGTCTTGAGGCGTCATTTCCCAGAATGGGATCTCGTTGTCGTGAAAGAAATTGAGGGCGATACGACAGTAGTCCCAGCTCTGATCACGGCTTCGCCAATCTTCGCACACCAAGTCGTTCTCGGCGTAGGCGTAACCAAAGTAATACTCAACGCCTGCCCCGCCGCCCATCAGCGTTCCCCACAACGTTTGTTTGCGGACTTCGTGTTGGGTGTACGTCATATTGCCCTTGCTGTCGTGACCATCAAAACCACGGTAACCAAGGTCGGGGCATTGGCCATGGGCCGCCGTTCCCGACTCGTCAAACGCGACGACCCAAGGTTTTCCGGCAGCTTTCGATTTCTCGACCCATTTGACGGTTTGCCAATGCGTATCGTGAATCCCGCTATTTTGCAGTGACACTCCCGTCAGGGCCGATTTGTCCCCCAGCAGTGGTTCGTACTGAGAATCCTGTTGGCCCGGGAATGTATGCAACACGCGGTTGTGGTCGTAGGCGTCAAACGCATCGATGTACGCCAACATTGCTTTCAGCTGCTCGGTCGACTGCGTGTTCTCTTCGCCCAGGTTCCAATTGAGAGCCAAGTTGTGCGCAAAGCGGGCAATCAACTCGCGACAATAAAGCTTTCGCTGAACACCAAGGTCGCCTCCGTCGAGCGAGGTGGGAACCTTGTCGTCGTTTTCTGTTTCTTGCATTTTGAAATGCAAGTACATGCCTTTGGCCGTGCCGTGATCAAACACGATACCCCATTGATCGAGCTTGCTGCAGTCGTAGTGCAACTTGTCGTTGCGTTGGATGAAGGGCCAAACGTTGTCGCCGTCACCGCCCGCGTTGTACGTCAGGAACGAAAATGCATTACAACCTTTTCCGGAAAGGTAGTTGATCGCACCGATCAATCCCTTGCCCTTGCCGTTTTGCCAGGTCGGGTCGCCCGATGTCCAGTCCTTGATGTGAGGAGCCCACGTTTTTAGTGGCACCTTGCTCGGTTTGCCCGCCACAGTGGCATCAAAGTCGGCATAGCCGAGTAGCGTTTCTGGAGCGTCAGCACCTGCTTTCAAAAAGTACTGTTTGCTCGACGCAAACTGCAGGTAGTGCTTTCCGACGTATTGCAATCGACCGACGGCCCGTAGATCGCGGCCCTGTTTATCGCTATGGGAAACACTGAATTTGCCCGACTTGCCGTCAAACGGAGCCAGGGCAACGCCGGTTGGGTTGGTGTCCAGTGCCGCCAACGGGCCTTGCCGGAACGAAACAGTGTAGGTCCACTCGCCAGTGCGGTCGGGGGCAAAATGAGCTCGCCATGTCGTTCCCGCTTCAGCCGAAGTGTCACCCGCGTTACCATCAGCGGCAAAATAACCGGGGACGGTGTAAGTCGTGCCGTCGCTGTGTTTGAACGCAACGGTCATCGCATAATCGGTGAACGGATTTGGCGAGTTGTCTTGCTCATGAGCGTATGGGCCGCGGAGGTTCAAAGTGACCTTGTGCCACTGTTTCGTTTCGCCCGAAACGTTCACGCTGCCGTCACCATTGGCCCTGCGAGGCAACATCAAGGGCAAATTGCTGACCGGTTTGGTGGGGCTTGCTTTTGCCGCGACGGTTTGCTGTTTCGGTTTCGACGCTTGCTTGACGAGGTACGGTTTCGCTTCTTTGCGAGTCGTTGCGTCAGCGGGGGTGAAGGTGATCCCGGCCCAACGAGCTCGTGAAAACTCTTCGCCGTCTTCGCTACCTGTGGCCGCTTTGACTGTCACGATGGCGCCGTCGGTGATCGCAATGTTTTTCCAAGTTTTGCGATACTTGGCCGCATCTTCGGCAGTTTGTTTGCTTAGCGGCGACTTGAATTCACCCAACGGTTTGTCGTCGATGTTGACCGTGTAAGTCGACATGCCATCGTTTTCGCCGATCGCATGCAGCGTCACGTCGTACGTACCCGTGGGGAACTGAAATGTGGTATCCGCCGTCGCTTGTTTGTGTTGATCGGGATTGATGGCCAGCCATTGGCCGCGATCGATATAGAATGCCTCGTTCTTGACGTCGAATTCTTTGGCTGTCAGGAAAAGTCCAGCGTCGGTTGCTGTCTGGGCGACTTGTTCGGGTTTTTGTGATGCCTTCGGAGCCGGAGGTGTCGCTGGAATGCTGCCCGAGTGAAGTTTCGAGGTCGGACCAGCATCCTCGGGGCGAGTGAAGTCGCGGTCGGTGGTCATGATCCACTTGTCAAACTCGAACCCATCTTCACGCATCGAGAACGAAATCGTATGTTCGCCTGCCGTCGGGACATCAAGGAAAATCTTGTAGGGCTCGCCACAATGTTGCTCTTCGGTGCGTTGTTTGCTCTCCCAACGCCATTCGTTTTTACCCTGGCACCATTGCAATCGTTGACCGGAATCAGGCCACTGGCCATCGATCCCCACGTGCAGCCCATTGTCTTCGCTGCCAGTGGAATAAGCACGCACCCAAACGTAATATTTGCCTGGCGTTGTGAAATAAACTTTGTAACTCAGCACCGCCATCTCACCAGCTTCGGGAGCGAAGTTCGTCCCCCGAATCAACTTGTCGCCATGAGTCCGCCGCGTATCGGGCAGGACTTCAAGATAAGCATCACCACTTGCTCCGGCGACATGCGGTGGATCACCATCGGGAGTGATGTCGGGAGTGGTCTCGGACGAGGTCAGGTGCCAAGCTCGCTTGTCCGTCGAAGATTGCTCGACGTAGTGTTCCGCTTCAACCGCGACGAGTCCGTCGGCTTCTTTGAACACAGGGTCAGCGGCTAATCCTAACGATGGCGAACAGGCTATCAGCAAGACCGACATGCAACGTGTAAGCTGCACTGAGAAACTGCGACTCATGGACAAATCCTCGTGGGTGGGAACGGAATCAGGAGAGTGAGATAGGCTTCTAGCCTGTCGTTAGCATTGTTTTTATCGTCGTTGATCGCTCTGCGATCAAAACGCGGGTTTGTCAATCGAACCCAGACATTTTCTTACGCGTCGCTGGCAACCGCAGCATGAATCGCACCGGCGACTGCGTGAGCGACGTCGGTCGTCGACGACGATCCGCCGATATCGGGTGTTCGCACTTGGCCTTGCGATAGTACTTCAGCAACTGCATTTTCCACAGCGACCGCTGCCGCGATGCAATTTGCATCTTGGTGGGTTTGACCGAGCCAATCCAACATCATGCCGGCCGACAGAATCGTGGCGAGAGGGTTGGCGACATTCTTGCCAGCGAGTTGGGGGGCGGTGCCGTGGGACGGTTGAAACAACGCGTGTTTATCGCCAATTTCAGCCGATGGTCCTAAGCCAAGACCGCCGACGATTCCGGCACCCAAATCCGACAGGATGTCACCAAATTGGTTCTCCATCACGACCACATCGAAATCGGATGGGTTCTGCACCATGTACAAACTCATCGCATCGACATAGACCGCGTCGTGCTCAATTTCGGGGTACTTCGCAGCGACGTCATGAAAAATCTTGCGAAAGAACGCCATGCTGCGAAACACATTTGCCTTGTCGACGCAGGTGACTTTGCGTTGGCCATCACGCGGACGACCGCTGCGGCGTGACGCCAACTGGAACGCATAATCGACGACTTTGGATGTCCCCGCACGGGTGATTACCAACGTGTCGGTGGCCACTTCGTCGCCCACCATGCTGCCGCCGCCAAACGAAGCGAACAGGCCTTCGAGGTTTTCACGGATGATCACAAAATCGATTCCCGCTCCGGTGTCTTTCAGTGGACACGGAGCCCCCGGATACAATTTCACTGGACGTACTGCCGAGTGCAGATTGAGTGCACGACGCAGTCCCACCATCATCGTCGGCTGGACTTCCGTCCCATCGGGTTGTCGCACATCGGGCAGTCCGATTGCCGACAACAGTACCGCGTCGGCAGCCAAACAAGCATCCAAAACGTTTTTCGGCAACGTCTCGCCAGTCTCGCGATAGAGTTCCGCGCCCGCACGATGCGATTGGCAATCGAGTTGGATATCGGGGAATTCCGCGACAACGCGATCGAGCACGATCTGAGTCGCTGCCATGGTTTCCGGGCCAATACCATCGCCCGGCAAAAGTGCGATCCGATAGGAAGTCATCTGTTGTTTCTTATGTTTAGATGAAAAAGTGAAAAGGTGGAGCGTTTGCTACGAGATCCGGTGCCATGTTTTCAGTGACTTGCTTTCCACCCATGGTCCGACGCTTGCCGAGAAATCGTGGAAATAGTCGGCCGCGCGGTGTTGGTCAAACGCCGCTGCATCGTCGTAGATTTCGTACAAGAAAAATTGGCTCGCATCGTCAGGATCGACGCTGACTTCGAATTGCTGACATGCATCTTCGTTGGCCAGCGAATCGTTCGCTTGTTGCAAAACTCGCTCGCGGAACGCGTCGGCGAATTCGGGTTTGATCGTGAATTGGACGGCGACAACAAACATGGTGGTTTTACTTTTATTAGGAAGGGAATCGTTCGTGCAAGTCGCGACACTGCTCGTCGGTCAAACAACGAGGGTGGCGGTCACGCAGCAGTAAATAAAGCTTGGCGGTCTCTTCGAGTTCTTCGGTCGCATAGACCGCTTTATCAAGGTCGGACGCGGCCACGATCGGTCCGTGATTGGCCAATAATATGGCTCTCGCACCCACCGCAGCTCGTTCTACCTCGGCGGCGAGTTCTTCAGCCCCCGGCGGAAAATAGGGCAGCATCGGAAGCGTGCCGACACGCATTACATAGTAGGCCGTCAACGCCGGAAGTACATTCGCCGAATCAATGTCCGGTAGACACGACACAGCAACCGAATATGTCGAGTGCAAATGTACGATCGCATCGTCCTGCTCACGCGAACGGTACATCGATAAATGCAGCACCGCTTCCTTGGACGGTTTGTCTCCGGCCACCAGCGAACCGTCCCATTTCACTTTAGAAATGCGGTCGGGATCGAGCCGGCCCAAGCAGACATTCGTGGGCGTAACCAAAATACCATCCGGCAAGCGGACGCTAATATTTCCGCTGCTGCCACACGTAAATCCGCGATCAAACAGCGATTGGCCGTGCATGGCGATTCGCTCGCGCAATTCTCGTTCGCTCATGCCAACATCTCCAGTGCGGTGTGAAAGAAGTTATCATCACCAAAGTTGCCTGATTTGAGTGCGATCGCCAGCGGTTGCGTGCCAATCGATTGGGTCCAAGGAACACCGGCACATATTTCAGGGCCAATTTTCAGGGCACGAATGCCCAGATCACGAACCACTGCGCCCGACGTTTCGCCGCCGGCAACCACTAACCGCCGTACACCGACATCGGTCGTCAAATCCATTGCGACTTTGCCTAAAAATGATTCGATCACTTGCGCCGCTTCGGTTTGCCCCAGAGCCTGCTGGACACTGCGGACGCCTTCGGGATCGTCGGTCGAATAAATCAATAGAGGACGACGGGGATCACAGGCCTCGGCCCATGCCGCGAGTCGTCGTTGGTACCCGCTGGGATCGCGAGCAATCTCAAGCACATCAAGCTGCCAAGTACTGCAAAATGATTTTGCCTTGGCCACTTGTCGGTTGGTTGCCTGCGAACAACTGCCCGACAAAATCAAGCTGCGACCTGGGATCGATGGCAACTTGCTCGCCGCACGATGTTCGTCGACCAATCCGGATTTTCGATATGCCTCGCCTAGATAACGTGCCAGACCTGATCCGCCAGTTACTAGCGGCATGTCGCTGACCGCCGCAGCGATCGTTTGCAATTGCGAATCGTCGACACAATCGACCACAACATGAGCAATGCCATCGAGTTGTTGGGTTTGCAGTGACTCGGTGGCGCGGCCGACGTCGGCGAGATCGCGATAAGAAAGCCGCCCCACGGGACGCGTGACTTGATGCGTTAGGAATCGCACCAAGTTGGCGTCCTGCATCGGATTGAGCGGGTGATTCTGCATTCCCGATTCGTTGAGCAGCGCGTCGCCTACGAACAAATGGCCTTGGTACACCGTCCGTCCCGCTCGGGGAAACGCGGGGCAAAAGATCGTTTGTTTGACATCCAACGCGTCCATCATCGCTTCGGCGACGGGACCGATGTTGCCTTGCTCGGTCGAGTCAAATGTCGAGCAGTATTTGAAATAGAACCGCTGGCAGCCATGGTCACGCAGCACCTCGATGGCCGCCATCGATTGCGAGATTGCGTCAGATGGGGCGATCGAACGCGTCTTGAGCGCCACCACGACGGCATCGACCGCGTGGACTTGCAAATCATCAAGTGTCGGAATTTCCAGCCACTGAATGACTCGCATTCCACCTTGCGCCAAATTAATCGCAAGATCGGTTGCTCCGGTCACATCGTCGGCAACACAGCCAAGCACTGCAGATGCGGCGGTCGTATTGATTTTGTTTGTCATCACTCAAGTCTCCTCCATCGCGATCGCGCGCACGGGAGTGCCGTCGCCGCCGATGACTTTCAGTGGCAACGCGACCAATTGAACGATCTCTTGAGTCAATTGGTCCAGATTGGCGAGTCCTTCGAGAATGACAACTCCTCCTCGGAAGAGTGTTTGATGGACTTCGGTGACCTCGTCAATATTGTTGACGTCGGCAACCGATGGCGGCTCGACTCCGATCAAGCCCACTTCGCGTTCGACAAACCAACGAGCCAACTCGATCGATATTCGTGGCAATTCATTGCGATACTCCATCGTTCCGAATCGCTTGTGCCAATCGGTTCGCAACAACAACCGGCAGCCTGGGGTGACTTGGTTTGCAACGCTGGCAAAGTTGTCAACGGTCAACAGCTGCTTGGGAGTTGCCGGGGACAAGTCGACCACGATTGCTGGGCCCATCACAACGCTAAGGTCTTGTTGGTCGATCGTTCGTCCGCCGTCTAGAAAGTGACATGGCGCATCCATGTGGGTGCCGCAGTGTGAATACAGCGTTAGTGTGGTTGCATTCCAGCCATGCGTTGCGATCCGTTTCGCGGGGGAAACATCGACGCCGGGCATGTCGTTGTTGATCGGCAATGTCAGATCAATGATTCGCATGACCGTCTCCTGTAGCGAGTCCACGGACTGGCATTCCGGTTTCCGCGGACTGGTAGATTGCCGCTTGGACTCGCAAGGTTTTTAAATACTCTTCGCCACTGGTTTCAAACGGCGTTTCATTGCATAGCGAGTCGATGAAATGTTTTTGCGTAAAGTAAACGCAGTCGCCTGCGAAGCCACGGCGATGATGCTCGTAAGGGTGAGACTGTACGGGATGGCCAAGTTTCTGGGTCGTGATCTGCCCGTCGCTGTCTAATCGAATCGATCCGCCGTCGGTCTCCAGCAGACATTCACCAAAGGTGTAGCGTGGATCTTTGGCTTCGGATTCATGGTAGCGGCTGGCGTCCCAGAGGCCCCGTGCACCGCCCTCGAATTCGAACACGATCATCCCAGTGTCTTCGCCGGCGATGTTGGGGTTCAACCGACGCAGCGATGCAAAGACGCCATCGATCTCGCCTGCTAAAAATCGAAATGTGTCGATGAAGTGTACGCCCGTTTCGAAAACCAGCAATTGTGGCATCGTGGCAAAATAGGGTTGGCGAGCTTGATAGGCATCCGCTTGCCATCCGTCGCCCATCCGAGTTCGCACGCTGAGCGAGTGGAGCGTTTCGCCCATGGCACCGCGTTGCATCAGACCCCGCATTTCGCGATACCAAGGTTGAAAGCGAAAGTTTTCGTGAACCATTAGCCGAATGCCCGCGGCGCTAGCGACGTTGACTAATTCGGCCGCTTCGTCAATGGTCGGTGCGAGTGGTTTTTGGCAGATCACGTCGACGCCGGCCTCGGCGGCGATGCGAACGAGGTCCAAATGAGAATCCGGCCGCGTGATGATATCGATAAAATCGGGCTCTTCGGCACGTAGCATCGCTTCCACGTCATCGTAGACGTTAGCGATCTCGTACTTGCGAGCGACCACGTTTGCTTTCTCGCGATCGACATCACAAATTGCAACGAGTTCCGCTCCTGGGATGCGATTCCAGGCGTCAAAATGGAAGTGGCTAAAGTAGCCTGCTCCCACTGCGACTCCGCGTTTCGGTTTGTTTGAATCTGCCATGTTCCCTTACCGCATCAAAAAATTGGTGTAGACCAAGGCAGCGATCACCACCACGATCATGACCGCGAAACTCGCCAGCCGCACTCGTAATTGACCGGCAGAGAGTTCGCGTAGTTGTCGCAGCGGATTCATAAACAACCAAGCCACTAGCGCCAACGCGTTGATCGTCGCGGCAAAAACAAAGAATGAATTTGCGGTTCCTGTTTCTACGGCAAAATAAGGCAACGTTACATTGGCGACGAAGTACGGGAACACCACGGCGCTCAAGGCCGCGCCCATATTGCCGACCATGTTCATCGCACCCGAGACGGCACCGCTACGGTCTCCACCGATATCCATACAAAGAGCCCAACTTGGGCTGAGCGTCATCTCGACTCCGAACAACGCGATCGAAAAACAGATGATCAGCGGCCAAACGGTTTCCGAATCAGCGGTTTGTGTGCACATCAACAGCCCGATGGCGCCCAAAGCGAAACCAACCATCGCGGGGATTCGCCGCGACAGCACGGGCATGCCTTGCTTGTGCAGCAGCGTCACCAAGGTGCCCGACAACCAGAGAGCGACGGCACCGATCAATAGCGGAAGCGCCGACAAATTGGCGGCCTGGCTGCCCCAACGTTCTTCGATATAAGGACGCAACCACGTGATACTGATGAAAAATGTAATATTACTCGCAGCGTACTGAAACATCGCCAACAACACGTTCGCGGATGTCACGATTTGGATGTAGGGAATGCTTAGCGGTGTAGATTGTTGCTCCGCGATGCCGGTCGCGATCAGCTCGACCTCGGCGTCGTTGGTGCCCGAGTGTTCGCTAGGCGAATCTCGATACCAAAACCACCAAACGCCGCCCCAAACCAGCCCCACCAAACCGTTGGCAACAAACGTCCATCGCCATCCGATCCACGAAATCAAAGCGGGCATCACGACCAGAGAGAGTGCGGCTCCGACACGTGCGCCGGAATGGAAGATCCCTTGACCGATGCCTCGCTCTTTCGCAGGCAGCCATTTGTACAGCGCACGGGTGGCGCCGGGGTAAGCACCCGCTTCGCCCATGCCAAATAGAAAACGAACCACCAGCAAGCTGATCGCGGTAAACACCGCTCCGGTCAGCGCCGTAAACACGCTCCAGATGACTACCACAATGGTCAGTGCCAACCGCGGTCCCGCGCGATCGCTAAACATGCCTGCGGGAATTTGGAACAGAGCGTAACCGATCGCAAAAATGCCAAACACATAGCCCATCATCTGGTCCGACAAACCGCTGATGTCCGATTGCATCGGCCCCTTCGCTGCGGAGATACAGACGCGATCCATATAGGTGTTCACTGTATGCAAAAACAGTAACAGCACTAACAGGAATCGTTGTCGCGTGGCGACGGGCTCGGTCATGGGATATCCAGGGTGCGGACTTGGCGTCTCGAGGGGTGTTTCCTTGACGTTATGGGATTCTAATGGAAGGCTGCGTTCGTTAAAATAAAATACTTCAAAACGATCGTTTATATTTAGCTAATGGTTGGCGTGATGAAGCAATCCACCGGTTCCCCGTCGCGTGCCAGTGAATTGAGCGTCCAGCAATTGCAGACGTTCCAGTGTGTTTATGAGCGGGGCGGGTACGCCGCGGCGGCTCGAGAGATGGATCTTTCGGTACCCACAGTGTGGCAGCATATTCAAACGTTGCAGCGTTTGTATCGAACGGATTTGTTCGAGAAGTCAGGACGCGGCGTGGTGGCGACAGCGATGGCAGCGAAGTTGTACGCGCAGGTCACCGAGTTGTTGGCCGGTTTGGATTCGACCTTTGATCTCGCCGAGGATAAAGAGAGTGATTCGCGTCCGATCACGATTGTGGCTGGCGTGCGAATGATGATGGAGGAGATCGCGAGTCCGCTGCAGCAATTTCGCCAGACTTGGAACAACCCGTTGGTGCTCCGAGAGGGCAACAACCAGGTTGCCGAAGAATTAATATTGTCAGGAGAAGCCGACCTCGCATTGACCCTTGAGCCAGAGAACGAAAACGCATCGCCGTTGATTCAGTTCGAGCCGGCTTATTTAGTCGAGTTTCTGGCGATCTGTAAAAAGGGGCATCCCTTTGCCGTTGCGGCCAACAGCACCCTGCGTGAACTGGTCAAACACGATCTCGTCGTCACTCGGCCAGGAACGCACGGACGCGATGCACTGGATCACACGCTGCACCGTGAACGTTTGACGGCAAACGTTGTCGCAGAAACTGACAACAGCGGGTTTACAATCGCATGCGTCCGCGCAGGCTTGGGAGTCGGCGTGTTGGCAGGTCGTCCCCAAGGCGAATTGTGCCGAAGACTGGTCGTTACGTCATTGCGTCGGCATTTGGGCGAACGACAAATCGTATTCATGTGGAGGAAGGGACGTCTGTTAAGTCCTCCGATCCTAAGCCTCGTCGACACCATCAAACGATGTAATGTGGGATAGGCAAATGTGGGATAGGCTTCCAGCCTGTCTTCGGCATTATCTCTTCTTCTCCTTCCTGTTATCAGCCATTTGTTGCAATGCTTAATGACAGCTAGAAACCTGTTTCACATGTCAGCCTCGAAGCCTAAGTCGGTTTGGGGATCGGATCGCCTTGCGGCAATCCCAGTTTGAAGCGGATGCGTGCGGACGACCACTTGTAGTCTTCAGGCCGCTGTGCAAGACCTGCAGCAACCGGATTCTGTTCGATGTATTCAATAATGCGAAGCATTTCAGCTTCGTCTCGAGCGTAATGATCAAACGTCTCGCCCTGCCAAAATGTTCCTGATCGTGCTAGCACTCGATTGCATTGGGTTGCCGTGAAACTTTGGACACTGTGCGAGATGATTTCTCGTGGCGTGTGATTGCTACTTGAAGCAGCCAGTTGCTCTGCAGCCCAATGTTCGTCTGGCAAGAACAACCAATGGTGATGGCTTGGCATCACAACGAAGGCCAACAAACGATAGCGTTCGTCTGCGAAATGTAGAAAAGCGTTTTGAACTATTTCTGCTGCGTTATCGTCGTCAAAGTGTCGAACGGGAGTATCACCATCAAGTAAGGTGTCGACCAGCTTGAACACCAATTTGTGCTTCTTTATCTCCCACTCTTGGTCCGATAAGTCGCTCGGCTTTGGTCGCATATCCAATTCGTCGCGCCGTGTTTTGATCCGCTTCATTCCTGCGGCCGACAGGCTTCCCGCAAGGCATCCCGTAATAAAATACGGTTTGCCTTCGACATCGATATGCGGCAGCTTGCGCCGCCTAAATATTCCTGCTTCGTTCATCGCCTCGTCCCCTGGGAGATGACAAGATGAAACGTCGGGGTGGATAAAACCGATGACAGGCTGGAAGCCTATCCCACACCCACTTACACCGAGGCGGTTTCCATTCGTTGGGCGAGGTAGCTTCGCAGTTTGTCGAGGTCGGCTGCGAAGCCGCGGATGCCTTCGGCCAATTTTTCTGTGGCCATCGCGTCTTCGTTTAGCATCCAGCGGAAGGTCGCTTCATTCATCTCGATTTTTTCGATGTCCATCTTCGCCGCTGCGTCTGCGTCGAGTGACTTCGGAACGTCAGTGTCGATGTCGGCAAGCTGGCCAAGCAAATCGGGCGAGATCGTTAACAAGTCGCTGCCGCAAAGCGCCATCACTTGTTCCTTGGTGCGGAAGCTCGCTCCCATCACCTCGGTCTTGTAGCCGTGCTTCTTGTAGTAGTTGAAAATCGTGGTGACTGATTCCACACCGGGATCTTCGGACACCGGAATCGAATCGACACCTCGCTTGTTCTTGTACCAGTCGTAGATGCGGCCCACAAACGGGCTGATCAGCGTCACCCCGGCTTCGGCACACGCGATCGCTTGACCGAATCCGAACAAGAGAGTCAGGTTGCAGTGAATGCCCTCTTTCTCGAGTTGCTCGGCGGCGCGGACGCCTTCCCATGTGCTCGCCATCTTGATCAGGATGCGGTCTTTCGAGATTCCGGCTTCCTTGTACAGTTCGATCAATTCGCGTGCTTTGTTGATCGTCCCTTCGGTATCGAAGCTAAGTCGTGCATCGACTTCGGTCGAGACGCGGCCTGGGATCAGTTCCAAAATGCGGCAACCGAATGTGACCGACAATTTGTCGATGATGGCATCGAGCAGCCCTTCTTCGCTGCTGGACTTGGATTGGCCGTAGGCAATCGCTTCATCAAGCAACGATTGGTATTGTGGCATCTGAGCCGCTTTGTACAGCAATGACGGATTGGTCGTCGCGTCTTGTGGTTTGTGCTTAGCGATCGCATCAATATCGCCGGTGTCTGCAACCACGACGGTATGTTTTTTTAGTTGATCTAACGAACTCATGGGTCGGCCCTGATTGGGAGCGTGTTGTGAAATGTTTTTTGCATTCTAACAGATCCGAGGTGTCTCTGAGAATCACGCTCCGAAACAGACTCTCGAGGATTGCAGATTTCATCAAGCCAAAGCAAACCGCGGGCGCAAGAAATGCAGTACACCGCTCCGGCGGTGTGTCGCAGCGTCTGTGAAATGCCCCGTAAGTGACAGCACCCGCAAGTAACCCTGAAAAAATCATTCGGATATTAAAAAACGAACCATGACCAACCTCGTTTTCTGGAACCGTGGCTCGGGCAAATCCGAGCAAGTCGAACGGCTTCGCGCGGCGTTGCCGTCCGCGACGACCACGTGGGTGCAAATCTCTCGCGACGTGGATCTGCGGGAAACGATCGAACAGCAACTCGAGTGTGAGTGCGACGTCGTATTCGCCGCCGGCGGGGATGGAACCGTCAATGCCGTCGTCAACGCATTAATGAAAATCGACAGTGCTCGCCGCCCCAGCATGGCGGTCATTCCGCTGGGGACCGCCAATGATTTTGCTGGTACGCTCGCAATTCCAGACGAGATCGAAGAGGCGGTGGCACTACATCGCGATCGCCAGCCGATTCCCATGGATGTGGTCCGGATCGCCGGCAGCGGATTCGAGCGTTATTACGCCAACGTTGCGGCGGGCGGTAACTGTGTCCGTGTTTCCGAAGAACTGACTGACGACATCAAATCACGTTGGGGAGCGTTCAGCTATCTCCGCGGTGCCGTAGGGGTGTTGGCGGATATGAAAAGTTTTCGTGTTCATGCGGAAATGGACGGCCAGAAAATTAGTGATTTTGATAGCTGGGCCGTACTCGTGGCCAATGGGAAAACAAACGCGGGACGCATCGAAGTGGCTCCCGAAGCTTCGCCGGTCGATGGACTGCTCGACGTGGTGCTGATCAAAGACGGTGATGTGATGGACATGGTCGAGATTGTTGCCGGTAACCTGCTTGGCAACTTTCTCGAGTGTGAGCAGGTCATTTATCGGCAAGCTCGACGGCTGAAACTTTATTCCGATCCGCCGATGCGATTCACGCTCGATGGCGAAGTGGTGGATGAAGAACCGGTCGAATTTGAATGCATCCCCGGAGCCATTCGAATGTTTTGTGGTCCTGAGTTTGGCCAGGCGTAAAGGTTTTACTAGACGTAAATGTTTGGGCAGAGACGAAACAAACTCAGGCCTGATGATTCATCAGGCCTGAGTTCGTTTAGCAGTTGCTGTGTATTGAAGGCTTAGGAAGATGACAGGCTAGAAGCCTTTCCCACTAACCTGCTGCACTTAATCGTTACCGATCGCACTGCCAATGGCAGCACCGATGTTGCCGGCACGCTGCCCACCGATGGCATCTCCGATCGCACCACCGATGGCGGCGCCCCGCTGCTGCGACTGGGTTCCATAGTAGCCGTTTCCGTACACATTGTTTCCATAGTACGAGCCGTTGTTGTAGTAACGTCCGTTGGTGGTTGGGCTGTACGATTGATAGGGCAGCGAATTGCTGCCGCGATAGCCGCTGCTGTATCGTCCGTTTGGCGTATAGTACTGAGGCGTCGATTGCCGGTAACTATACGAAGGGACCGAGTACGAATAGGGTTGATTATACGATTGGCTCGGATAACGCTGGACCGAGTACGAGGGTTGAGAGTACGTCGGATAGCTGCGTTGGTAATAAGATCCCGAGTTGCCATATTGAACGACGACTTGGGCATCCGCCGTGGTGGGGTCAGCGGTCCACATCAACGTTGCGGCCGCTGCGGCCAAGCTGAGGTATCGAAGGGCAATCATAATAGAGTTCCTGTAGGAGTTGATTGTTATTTGAAGTTATTGAAACAAACGGTTGGATCGGATCTGTTGCCACGTGGTTCGTTGGCGACGCGAGTTGAAGTACATCGTGGTGGCCAGTACGCCTAGGCCAAAGCCGATCGCAAGGTTGGTGAGCGACGTTTTGACAGGCAGTTCGTCCATTTCGTACTGCATTCGCTCGACCGCCGAATGCACCGAATTGCTGACTTGCTCGCCAGCCCGGTGTGCTTGATCGACGAACGATCGAAGCGGAGACTCGTGAGCCGGAGCAAATTCCGAGACGACGGATTCAATCTCGTCTCGCTGGGTGTCCACTCGCGAGGCGACGAATTCGGTGAGATCATCCACCGATCGATCGCACTGTTTCAGTTCGTCTTGATTGATTTGCGGCCAACGAATGTTGATCGCGGTAAAGACTTGGTCCCACGGATCGGTAGCGGATTGTGGGTTCGAATCCGAGTCGGTTAGACGGTTATTTGAGGTTGTCGTATGGGTTGGCATTGTTTGCGTCCCTGTTGCTGGTATTGGGCTGGGAAGCGTGCGGGTCGGAAGTCGACCGGTCGCCACGTATTCCCGCTGTACCCAATCAGAACAACGCAATTGCTGTGCCTAACCCCGTGCACACGATCGACTTATTCCTTTCGTGTATACACCTGCGGATACTTAAACGTCGGCTCTTTGTCGGGGCACAAATAGACGAATCGTTCCGACAGTTTTCGCTTTGCATCAATCTTGGCATCGATCAGCGTGACGCTTAGTTCCACAGGAGCATCCTCGGTAGGACGCACGAGGAGATGGGCGATCCAGTCGCCTGTGTCGGTGCGATCGGCGGATGCGGAAATGACTTCGCCGCGAATGGTTGCAACATCAACGTTGACGGTTCCCTGCTTGCGCTTCGCAATCGTTTCGCCGGCAAAGCGGATATCCAAGGCGACAAACTCGTCTTGCCGCTGCACATCGAAATAGGTCGCCCTGGCGACGTAGGTTTGATTGCTGCGATCGCCAGGGAAAAAGGAAACTTGGTAATCGAGTTCTAGCGGGGAATCGAGCGTCGGCTTCGCATCCGGAATCCAATAGGCAGCGATGTTGTCGATCCCTTCGTGAGCGCCGGGCAGTTCGAGCAGTTCGACCACGCCGTTTTCCCACCCTCGGGCCGGTCGCACCCAAACGCTGGGCCGTTTATGGTACTGAGCGTTATGGTCGTCAAAGTGATAGAAAGCTCGGTTGCGCTGCAATACACCGAACCCTTTTAATTTGCCAACGCGAAACTGACTGACCGAAGGATAGCTTTGGCGAGCAAACGCACGCCATGTCCATCCATCGTCTGCGGATTGAATCAACAGTCCATCCGAATCGTGGACGGCGGGGCGATTGTCCAGCGGCGGTCCCATCAGCCCATCGCCCCACATCCACATACTGGTCAGCGGCGCCAAGCCGATCTTTTCGGGCAGCGAACGAAAGTACAACGAGCATCGAACATCGACGATGGTTTCCGTTGTCCCCGGGGTCAGCGTGAATTGGTACGCACCGCTCACCGAAGGGCTGTCCATTAACGCCAGAATCGAGAGTTCTTCATCACTTGTCTTAGGACGCTGGACCCAAAACGATTTGAAGAATGGAAACTCTTCGTCGCGAGGGAGCGCTACATCCACTGCCAGCCCGCGTGCCGAGGTGCCATAGACCGTATCGGCGCTTCGCCCACGAAAGTAGCTCGAACCGAGGAACGTCAACATCTCTTGTCCATCGCTCTGGCCTGGGAAACGGCCCGCGATCTTGATGCCCGCATGTCCCGAATCGCGAACCACTTTCTCGGCAATGGGGGTGCGATACCGAAAGTTACTTGAGGAAAAAGGGATTTCTCGCGTCACCCCTTTTTCCATGGTGTACAGCGAAACGCGATCGCGTTGAACGAAGCCGCGATGAAACGTCTCGAGCCAAAACGGAAGTCCGTCTTTCCACCACACCGCCTTCTCAGGCCGGTAGCTAATATCGCGATATTGCTCGTAGCTCATTTGAGCGAGTGCCGCAGGCGGTTCCGCACGTGGCTGGAATTTTTCCTTGGCGGTCGCCGCGGCCAACGTCTTGAGTTCCGCAAAACTGGTGATCGACGTCGCCGCACCCGATGATTGGCTTTGTGAACGAATTACCTGACGTCGCGGAGAATCAGCCGAAGTGATGCCATCGAATAGAGCAAGTAGCAGCGATAATGCTGTAAAGAGTCGCAACATAAAGGGAATCCCGTGGTGAAGAGAGTGAACCAAGCGGGATGGATTCGAAAGCAACAAGTGTGCCACTTGAGTCGGTGGTCGGCGTGCTACGCGAAACCGGCAAGCTGCAAAGCTCGATTTGCTGCTGGATGTCGCATGAATGCTTCCCAGACCCCACCGGTCAACAGGTTTTCAGCCATCACCAGCGTGATGCCGGTATCGATCCCAATCACATCGCGGCCGACCCACTGAGTCGCCGGATTGTAGGCGTTCACGAACCCATAACGAGAGAAAATTTTGTCGCCGAAGTGTTGTTTTTGATAACGAAGGGTGTGTAGAGCTTCGTTGGGAACGATCGCCAATCCGCCCGCTGCAGCACTGGGGACAATCGTGCCATCGATATCACGGTCGGGTTCGCAGCGACCGTTTTCATAAGGGCCGCCCCAATCGCGATACCCGCCGGCGCTATCGCTGCTGGTCAACCCCCACAGGTCGTTGCCGTAATGTCGCATTTGCGCGGGGTAGCGGTTGCCCAGCTCGGTCATAAACGCAATTTGAGCATGGTGAGCTCGGACGGAATTGTCCCAATAACTTCGGCCACTGGCGGATCGGACTTTGCGGAAATCGAAAAACGCCATCGGATACTGGTGTACAAACAGCGGTGGATAGCTGATGAAGTCTTCGCCATCGTGTTGCAACACGGGCGAGCGTCGCCAAGCTTGCCAACATCGTGGCGGGATGGGCGAATTTGGTGCCCCAATTGCCAACAGCACCAGCACGATGAGTTCACTGAAGCTGTCCCATTGATGCGGGATCATACCCGATTCCGGCGTCCATCCCATGTGCATCAAATCGTTTGCGCCGAGCATCCACTGCCAATCCACACGGCGGTAAAGCTCGTCGGCCAATTGGACAATTTCTAAATCATCTGAGAACGTCGTCGCGGCGGTCATTGCACCGGTTATCAGCAGTGCCGTGTCGATTGACGATGCTTCGGCCCCCCGCGATCGCTTGCCGCTGGCGGCGTCGAAAAAATGATAGACAAATCCTTTTTTGTGATTGGCCAGCGTCACCAACGAATGCAGCAATTGGCGAGTCCGAGCGGCCGCAAGTTGGCGAGGAATCCACTCGGATTGGGCGGCCACGCTATGAGCCGCTAAGCCAAATCCACACGCTGCCGAGCTCGCATGAACACTGAACCACGATCCATCGGTGGCCCCGCGGTCCGAAACGAAGCCTGTGTTGGGATGCGCTGCATCGACAAAATACTGATAGCAACGTTGTTGCAGGTCACGCAGAAAGCTGTGGTCGCTTTGTTCCATCGCCGCAGGTTCTCGCCGAAGTGAGGACACGAGCTGAGATTCGACAGCATTTGCCTTTGACAGCAAATTCGAGGGAGCCATTGAAAGCGACAGTCCCGTCGCCAAAAAGGTGCGTCGCTTCATTGCGAGCCTGTTGATGGGGGGGTGGGGAAGCGGGGATTGTGGTTTTGTTGCTTCCGTGAGAATGCCGTGTCGAAAACGCCAAAAACCTAACCACGCATGCGGTCTGCTTTGCTGTTTAGCAACCCGTTGGTCGCAAATTGAGCAGCAAACCGTGGATGATTGGGTGACCTTGACGGTTCGGAGGACATTACCGGAGCCAGCGAAAACTTCACAATCGAAATGCTAAATAATCTTTCCTACGGCGTTAATGGCAAAATGTTCCCGCACAGCGATTCTATGTGAACCTTACCCCCCTAGTTAAAGGCCGGGCGTGTTTCAACTCACTCCGCGAGTGGGTGGCCAAAGAATTCGCGTCGGCGTGGACGATGTTGTGGCACAACGTTTGTACTTACATCGAAAACAGTAGGGACGACGGAGCGGTTCCCGCTCAACTCATCAGCTTATCCAAGGATCAATTTCATGTCTGTTTCAGCAACAACGTTCACGGTCAACAGCACGGGTGCTTCGTTTAGCACATCCACTGCAACATCCTATCCAACCGATCTCGATCGCTCACGTCAACAAGTGAAATCTTACTTGCAAAAGTGTGGTGTTTGCGACGAGCGAGCCGAGGCAGAAAGCGATCGAATCGTGAGACAGGCAGCGACCGGAAACTCGTCACAATCCGCGACAGGCAAAAACGCCGATCTCACTCGGGTCTCGATGTTATTGGCGATCGAAGAATTGACGCGGATGCCTGTACCATCCCAATCGACTCGCGAGGTGATTCCCGCGTCGATTGATCGTCCGATGTGGAACGCGAGTCCTGTTCGCCGCGCTGCGCCGCTAAGAATCGATTGGTGGGTGGGACAGTTATTGGGCGGCAATCGGATTGCGGTCCTGAAAGGACGCCGACGATACGCCGAACAGCAGAACTAACGAATGCTCCAGAGCGTTAAGCAGGTCGAGTCAAATCATTTCACACGCTTAACGGCATCGATCATGCGATCGGTTTGGCGGTTGGCGGGCATGATCACCCATTTCTCTTCTTCTTTTTTGCCTGTCCGAAAATGATGGGCGAGGCTACCGTTATGCAAAGTCCGAGTTCACGTCCCCTTCCGTCCGATCCCACTCGCACCGATCCCACTCGTACAACGAAATGGATTCGTCGAGGCGTATTCGTTGTGACGTTGATCGGAACCGTGATCGCCACCGCGACCTATTATTGGGTGATCGCAGGTGGGAATCATCTGAACCTGTTCGAGCTGCTGAGCTTGCCGCTCTTCGCGTTGCTGTTTGGTTGGATCGTGTTTTCGTTTTCACTCGCGTCGTTGGGGTTTGTCTGCTTGTGGCGTCGCTCGCCCAACCATCACTCGCCCAGTGATCTGTCAACGTCCACCGACGAGTCGATTCCGCCGGGCGACGATCGCTTCGCGGCTCGCACGGCGATCCTGATGCCGGTTTACAACGAGTCGCCTCATCGTGTGTTCGCGGGGATCGAAGCGATGCTTTCGTCACTCAAATCGATTGACGCGATTGACCAGTTCGACTTCTATATTCTGAGCGATTCGACTAATCACGAAATTTGGCTTCAAGAGGAACGAGCATGGTCGGAGCTGCTGCGAAAGCATGGCGACGACGTGAACGTTTACTATCGCCACCGACCCAAAAACACTGCACGCAAAGCGGGCAACATCGCCGATTTTTGTGGTCGCTGGGGCAGCCGATACCGCTACATGATCGTGCTGGACGCGGACAGTTTGGTGGACGCGTCAACGATGGTGGAATTGGTACGGCGGATGGAAGCTGACGACCAGTTGGGGATCCTGCAGGTGCCTCCGACCCCGGTGGGACGAAGTTCACTGTTTGCACGATTGCAACAATTCTCTGCCCACGTATACGGGCCCATTTTTGTCGCCGGATTTGCCAAGTGGGCAGGCGACGAAGGGAACTACTGGGGGCACAATGCGATCATTCGCATCAAGCCGTTTCTGAGGTACTGCGGCCTTCCCGTGCTGCCTGGCAAAGCACCACTTGGAGGCGAGATCCTAAGCCATGATTTCGTCGAAGCCGCGTTGATGCTGCGTGCCGGTTGGAAAGTGCAGTTAGCGACCGATCTGGGCGGCAGCTTTGAAGAGTGTCCGACCACAATTGCCGACTATGCCCAACGTGATCAACGATGGTGTCAGGGAAATCTTCAGCATTTACAATTGTTGATCAGCGAGGGGTTTCGGCCGCTCAGCCGATTGCATTTTGCTTCGGGAGTGATGTCGTACGTTGCCTCGCCGATTTGGATCCTGTTCACCATGCTGTGCGTGATCGGAACGATCCTCGATCGCATCGCAGAGCCGGGGATTCGGGGGCCACAATTCGATTCGGGAGCCTTAATCCTGTTTGTCGTTTCGATGTCGCTGTTGTTGTTGCCCAAGTTGGGGAGTTTGCTGATCGCGGTCCGAAGCCCGCAAAACACAGGATTGCTTGGCGGCCGGTTGCGGCTGGTTGCCAGCGTGATGATCGAAGTCGTGGCTTCGGTGTTGTTGTCGCCGATCATGGCGATTTACCACAGCCGGTTTGTGTTGGCCACACTACGAGGCACCAACGTTAAATGGTCCGCGCAGACGCGTGATGAACAGGGAGTCGCGTGGCGAGACGCGGCCAAACGTTTTGGCTTTGTCACCACGCTCAGCATCGCAGTGGCGGTTGCATTGGCGTTGTACGCCCCGACGTTTCTAATTTGGTTCTCGCCGTTGCTGGCTGGTTTGATCCTATCCATTCCGATCGACGTGGCGATGGGAAGCCAGTGGCTTGGCAGCCTGCTGCGGCAGCACCGGATATTGTTGATTCCTGAAGAGACATCGCCCAGTCGGCTGAAACAGGATCACGAGGATGCGCTGACTCGATCCGCTGCGACGCCCCTATTCTGTGAGTCGTTATTTGAACAAGTCATTTTTGATCCTCAATTCTTTTTGCTGCATCGTCGCATCCAGTTGGCTAGCGATGCGAATATCGCGATGCCGACCAACCAGCGAAAAGCGATCGAGGCAGCGTGGAGTGCCAGTGGCACGGCGGGGATCCCCGAAGAGTCACGTGCGGCACTGTTGGCGGATGCCGACACGTTGATGGCACTGCATCTCGAGTCACAAACAAAGTGACTAAATTTGCGTAGCGGAAGTCGTCAACGGCTTGTTGATTTATTCCAAATGCGAATTGCAATGGTGAGCCGTGGGCCGTAAGGCACCGGGTACCGCGTGGGACCCGGCCGCTGACGCGTCACGGCTCAATAAATCAACAAGCCGTTAACGGTTTTCGTTCGACTGGCGTATGCCCGCCGAAACTCTTGCACGAGTTCCGCTACGAAATGCTTCACCGCGCTGCGTTTTAGCGATAGCCACGGGGGCGTCACGATTCAACTGGGCGGCTAGCGCCGCACCGATTACTAAAGTGGATGACCTCGCACTCGCGACGCGAGCGCAAATGGGCCGAAGCGGCCGCGATCATTTCTAGACCACTTCTTGGGTTTGCAGCATCCAGAGGTGTTTTTCCAGCGGTGCACAGATGCCAATGCACATATCTTCGCTGATCGGGTCGAGATCGCCGAGCTTTTCGATCGCACTGCGTAGCGAATCGATCGTCGTTTTCATGGCGTCGGCTGACAACGTCACCGTCTCGCTAACTTTGACGAACTCGCGGGGGTACGCGGCCAATTCGCTCGATTCAGCCACGGTGGCGGCACGACCGTCCGGGACAACGCCCAGCGTGCTGATGCGTTCGGCGACCTCGTCACTGGCGTCGCGAACCGTCGCAATGATCTCATCGAGTTGAAGATGGATGCTGCGGAAATTAGGGCCCACGACGTTCCAGTGGGCTTGTTTCAGCAGTAGAGCAAGATCGATCAAGTTGACCAAGTTTTGCTGCAACAAGCCAGAAACTTTGTCGTTGTTCTTGTTGCTAAGAATGTCACGTTTGAAAACGGATTGAGTGTCAGTGGCCATGGTTGCTTCTAAGTTGATTGTGTTTTGAATGGAACGCCCGGCCGGGGGCAGTCCCCCAGCTCTGGCGATTCACACCAGTGTGAACAACACAATTTTAAAGCAAACGATGGACCAAAACACGTGTGGCGAGGGAAGGCGAAACGCCCGCGTGATCGGCTGGTCGCATTCCCTTTTTTTACCCGCCTTTTTTGCACAATTTACTTTGCTGTTCAGGCGGGGTGGAAGCGAATTCACCAGGCTGGACGTAAACCGCTCAGCCAATGCCTTGCCGCATTGGACTCGGTTGCTGGCAGCGAGCTACGCCTGGCGATTCTCCGCCCCTACTCTTTTTCGCTTTCGATCGTTTTGCCAAGTCCGGGTATCGGGTCGCCCTGGTCTTTTTGCAGCGTAAAGAGCATGATTTTGCTGCCCTTGGGCGACTTGAATTCTCTCGGTCGCTCGGCCCCAGGCAGTGCGTAACACAACACCCATCGGTTTTTGCCATCAAATTTGAGGATTCCCGATGCGGTCATTTTTTGAGCTTGTTCGGAGCTTCCATCCTGCTTTTCGCGAGCGACTTCACTCGGTCGTGCCGTCTCCGGAACGGAGGTCATCGTGATCTGCATCGGGTCCTGTGAATCGTCGACGGTAAAGACCGCTTGAAACCGTTGTTGTTGGTCTCGGTCGTAGGTCACGATCAAGTTGGCTGTCACCGACACGGTGCTGCCGTCAAGTTCTAGTTTGGACAATTCGCGTCCTTGGTTGACGCCATCGACGATTTGCCATCGACCCTGCATTCGTTCGTTTGCCGTGTCGCTGGATTTGTCATCCGCACGGGCAGTCGACGAAAAAGAGGCAATCGACGAAACAGAGGTGCCCAGAACGATCGCGGCAGCGATCAACAGTGTGTAACGCATGGTTCTCTCGTTTTTTAGAAACAGTGCTTTATTTGAAACAGTGCTATTGAGGTTCGTGTTGTTGCAGCGGTTTAGGCCGATCGCCGCAGGTAGTCTTGCAAACGGTTCACAGAAACACTTCGCTTCGCAGAGTTAGGCTCGGGTTTCGAATCGAGTTCTGCGCGTCGAATCGGAATGTCGCGTGGGGCTTCGATTGCGAGTTGGACGCGATTGCCCTTGGTCCGGGTAACGGTCAGAACAATGTCGTCGCCAAGTCGAATCGATTCACCTGATTTGCGGCTAAGTACCAACATGATTTCATCCTTGAGGGGTTTTGAGTCACCGATATTCCATTTTGAGCCCAGCGAGATGGCTTAGAGCCCAGTGCATCACGATTTAGCACTTGGCGTGCCGCATTCGGATTTTGTGGACACTGTAAACCGGCGTTTCGCCGTGAAACGCGGTGATTTTACGGGTTTTGTTAGGTTTTTGTCCTCCGCCTCTCGGTCGGCTTCGATGGTAAGCATCGTGGTGTTCTGCCAGCCTGGTTGATGTGGCATCAATGCAAAGGCGGTCGCTCGGTGCCATCTACGCTCAGTGCCATCTACTTTGGGTAGCGGCAAGGCGCAAACCAAAGCAGGTGGCATTGGACCGGGCGCCGGCCGTCACGAGTTGTCGGTTGTGGGCGATGCTACCAAAACACTCATCCTGAGCTGCTTTCGCGCAACGAGAGGTTGTGCCCGAGCAGATGACGCCTGTGTTGCCGCGAACTTTCATACGTCTCTCGCTAATTTTCCACAGCTCGCCATCACATGGCACACGAAATGCGTCTTGCGGTTTGTTGGTGGCATGAAGCATTCATTGCCACTTTCACCACTTCAAGAACTAAGGAGCTTACGATGTTAGGTTGGGCATTAACTTTTTTGGTGATCGCGTTGATTGCGGCGGCACTTGGTTTCGGCGTTGTCGCTGGAACCGCAGCGAGTATCGCGAAAATTTTGTTTGTTGTGTTCTTGGTGTTGTTCGTCATCAGTTTGGTGATGGGACGACGCGGCCCGGTCGCGTGATCGGTGGCATGACCATCTCAGTGCATCATTGTGTCGTTGAGTCGATGCAATGTTCATTTCATGCAAGGTTAAACGACGTGCAACACTGTCGCGTCGCTTAACCTTGCGTTCGACTTAACCCTTGCGTTCGAAAGAAAATAAGCGTTAGCAGGAAGGGCGATCATGGTGAAATGGTCTAAAAAGGACGAGCGACAGTTCGATCACATCAAAGAGAGTCAGCTGGAACGCGGCAAGTCGGAAGACGATGCCGAAGAGGTAGCAGCACGTACGGTGAATAAACAACGCCGTCACGAAGGTCGAACTCCGAACAAAACGACTCAAGGTACGGGGAACCCCAACACTCGTCTCGAAGAACGGACGGTCGACGAACTTCAAAACCTGGCTGCGGATTTAAACATCTCGGGACGCAGTAAGATGAACAAGGCCGACTTGATTGCCGCGATCCGAAAGCAGCGTTAGTCCAATACCGACGACTTTCAGATCGCCGTACCGCTATAAATACAAATTCGGAGTAGCGAAGCTCGCCAAGAGTTTCGGTCAGCATTGTCAACGCTGAAAGTCTTGGCGAGTGTCGCTCTCGACCTCGCCCCCGCTCTCAACCTCAAACACGAACAAAGATCTAGACCGCGAACGCGCGAAGTGAAGATCAATGCCGAGTTATTTGAATGAATTGATCGAGCAGATTCGTTTGGCCGATGCACTGGACATCGGAATCGTGACGCTATTGATCTATGTCGGCCTGGTTTGGCTGCGACATCGGTCGACTCAGTCGCTTGGCGTTGTGATCGTGCTGTTAGCCGCGCTCTATGTTTTGGCGGGATGGTTGGAAATGTACCTGACCACGATGGTTTTCCAATACGGAATCATCGCGGTGATCTTTTCCATTATCGTGATTTTTCAGCAAGATATTCGCCACGGCATCGAGCGGCTTGTTTCATCGCGGTGGCTGCGCCAAAGCAAACATGATTCCGCCGATTCGGGCATCATTGATACGATTGTCGAAACCGTTGCGGTGCTTGCTCGTGATCAGATCGGCGCCCTGATTGTGTTCCCAGGCCGCGAGCCGCTGACCCGGCACGTGCGTGGTGGCGTGTTGGTGGATGCCGAGATCAGTGAACCGCTGTTGCTGAGTATTTTTCATCCCAAATCGCCGGGGCATGACGGCGCAGTGCTGATCGAAGACTCGCGAATTCAGCAACTCAGTCTCCATTTGCCGCTGTCGTCCAATCTGATGAAAGTGCAAGGCAGTGGAACTCGCCATACCGCCGCGCTCGGGTTATCGGAATGTTGTGATGCCTTGGTGGTGGTCGTTTCCGAAGAACGCGGCACGATCACGATCGCTCACAACGGAGAATTGACGGAGCTGGATCCGGCAGGGCTCGCCCAGCGGCTCGAGCAGTTTTTGGCCAGCCAGACGGTGACGAGTAATTTGCGTGGTGAAAGCGGGTGGGACCGCTGGTGCATGAGATTCGCAGCTTTTTCGCTGGCAATTTTGCTTTGGTTCTTGTTCGCCTATCAAACCGCCACGCTACAGCGAACGATCATTGTGCCGATCGAATATCGCAATTTGGCCGAAGATTGGGTGGTCGCGGAACCGAGATCAAGTTATGCCGAAGTGACCTTGGTGGGATCGGACAAGGCTTTCAAAATCCTCGATGTCTCGGCCATCGCCGTCTCGCTGGAACTCAAGGATATGCAGCTGGGGACTCCAAAGCGGTTGTCCACCGAACAAGCCTTGACCAATGTTCCGAGCGAATTGAGTGTCAACGAAATCGTCCCTCGCTGGGTCAATGTGGTGGTTCGCCAAAAATGATTAGCCGCTAACGGCTAGTTCTGTGATCGAGGCGGTCAGGGCTGCGATCGCGGGTTTGCAGGCTAACCACAATGCGCTGCCCCGGTCACGATTTCCCGCACGTGCTGCGTCGATCACCGTTTGCAGCTCTTTGACGGGGGACCCCGTTTCGAAAGTGCTCAACAATCCTTTTAAACTATGCCCGGTGGCAGCAGCGTCCTGCAGTTGGTTGTTCTCGAATTGAAGCTCCAAGTCGTTGACTAATTGCGGCGCATCCTCGCTGACCAGCGTTGCCATCGTGACAAGCAAGTCGCAGTCGCCACCCACACGGTCGATCGCTTCTTGAAATCGTAGTTTTTGTTCGGGTGTCAGCATCGCCTAATTCGCTTACGGCTTGAAACGGCCATTGGATTGTGAAGAGCTTCAGTATAGTTGGTGAGTTTCGCGTTTCACCCCTGCTGCATTCCGTGTGCCGCAGGTCAAAGTCTTTAGCGGGCTTCGCTGGTGAAGCGGTGCACCATTTGGGTCAACCGTTCGACGTTGATCGGTTTGCTCAGGTAATCGTTGCACCCGCTTTCGATACAGCGAGTCATGTCGCCTTGCATCGCGTCGGCGGTCAGCGCGATGATGGGACCGTCAAAACCGAGTTTACGGAGCTGTTCAGCGGTTTGGTATCCATCGAGCCGGGGCATTTGCATATCCAGCAGAATCAAATCATAGGAACGGCCTTGCCGGATCATCTCTTCGACCATTTGGATCGCAACTTCGCCGTCTTCGGCTTCGTTGACTGTCGCTCCCGCTTTTTTGAGCAACGATTTACTGAGAAAGCGGATGTCGCGGCGGTCGTCGACAACCAAGACATGACAGTCCAAGGTGATCGTTTCGGCGGGCACGGTGCTTGGCGGCGGTTCGATCGTCAATTTGGGCTGGATCATTTGCACGTCGTCAATATCGCCTGTGGAAATCGAGACCGTAAATTTGCTGCCTTTACTCAGTTCGCTCTCGACCGAAATTTCTCCGCCCAACATCTCGGTCAACCGTTTACTGATCGCCAACCCGAGTCCTGTGCCGCCGAATTCGCGATTGACATTGCCGTCCCCTTGTGAAAATGGTTGGAACAACCGCCGCTGTTGTTGTTTGCTCATTCCGATTCCGGAGTCGACAATTTCGAATTGCAGTATCCCATGGTCGTGTTGCTGATTCACATAACGCACGATGATTTTCACCATGCCGGTGGGGGTGAATTTAATTGCGTTACCAACCAAGTTAATCAGGACTTGTTTCAAACGTTTGGGATCCGAGGTGATTTCCGCAGGAATTTTACCGTGGTATTCGACATCGAGTTCAAGGTTGCTCTCAGTCGCACGGACTTCCATGATCGAGCGAACGTCTTCGACTAAATGGCTGGGCGCGAACCGTTGTTGGCTGATTTCAAATTTGCCGGCTTCGATTTTTGACAAGTCAAGAATGTCATTAATGATATCCAGCAGAAAACCACCGTTGTGCCGGATCGTGCGAACGTGCGAAAGCGTTTCGTCATCGTTGACCTTTTCGGCAATCAAGTCGGCATAGCCCAGGATTGCGGTCATCGGGGTGCGGATTTCGTGACTCATGTTCGCTAAAAACGCACTCTTGGATTCGTTCGCCGCGACCGCCTGTTCACGTGCTTCTTTGAGCGACTGTTCGAATTCATGTTGATTCGTAATGTCCAGCAGCGTGCCGATAATTTGAGAGGGGCGTTTTTGGCCTTCGCTACCTTTGCTCCACAGCGTTTTGGTTTGCAACCGCACCCAGCGGATTTGGCCGTCAAGTCGCGTGATGCGAAGGTCAAGTGGCGTCATCAGTTTCCGCCGCGTCTGGGCGGCTTTCTGAAAATACTGTTGGTACGCATCCACATCATCGGGGTAGACAAACGAGGGAGTTTGGCTCATCTCGATCTGGAACGTGTAATCTTCGGGATAGCCAACGATTCGTTTGAACTCCGGTGAAAACATCACTTTTTGAGATCGTAAATCGACATGCAACATGCCAAAACCGGCCGCTTTGGCGGCAACGCTCAAGCGTTGGGCACTGAGCCGGATCTCTCGTTCATTTCGCTTTCGTTCGGTGATGTCCACGCCGCTAGGCACCACAAATGCGACCTCGCCTTTTTCGTTTCGAGCCGGGGCAATCCTGTATTGAAGCGAGCGTTTTGAGCCGTCGGCGATCCAGTAATCCAGTTCCATTTCGAAGCTTTCCCCCGCAGCAGCACGTTGAAAGGATTCTCGGATTGAAGACTGCACCTTCGCCGATCGACGCCACCATGGACACTCCCAGAATTTTTTTCCAATGATCTGGTCCCGCGTGTATCCACACCCCGTGGTGGCTGTTTCGTTGACTTCGCTGACGTGACCATCCAGGTCGATCACGCCGACAAAGATCAAGGTGACATCGAAAATACCTTGCAGTTTTGTATTGCTGCTTTCGTAATTTTCCAATGCTGATTTGATTGCTTCTTCCGATTCACGCCGAGTGGTGATATCCAACTCGACCCCGATCATCTGCAGCGGTGAATCGCTGTCTTTGATGGAAAGATGGGCTAGCGACATCACCCAGCGGTAGGCTTTGGATGAACGCCGGATGCGATATTCACAGCGATACGGCGTACCCTCTTCCAAGCTTTGACGCAAGGTCTGCTCGACATGATCTCGGTCATCGGGATGGACCAGATCAAGAAACTCCGCGAGGCCTCCGATCGGTTGGGCGGACTCGATTCCCGATTGTTTGCTCAATTCACCGGAGCGATAGAATTGGTCGGCATTGACGTGCCATTGCCAAAGTTTCAACTCCGCAGCACTGAGTGCCAAACGCAGCCGCTCTTCGCTGGCCAGAATGCGACGCTCGGATTCCTTCGCGGCGGTGACGTCCCAGTTCAGCCCATGGATCCGTGTAATCTTGCCTTGTTCGTCACGCAGGATGGTGCCAACCGAAGCCAGCCAGATTACTTGGCCATCAGGACGAATGATGCGGAATTCGGTTTCATAGTTATCGCCATTTTCGGTCGCCTGCTTCCACACAGATTTAAGCGAAGGAAGGTCATCGGGATGGACGCTCTGAAAGAACAATTCGGATGAGGGGTTCTCTTGCCAAGGGATACCCAGTAGTTGGAATAGAGATTCTTCCCAGACGCTTCTTTCCTCGCTCCACTCCCAGGCTGACATTGCACCTGCCTTGAGCGCCATCGAAATGCGGCGTTCGTTTTCGATTAATCGCATCTGAGCGGCATAGCGATCACTAATGTCAACGCCCGAGGGGATCAGGTATTCGATATTGCCGTTGGCATCCCGGACCGGTGCCATCATGAAATCGATCATCAGCGGATTGCCTGCCTTGGAATACAATCCGACGTCGAACCGCACCGTTTCACCGGCAAAGGCGCGATCCATTGCGTCTCGCATTTGGTTGGCGACCGCGTCATCGTAAGTCCACCACGCGCATTCGGCAAAGTGTTTTCCAATCACATCGTCGCGACTCAGGCCTGCGATACTCATCGAACGATCGTCGACCTCGAGTAATTTGCCGTCGCTTCCGATCACTCCGACGAGTCCCAATTGATTGTTGATTACACGACGCAGGTGAGCTTCGCGGTCGGCGAGTTCCAATTCCCAGCGTTTTCGTTCGGTAATGTCTCGGGAAACCGCCACCAGAAATTTGATCTGCTCCGACACCCCGCGCACCGAGGTGACGATCACGTCCCACCATTTGGGCGTGGCATTGGCGGTGGGGCAAAACGCTTGGAAGCTGCCGGTTCCCCCGGCAATCGCCTCACGCAGCGCTTGGCGAACGCTCGACTGACTTTCGGCGGGCCATAACGTTTCCCAGGGCTCGGCTCGGAATGTCTCGAAATCAGCGATTTCAAACGAGGCGATCCCGGCGGAGTTCATCGTTAACATGCGACCGTCCAAGTCGAGGACTTTGATACAGTCGGGGCTACTTTCGATAATCGTGCGATTGAATTCTTCGCTTTCACGCAGTGCGTCTTCGGCGCGGGCTCTTTCGAGACGCGCGTAAACACGAGTCGTGAACTCTTGTAAAAACTCTTTCTCGTCCGCTTGCCAACGGTGCGGTTCGCTGCGAATAGCGGCCAACACAAACTTCAAACGTCGGTCGCTGATGTAGGTTGCGGTGAACATCGAACCGATTTCCAAGGCAGTAAAACGATCGGCCGAGGCGGCAGAACGTGATGCATTTTGACAGTCATCAATCGCGAGCGGGTGGCCAGCCAACAGAGCCGCTCGCTCGGGATCTTCGTGGAACTCGGCGAGGCTATGGACTCCGCGCAGACTGGCAAGACCAGGCTTGGTGAGATGTTCATAAAACACGTTCGCCGTTTCGTCGTGTTCGTTGATTTCGGACAGCGTGCATCGCGACAAATTCATGTACTCGGTGATTCGGGTACATGCCTGCTGAATGATCTCGTCGGCCGACAACGGATTGACGAATGCGGATTGCAAGTCCGCTAGAAATGCTAGGTTCAATTCGCGTGACTTGCGTTCGGTGATATCGACGGCAAACCCCGTAATCTGTAAAGCGTTGCCTTGCTCGTCGCGGTCGACGACGCCATGCACCTGAGACCAGATCGTTCGCCCATCGGTACCGCGAATGCAACGACACTCGAATTCTTCACGCTCGGAATTCGAATGCAGCACCGAGTCAATCACCTGCTGCACCACGGCGTGATCTTCGGGAATGACAATTTCCAAGAATCCCTCGGGGGTACCCTTGAATTCTTGTTTGTCATAGCCGTACATCGAATGCAGACGATCGGACCAAGTGATCTTGTTCTTGGGGATGTTCCAAACCCAGCTGCCCATGCGGCCGGCATCCAGGGCTAGCGAGAGCGTTCGCTCTCGCTGGATCATGTCGAGTTCCGCTTTTTTGCGAGCGCTGACGTCGCTCGCCACCGCGGTGATCGACAGTGGGTTGCCCTGCGAATCACGCTGGATTACACCGCGGCCGTAAGTCCAGATGATTTGCTGATCATCGCCCCGGATGACCCGGAAATCCATCTCGAATTCTTCACATCTGCCGCTGTACGCTGCGTCAAGACGGCCCTGAACATAGTCGCGATCATCGGGGTGAATGATCTGCAGAAATCCTTCGGCCGTCGCTACGAATTGATCTTTCTTGTAGCCGAGTAACTCGTACAAGTGGTCCGACCATGTGACCTGATTCTCGGACATCTTCCAGTGCCATGATCCTAGGCGGCCGGCACGAAAGGCAAGATCAAGGTCCTCACGCTGCTTGACTACCACTCGCTCGGCTTCTTTGCGATCAGTCACATCTAAAAATGTCACCACACAGCCGATCGTTTGACCCTCGCGGATCATCGGATAGGACCAGTACTCGACATCAAAGGGTGTGCCGTCGGCTCGCCAAAATATCTCGTCGTCAATATGGACTTGTGCACCGACACGGAATGCTTCGTAGATCTGACATTCATCATTCGGACAATCGCGGCCATCACGACGCGTGTGATGGATCAGTTGATGCATCTGTTTGCCGACAAGTTCTTCGGGATCTGCATAACCCAGCAATTCGGCGCACGACGCATTGGCAAACGTGCAGATGCCTTCGGGGTCGATGCCGTAGATGCCTTCGGCAGTCGAGTTTAGCAAGGCGACGATTCGCTCATCCCGCTCAAAGATCGTTTGCACAAATTGTTTGTGCTCGGTGATATCACGCAGATACGCAGTGAAAAAGGGAGACCCGTCACGAGTCTTTGTTGCGTTGATGGCAAGCTCGACGGGGAAATGTTCGCCGTTGGATCGCAGGGCCGTCAATTCAATTCGGCGACCGATCACCGTGGATTCGCCCGAGGCCAAGTAGCGTTTGAGTCCACGCGTGTGCGCGTCACGAAATTCTTCGGGAACAATTGTGTCGGCTAATAAACGCCCCCTCACTTCATCTTGTTTGTAGCCAAACGTCTGCTCTGCAGCAGGGTTAAAATCCACGATCCGTCCATCGACGTCCATTGTGATGATCGAGTCGAGTGCCGAGGCCAAAATCGCAGACTTGCGAGCTTCTTCGTCACGCAAATTCGCATCGGCTTGGGTATGACGAATGAATTGTCCCAATTCAATGCCGATCGATTGCAACATTGCCAAAAACGGCTGCTCATATTTGCCTGAGCGTCGTGAGAAAACTTCGATCACACCAAAGAAGTCCGTACCCACTACGATCGGCATCGCCATCGCTTGGGTCAGCCCCGCTGCAATGGTATGCGTGCGAGAAAAATTCGAGTCTGCGGATAGCTTTTCGATTGAATGTGCGGCCAACGACTGCCAGACGCGGCCGGGTAGCCCTCGCCCTTTGCTAAATTCAAATTCCTGATTTTTGGCAGCAACTTGCTCCATCTCGGGATCGTTTGGCCCTACCGAGACGTCGGTGCATCGCAGCAATTGGTGCTGAGCATCGGGTAGCCAAATGGCGCAGATATCGGCTCCCAGCGATTCTCGAATCGCCTTCAAAACCTTAGGAACCGCCGAGTCAAACGACTTCGCATCGGCGAGCAAACGGATGACTTGATGTTCCGTTGTCATCCGAATTGTCGATTGCTTTTGCAGCGTGATGTCGATGAAGGTTAAAATTAATCCGTCCGCTTTGTCGCCACGCATGTATGGCAGCACGCGGCGGAGGAACCAGCGTCCGTCGTTCGTTTCGATCTCATGTTCAAGTCGCTCGTTGCTGGCCGATAGCTCTTCGACGCTGGGGAGCGCCGGCATTTTGACGGCGTCATGCGAGATGTCACCCAGCGGACGTCCAATATCGCTGGCGATCAACCGATAGATTTGCGAGGCGGCAGGCGAGTACCAGATCGTGTTTTGGTTTGCATCTAAACAAATCGTTGCAATTTGGGTGCTGCGGAACAGGTTCTCGAGATCGGTATTGATGTTGGCGATCGCGTCTCGGCTAGCACGGATCTCTTCACGTGACGTTTCCAATTCCTCGTTTGCCGAATGCAACTCTTCGTTCATCGACAACAATTCTTCGTTAGACGATTTCAACTCTTCATTAGTCGCTTCCATGTCCTGCATCGTCTGTTCAAGATCGCTGCGAGTGGTCTCGAGTTCGCGTTCAATCTGAATGATCAGCGAGTCGGTGTCGGGGTGCGGAGGCTGGGTGAGTCCGTCGCTCTCGTCACGTTGGATGGGTAAGCCGACATCGTGAAAGACGACCAAAAATAACGGAGCGTCTTCGCCCAAACGGGGCATCGGTTGGACGGTCAACATGACCCGTTGGACTTGGTCGCCGTCACGCAGCGACAAGTTTTCGTGCTGGACTCGGCGGCTCGTTCTTTTGGCTTCCGCAATCGCGGCACGCAAACCAATTTGCAAGCCACTTGCCGCCATTTTGACGATGTTGTTTTCAAACGGTCCTGCGGTCAGGTTGAGATACTTTTTGATATTTGGCGATGACGTTAGCACTTGGCCTGATTCATCAATGACCGCCGTTTTCGGAGTGAATTCGTCGAGCACAATCCGCTGCATCATGTCTGTCAAATCGACTGATGAGTCTGGGGCGATGGCCGATCGAGGGGATGTCGCGGCTCGCGGCAGGAAACCCGTTGGCGTTGCCGATCCGATCGCGGTCCCTTTCCGCTGCGAAATGCGGGACTTGGCATCGAGGGGGCGAAACAGTTCCCCGTGCGAGGCAATGCTTTCGCTGGGGCCTAGAAAGAGGTAACCCGCGGGACTTAACGCATAATGAAACAGCGGAATTAATTTCTTTTGCAGGTGTGGTCCGAGGTAGATCAATAGATTGCGACACGAGATCAGATCGAGTCGCGAGAACGGAGGGTCGCTGATCAAATTGTGATTCGAAAACAGCACCAGCTCGCGAATCTCTTTCGCGACGTGATATTTCGTCCCCTGTTTGACGAAGAACCGTTTCAATCGCTTGGGGCTAATGTGGTCGCGGATCCCCAGCGGATACGTGCCACGGCGGGCAATCGCTAAGGAACGCTCGTCGATGTCCGTCGCAAAGATCTGGACCTTGGGCGCAGTGGGGAGGTTGTCCATCACTTCGCGACACAATATCGCCATCGTGTACGCTTCCGCCCCGTTGGCGCAGCCGGCAACCCAAATACGCACATTGTCGTTGGGGTCACGGTTTTCGAAGATCTTCGGCAACACTTGATTACGCAGAGCTTCGAAGGCCTCGGGATCTCGAAAGAACGCGGTGACCCCGATCAACAAGTCTCGAAAGAGAGCTTGGATCTCGTCATCATTTTGCGTGAGGTGTTCGATATATTGGTTAACCGAAGCGATTTTCCGCACCTGCATTCGCCGTTGGATACGCCGCTGCAGCGTACTGGACTTGTAATGCTGGAAATTATGCGAAGTGACCTTCATCAGCTTTTCCGCGATTACTGGAATCGCTTCTTCGATCTGCTGCCCCAAATGATGGGAAGAAACCGAAGCGGCTTGATCCGACAAATGACGGGCATAACGTAGCAGTTCGCCAGCAATCTCGCGGGGCGGGATCACGTGATCCGCGACTCCCGTCGTTGCAGCGCTACGAGGCATCGAGTCGTATTTGGCAGACACCGGGTCTTGCGCAAACGTCAAGCCGCCGCGGTCGCTGATCGCTTTGAGTCCCAACGTTCCATCGCTGCCGGTGCCCGACAGGATCACGCCGAGACCACGCTCTTGTTGGTCTTGGGCAAGCGAATGCAAGAAATGGTCAATCGTCGATGTGCGGCGAATCTCATCCTCTGGTTGGACGATGCGGACCGAACCATTGTGTAATTCCAGCAACGTTTGCGGGGGGCAGATGTAAACCCTGTCCCCAATCAGCGCTGTGCGATCGGTTAATTCAACCACCGGCATCGAGGTCGATTTTGATAATAATTCGACCAACAGCGATTTGCTTTGAGGATCCAGATGTTGGATGAACACGATGGCCATCCCCGGTGCATCGCCGAGCGCTTTCAACAGTTCCTGGAATGCTTCGAGTCCACCGGCCGATGCGCCCACGCCGACGATCAGTGGCGAGGCATCGCCGACGCGATTTTGCTCCGATTTTTTGTCACGATTCATACGCTTTTACCTTGCCAGCGGACGCATCGCGCCACTGCCGCATCCGGCTCTTGATTCCCCAGAATATCCCCTGTGATCTCGCTGGCGTTTTGCGACTCCGCCGTCGCATGCCACCCGATGATGCATTCACTGATGAAGTTCACGCGTGCTCGCGTTTGGCGACGATGGCCGCGAGGAACGCGTCGAGGTCCTCTTGCCGGTAATAGCGATACCCGGTTACCGGATGACGCGTGGGAACAAGTCGTCCCGATTTATCCCAGTTCCGTAGCGTTTCCGTGGTCACGCTTAAGTACTCTGCCGCTTCGCCCACCCGAAGCATCCCATCCAGCTTGCCCACCATTGATTTGACACCCATCGCAGCACCTTCCAAACCTTACAAACGTTGAAACGATGTCAAATTGAAGACGGTGAAGGCGTTTTCGTCAATTCCCCCTGTTTTTTTCGACTCTTTTCACTGGCCGCCACCGATCACGCTCGGCTGAATTCATTGAATTCCCAGCCAATTCTTTAGCGCCGTGAACTTTTAATCGCTACGCTCGCCAGAGCGTGGATCGTGGGTGTCCGTTGTGAATCACCAGCTTCTAGCGAAGGTAGCCACTAGGGAATCGTTCACGGCGAGACGAACACACGCCCTCTACAGCGTGGCAAGATCCACGTTACGGATGCGAGATCCGTAATACTGCTTGTAGCGAACTTTGCGTTGTAAATCGCGAATGATCGCAGTGGTAAAGTCGACGCCGGTCAACTGTTGGCTGCTGCCGAGTCCGCCGGGGCTAAATACATTGATTTCCATCAACTTGTCATCGACGATATCCAGCCCGACTAGGAACATGCCATCGCGGACGAGTTTCGGACGCACCATTTCGACCAATTGAAGCATTTGGTCGGTCACCTCGGCCGCCTCGCTCTTGCCCCCCGAATGCATATTGCTTCTCGCATCGCCCGTTTTGTTGACTCGGCGAAACGCGGCATAGGCCCCTTCGTGCCACAGCGGTCGTCCATTCATGACAAACAATCGGACATCGCCATCGACGGCGGCGGGCAAATACTCTTGGACGATACAGTAACCGTCACGCAGCACCGCTTCGATCATTTGGTTGCGGTTTGCTTTTTCGTCTTCATTGATCAAAAACACGCTTTGACCGCCGGACCCCTGCAGCGGTTTGATCACCACTTTGCCATTTTGTGATTCGATAAACGAATTGATCTGCTTGATGTCACGACTGATACAGGTTTTAGGGCGGACTTCTTCGGGAAAGTGTTGGAAATAAGTTTTGTTGATGGCATTGGCTAGATTCTCAGGATCGTTCAAGACGATCACACCTCGCGCCGCAGCGAGTTGTCCAAACAAAATGCCACTGGTTTGAGCCCAAGGACGCTCTGCCGCGTCGTCCGATGGATCGTTGCGAAGCAGTAAAACGTCGAGGTCGTCAAGCGATATTCTCACGCTGCCGGATTCTTTGTCCTGAAGTTCACCGATAAAGTTTTCCAGCGATTCATAATGCTCGCCATTGACCGTTCGTGCGGACGCATGAATGGCTCCATCAGGTGCGTAGACAAAATCACCTACGCCGAGTGTGTAGGCTTGATGCCCCATGTTCACGGCGGTCATCGCGAGCCGCGTCGTCGTGTAGGCAGCTTGTTCGGTCAAGACGTCGTTGACGACAAATCCAATCTTCATCGGTCGGTCTCCATAAGATCAAGGACCGACTTGCCCCGACAGACTTCGAGCCGGTCACGGATTCGAGGGTCGTTCCAGAAACGAGGTAAAACACGTGGAGGAGTAATGATTCCGCGCCGCCGCAACTCTTGCACGTACGGCACATGCTGCAATCCAATCTTGCCCACATACAACGGTTCAATCTCGTGCCCCGCTGCCAAATATTCGAGTAAATCACGCAGCCCACGCAGATAGATCAGATCCTTGCTGTAGCCGCCCCCGCGGTACACTCGCAGCGTGGTAGTGAACGCGGTATGCGGCGCAAAGTGATGCTTCTTGTGTAGCAAGCGAAACGTTTCCACGAACGAGTTTCCGGTGACCATCGAATCAACCGCAATGACGCGAGCGGCCAGCGTCCGCAAACGACGCTTTGTCAATCCGCCGCACAAGTATTCAGCCAGTACTGCCAAACCTTCTTGCAGCTCTTCGTAGCCTGCCAAACCCGCGTACAGTTGTTGGAATGGTTGGCAGCGACCGTTGAAATACGTCAACAAATGGGTGCCGATCTCGTGATGCAACAACGATTCGACACGTTTTTCCGCGAGTTTAATCTTGCTCGAGATCAGCAACCGGCCTTGCGAGACCATGATTCCCGAAGCGATGGAATCGGATACCTGCACGGTCGCGGTGAACTCGTTCATCTTGGTGTGATAGTAGTCGATTTCATCATGCGCTCGCTGAATGATTTCGCTGCTGGCGATGCAGCGAGCCGATTTCGATTTGCGTTTCGGGTTGGGGTGAATCGTTCGTAGGATGTCTTTGGCCAGCGTGACAAGGGCGTCTTCGGGGCGACCATGCAATTGCAGGCTAGTGCTCAAAAAGGGCGAAGGATGCGAGGATGGCTTTGACGTTTCGGGTTGGTCAAGATCTCGTAATGCAGTCAATTGCCGATCCACCTCGTTTTGCTTTTCCCAAAACAGATGCGCCAGAGTGGGATCTTCGACACGTTCAATTTCAATATCGAACAGGCGGCGTTTGAGCACGTTGGGGTGGTACGGCAGCGGGCGATAATACAGCGTGGGTAACTCGCGATAACGACTGTCACGAAACTGTTGCCAAGCTTCGTCCGCATTGGTCGGCGTGACTTGCAGCAGGAAGTCGAACGATTCCGATACGCTGCACAGCTGTTGGTCGATCAAGCGAGTGGCTTTGACCAGTGACGAGGGCCCCAGTGATTCGAAGTGCACCTTGGTTGATTGGTCTTGGCTGCCCGTGAATTCCGCAATCGTCTTGCGAAGAGCGGTTGCCAATTGACGGCGAAACGATTGCAACACGACGGGGTAGAGCGATCCATTGCGGGAATCGCGATACACCGGTTTTACCGCGATCCCGATCGTGCAGCAGCCTGCATTGGCATCGCCCGAACACTGCGGGGCGAGTGGTTCGATTTGGGGTGGTCCGACGCTAGCGTCGCTTCGCTCTGTGACGGTGCCGCGGCGTCCGTGGACCGAAATTTCTTTGAGCGAATTTCGCAGGACTTCGATGGTCGACGGCAACGCGTCCAAGTCAGGTGAGACGATTTCGAATCCCGGCCGCGAAGGTTGTGGGGGGCTCGCAGCGTCGGAACTCCATATTTCAACGAACAGGAATGTGCCAAAATGTTCCTGCATGATGCCGCGAACGGCCGTCGTCAATGTCGTTAGCCCCGAATGGTATTGCGGATCAGCCGAAGCAAACAAATAGGCCGCCTCGGTAGTTACCAATTCACGCGTGCCGGCGTCTTCGTGATCGACCGGCGCGCGATAAACACACAGAAAGGGAAGCTGACGATCAAATTTTAAGCGGCCATCCCCTGGCAACGTCCGTCGCACCCGTTCGTTTTTTGACAACCGAGCGCATGCGGCATCGGTAATCGCGTCGAACTCCGATTCGATTGGATCGCGTCTCGGTTGCGGCGGCGTGCTGTTGGGGTTCACAGTTGTCTCAATGCTGTTTGGACGCCCGGCAATGTCGACTCTAACGCCTTGTAAATACAATCCACCTCGTCGGGGTTGGCTTCGCCTTCCCATTCATCCATGAAAAATTTCTTGAACTCGATCGCAATCGCGCAAGCTTGTTCAGGAAACGTGGTGTGGATCCACTCGCCGAAATAGCCACCTTGAAACTTGACGTTTTCGCGAACATCCAATTTGCGTCCGTGAAAGTCATACTCTCGCAGTTCGGTGATAAACCGGTCGACGACGGGGGCCCAGAATTTGCGATCCATCGTCCCAGTGCCGATGTTGACTTCGGGATTTTTGCGTGGGTCGGCGGGCGGGGCATCCGCTCCTTCGCGACGGTGGTTGTAGGTGTGCAAGTCATAAACGACGACGCGGCCATGTTCTTCGATCAATTCGCGCAGCAAGGCTTCGACATCTTCATAGAATTCGTCGTATTCACGCAGCGACGCTTCGATCATTTTTGGGTCCGGTGGCGTGTCCCAGACTTCCATGCCCCATGCATCGGCAGGCGTTTCGTAAACCGCCTTGTCACGCGGTCGGTTCAGGTCCACTTCGAAACGCGATCGTAGACCGACAATCTGTGTCTTGGCGATTTGGGTCCATTCGCCCGTGATCGGATCTTCTTCTCGTTGCTGTTCGTCTTCGTCAATCGCCAAACGCTGCTCGACACTGCGGCGGGTGTCGTGCCCGTTGTGAACCGCCGCGGCAACGATGGGGCTAGATCCTCGTTGAAAGATGCAATGAGGGTGAAGTGCCACGTGGGGAGCTCCCTTTGCTTTGACGAGGAACAAGAAACACAGAACACAGAAACGAGGAACCACTACGAATGTTCGTAAGAACGAAAATGGCAAATCGTGTACCAGTCTCGAAAATCTCCAGCAACGTGATCCGGCCGGGAATCGGCATCAATCAGTTTCGTGAGCATTTCGTCTTGCTTTGAACGACTCCGCTGTCTGCTGTTAAATCAAGTTGGCCGCTTTGCGGTCAAAAAGTGTGATCGTCCGCTCGGTTTAGAGACAAATGCGGCGTCGGCACACCGTTTGCCTTTGTTGGTCGTGGTGGGTTGTCGTGGTGGCGTTGTCAATACGCAATTCCTGGTCGCTGCTGTGGCCATTGCAACCACGATGCTTTACCCGCACGACGCTTCGCCAATCGATGCGTCAATCCGTAAAAAACAACCTCTAACCGGAGTCTGCTATGAGTCTCGAAACAAAGCAAAGCCTCAGTGAAGCCACTGTCAAGAAACTTCAGAAGCTGATCCGTGCCAATATTGACTCCTATGATGGATTTCGCGAGTCGGCCGAAGAGCTGAGTGATAAGAAGCTCGCGACGCTGTTCCGCGAGATTGCCAACGAGCGGTCGGCGCTCGCAACGGAGTTGCAAAATTATGTTCAGTGGAATGGCGAAGAGGCGGAAGACGATGGTTCGGCCAGCGCCGGTGTGCATCGAGCGTGGATCAATGTCCGTAGCAAGCTGAATGGAGGCGATCCCTACGTCGTTCTGATCGAAGCCGAACGCGGCGAAGACCATATCAAGAATGCCTATGAAGAGGTGCTTAAGGATACGGCGGGAAGCGCGATGAACGATGTGTTGTTGTCGCAATACGCGGTGGTCAAAGCAGGCCATGACAAGGTTCGCGATCTGCGGGACGCGTACAAGAATAAGTAAGCGATCTTGTCCGCTTGGGTAACGGCTCCGTTGTCCGGTTTGTGTTTCAACTCTATTTGTCTCAGGAACAGCGGAGCCTGCTGTTCAGCACTTTGGCCGCAGTGCCAAGCGGAGAATCGTGATGTACACCCTCTTGCTCATCCTTTTGATCTTGTTACTTGTCGGAGCGTTGCCTGCGTGGCCACACTCCCGAAGTTGGGGGTACGCCCCTAGTGGAGCGCTGACGGTCATTGTCGTTATCGTGTTGGTGCTGGTGTTGATGGGATACGTCTAATGGCCATCGGTTAGTGGCCATATCGAGTTTTACTTCCTTTGAAAATCAAATTTGCAGGTTCATTATGAATTCATTTCTCCGATCAATGCGGTCGCTGTTTGCTATCGCGACGCTTTTTGTTGGATTCGCGATCGTCGGCTGTGATAACAAAGAAACGCTGTTAGACGTCGAAACACCCGACGGGGGCGTCGAAGTGGAGCGGTCTCTCGATACAGGCGAGATCACTGTTGACGTGGACGAATAAAGAGCAACCGGGGCCACGCTCGCAAGCGGTTAAAAAAAAGCCTATCAGGCAGCAACCCGAGACAGGGATGCTGCCTGTTTTTTTTTGCATACGGCATTTGCGTTTTGTAGCGTGGATGGTTGCCGCGCAAATGCGAATCACCACCTGCTGGCGAAGGGGTGGCTACGAGAAAATGCTTCACCGCGTTCGAGTTCACCTTGGGGGTGATAGGGATTCAAGGATTTTTCGTGATTGTCGTTGATGCAGGATCGAGCGGATCGTGACGGTGTTTGGCCCAGCAAATGCACTTGTATTGGCTAATGGATACGCCCGAGTCGGGCTGATTTTTGTGCAACTTCACATGCGGGAGATATTGAGATGAATTGGGACCAAATTCAAGGCAAGTGGAAGCAAGCCAAGGGACAGGTCAAACAGCAGTGGGGCGATCTCACCGACGATGATCTGGATCGTGTCGATGGAAAACGCGAAGAATTGGTAGGCCGCGTGCAAGAACGCTATGGCATCGCCCGAGAAGAGGCGGAACGGCAAGTGCAACAGTTTGAATCATCTTGCAATTGCTAATGGCAAGTCTGTCTAGCGAGTGCGACGCTCCCTCGATTTTCGGCTGCGGTCCGTCCGCAGTGCGATGTCGACGGAGCGTTTTGGGGCGTGAGAGAAAAAGGAGACGCAATGACAACAAAGGATGACGGAGGAAGTGTGTCGATGTTCGCACCGTGAATGGGGACCATTGATCCCGCGTGAAAGATAAATACCACCATGCTCGCTATGAGAAATGAAGATGAACGAGACAAAAATTAACGAAGATACCAATCCTGAAATTGAAGCCGATCTCAATGAACTCGCCAAAATTTGTTGCCGATCCTTGGCGGGCGAAAGTGATGCGGGAATGGACCGCAGCGAGAATCTGTTGAAGTCGCTGTTGATGAGCGGCTACGTCGGAAAAAAGAACCGTTCATTTCAGGTCGATCTGGAAAACCGAGTCAAAGAGCAGTGCCGGGATTGTGCGATGCACCGCGGCGGTGCGCTGTCATCGATTTCGGAGAAACTGGCTAAGAAATTCGCAGATCTTGCTCGCTGGGAATCGAGAAGTCCTAGCGACGCTTCGCCATCCAAGCCTGCCAATATCAGCTCGGCAACCGATGCCTAGAAATGGATCCAGGTTGACGTGCCTGTTTCCCTACTCAGGTCAGCCTTTGAGGCTGCGAACGCACGCGGATTTGGGTGAATTTCCCGGTTCGAAATACGCTATACTCGGTTCCATCGCACAGGGGGTGCGATGGTCTCGCAATCTCACTCGGAGTAATCGTCATGTCGAACCATATCTACAAAAAGATCGAACTTACGGGGACATCCACCTCCTCGATCGAGGACGCTGTGAACAACGCGATCTCCCGTGCCGCAAAGACCGTCAAAGGGCTTCGCTGGTTCGAGGTGATCGAGACGCGAGGCGACATCGCCGATGGCAAGGTCTCGCATTGGCAGGTGACAATCAAGGTCGGGTTCACGCTGGACGAGTAATGCCCGTCGGTATTGAGCGATAGCCAGCTAGTCCAATCACGAAGTCGCGCGTTAGGATGCGGGTTGAAACGGCAAAGTCCGAACCGATCCCTATTCATTTTTGAAGTGAAGTCCCTATGTCCAATCATCAAGTTACCGACGCCCTGAACGAACAACTTTCCTGCGAGTTGGGATCATGGTATTCCTATTTAGCCATGAGCGCCTGGTGCGACCGCCAACAGTTGACCGGATGCGCCGGCTGGCTCCGTGCTCAAGCTCAAGAAGAGTACACCCATGCAATGAAGATCTATGACTTCTTGCTCGCCCGCGATGTCGAGGTGAACCTGACTCAAGTTGATCCACCGCGTCAAGAATTTGCCAATATCGTCGAGATTTTTGAGTGGGCACTCAAGCAAGAGAAAGAGAACACCCAGCGTATCGACGCCCTGTTCCAACTTGCGATGGAACAAAAGGCGTTTGCGTCCTTGGTAGAACTGCAATGGTTCATCACCGAGCAAGTCGAAGAAGAGCAATCGGCTCGCGCTAACCTGGCTCGCATCAAGATGGTTGCCAACGATCCCGCAGCGATCCTCGATTTCGACAACATGCTTGGCGAACGTAACCCGCCGCTGGACACCACAGCTCACTAAAGACGTTCGGTGTTAAACGAGGCTCTCATGCAGCGGCGAACGATCACCGTATCGGGCATCGTCCAAGGTGTGGGCTTTCGTCCCTTTGTCTACTCGCTTGCATCGCAGTTGAAACTTGTTGGCTTCGTCCAGAACCGATCGGGCCAAGTCTCAATCGAAGCCGAAGGAAGTCTCACCGCACTGGATCATTTCACGGAGCAGCTGCGGTCAAAGGCTCCTGCGTTAGCGAGGATTGACCGTCTGAGCTCGCACTCGATTCCGGTGCGTCACGAGAATCACTTTCAGATTTTGGCCAGCGAGACCACGCTGGCCGCCGACGTCTTTGTCTCGCCCGACATGGCGATGTGTGCCGATTGTCGACGTGAACTCTTTGATCCTGCGGACCGCCGCTACCGCTATCCGTTTCTGAACTGCACCCAGTGTGGCCCACGGCTGACGATCATCCATCGTGCGCCGTACGATCGGGTGAATACGACGATGGCTGCGTTTGAAATGTGCGCGGCATGTCGTGCCGAGTATGAAAACCCAATGGATCGGCGTTTCCACGCCCAACCGATTGCATGCCCGGCTTGTGGGCCTCGTTTGCAGTTGCTCGACGAGATCGCTGTGCCAATCGAATCGGCGGATCCATTGGCGAGCTTTGTTGCGGAAATCAAGCAAGGCAAGATCGGCGCCCTGAAAGGGATCGGCGGTTACCATCTGGTTTGTCTGGCCAATGACGATGCGGTCGTAAATCGACTCCGTCAACGTAAACATCGCCAGCAGAAACCGTTCGCCATCATGGTTCGCGACTGCACACAGGCGGCAAAGTGGTGTCGGATCGACGCTGCGGAACAACAGCGGTTGCTGTCGCCGCAGCGACCGATCGTCTGCTTGCGGAAACGAAACGAGGCCGTCGGAATTAGCGACGCGATCGCGCCGGGCAATGCGTTCCTTGGCGTGATGCTGCCTTACAGCCCGCTGCATGAATTGTTGTTGGATTGCGTGGGGGACGATCCTTTGGTGATGACTAGCGGTAATCGTAGCGACGAACCGATTGCGTACCAGGACGCTGATGCTGCGGAACGACTTCGGGGGATCGCGGATCGATTCTTGGTTCACGATCGACCGATTCGTGTCCGCTGTGACGACTCCGTCACCCGCGTGATCGCAGGCCGCGAATCGCCGATTCGTCGCTCGCGAGGGGCGGCGCCGATGCCAATCACGCTGCCGTTCCATTGCCCGCAACCGGTGCTGGCGGTCGGCGGGCAGCGCAAGAACGTGTTCGCACTCGCCACTGGAACTCATGCGTTTTTGAGTCATCACATTGGCGATTTGGATGACTTGTCCGCGCTAGACTCGTTTCAGCGTGATATCGGACTCTATGAGCAGTTGTTCGGAATCACACCCCGGGTGCTCGTCCACGACTTGCATCCTGATTACGCCTCGACCAGCTACGCGATCCAACGTGCCAAGCGAGAGTCCCTGCTAGCATTTGCGATCCAGCATCACCACTCGCATCTAGCTAGCTGTATGGCCGAACATGGGATCGAAAGTGACGTAATTGGGGTGGTTTTTGACGGCAGCGGGTTTGGTGGCGATGAGGCGGTTTGGGGTGGCGAGTTTTTGATCGGGGGTTACCGATCATTCAAGCGTGCTGCCCATTTGCGCCCCGTCCGGCTGCCCGGTGGTGACAAGGCGACCAAGGAACCATGGCGAGTGGCGCTGAGCTATTTGACGATGGCGAGCTGTGACGCCGAAGGATGGCGGAGCGGAATCGACCAAGCGATCGGCCCCAACGCAGTGCGAATCGTACAGCAAATGATCGATCGCGGATTCAACTCGCCCTGGACATCGAGCGCTGGCCGACTTTTTGACGCGGTCGCAGCGATCACCGGTGTCCGGCAAACTGTCCACTTCGAGGGACAGGCCGCAATGGAGCTTGAAACGCTCGCGTTACAATCCGACTGTGCCCAAACGTACGCGCTGAATATGACCGATCCGGTCGATACGCGTCCCCTGATACGCGGCGTGGTTGCCGATTGTAAAAACAAAGTCGACACGACGTTGATTGCACGTCGATTCCATAACACGTTGGCGGCGATCACAGTGCAGACGTGCATCCAACTTGCGAAATCAGCTTCGATAGATCGAATCGTGCTCAGTGGTGGCGTTTTTATGAATACGCTTTTGGCCACCCTTATTTCCGAACAGTTAGAAGCCAAGGGGCTCAATGTCTTTACACACCAGCGTGTGCCAGCAAACGACGGCGGCATCGCATTAGGGCAACTTGCGATCGCAGCCCATGCGTTACAGTCCGGAAACATTGCGTTGAAATCGCGTTGAAAATGCAGCAAAATCAGGATTTAACATCACGCAATTTTGACTGCGAGGTGATACGTTAGACGATGCTTCCTCACTCAAGTGTTCATCAACCCGAGCGTGTCGATGTGTCTTGGTATCCCTGGAAAGGTCGTCGCAACTTTCATCGAGCATGATGTCTTGATGGGAAAGGTTGATTTTGGCGGCATCTTCAAACAGGTCTGTCTGAATCTGACTCCGGATGCGGAAGTCGGCAAGTATGTCATCGTGCACGTCGGTTTTGCCCTGCAAGTGATCGATGAAGCGGAAGCGGAAAAGGTGTTTGAGTTTCTCAAGCAGATGGATGACCTGCAGGAGTTAGCGGCAGACGGGGAGTTAGCGTCAGACGGGGACGAGACGCGTGTGGAGATCGTGCCGTGAAGTTCCAGCACGAGTATCGAGACGCCGCAGCAGCCAAGAAGTTGCTGCGAGCGATCGGTGAAGTCGTCACCAAGCCTTGGACGATCATGGAGGTTTGTGGCGGACAAACGCACACGATCGTTCGCTATGGCATTGATGAATTGCTGCCCCAAAAAGTCGAGTTGGTTCACGGTCCGGGCTGTCCCGTTTGCGTCACTCCGTTGGAATTGATCGACAAGGCGATTGAAATTGCTTCACGCGATGACGTTATTTTTTGTTCGTTCGGCGACATGCTACGTGTCCCCGGCAGCCGAAGCGATCTGTTGAACATCAAAGCTCGCGGCGGCGACGTGCGGATCATCTATTCGCCGCTGGATTGCTTGAAGATCGCCGAGAAAAATCCTGATCGAACGGTCGTCTTTTTTGCGGTCGGATTCGAAACGACCTCGCCCGCCAACGCGATGGCCGTTTGGCAAGCCAGAAAGCGAAGGATCGATAACTTTGCGGTGCTTGTGTCGCACGTTTTGGTGCCGCCGGCGATGGAAACAATTTTGTCGTCTCCCACCAATCGTGTTCAAGGTTTCCTGGGCGCCGGACATGTCTGCTCGGTGATGGGCTACGAAGAATACGAACCGTTGGCTGATCGCTATCAGATTCCCATTGTCGTGACGGGATTCGAGCCAGTCGATTTGTTGGAAGGCATCTATCGCTGTGTGCGAATGCTCGAACAAGGCAAAATCGGTGTCGACAATCAATACTCGCGAGCCGTTCAGCGTCAGGGAAGTCGCGCGGCACAGGGGTTGATCGATGAGGTGTTCGAGGTGACCGATCGCAAGTGGCGTGGCATCGGCACAATCCCCCGCAGTGGCTATCGGTTGCGAGCCGAATACGAACGCTTTGACGCCGAACAGCGATTTGCCGTCAGCCACATGCAAGTGTTGGAATCGAGCAAATGCATCAGCGGACTGGTTTTGCAAGGCATCCGTAAACCCCACGACTGTCCGGCGTTCGGCAAGCAGTGTGCGCCCGAGCATCCCTTGGGGGCGACGATGGTGTCGTCCGAAGGAGCCTGCGCGGCGTACTATAACTACGGACGCTTTTTGCAAAACCATTCGGCGGCTGCGACGGCGGATGTACCTATGGACGATGTGCCCTTGGAACCGAAAAACGTTCCGATACCGTCAGATTGAGAAACCATGACGCACGTTGCTGATTTTGACCAAATGACATGCCCGACACCTCGTAGCCAATACGAGCGTGTGCTTCTAGGGCATGGCAGCGGTGGCAAGTTAAGTGCGGATCTAATCCAGCGTGTCTTTCTCGCAGAACTCGGCAACGAGGTGCTCTCGTCGCTCGAAGATTCCGCAACGCTCTCGCTTGATTCACAAACCAATCTGCCGAATCATCGAAATTCGGGACCGCGAATTGCCTTTACGACCGATTCGTTTGTGGTCAAACCGCTGTTCTTTCCCGGTGGTGATATCGGCAAACTTGCGGTTCACGGAACGGTTAACGATTTAGCGGTCGCCGGCGCGACACCGCTGTACCTTTCGGCTGCCTTTATTTTAGAAGAAGGCTTTGCGATCGAATCGTTACAGCGGATCGTGGTCTCGATGCGTCAAGCGTGCGATGAAGCCGGGGTGACGTTGGTCACCGGCGATACCAAAGTGGTCGACCGCGGCAAAGGCGACGAGGTCTTTATTACGACAACAGGAATCGGGCTGCACGCGGCAAACCGTGAATTGTCGATTCGCAACGCTCGGCCTGGGGATCAAATTATCGTTTCCGGAACCATTGGCGATCACGGGATGACGATCATGTCGACTCGTGAGGGGATTGAGTTTGAAACGGCGCTAGAAAGCGATACGGCGCCGCTGAATGATTTAACGCGAGTGATGTTGGACGCATGTCCCTCGATCCGCGTGATGCGTGATCCGACTCGTGGCGGCGTCTCGAGCACGCTGAATGAATTGGCGACGGCATCGAAAGTCGGGATTTCACTCGACGAAGCTTCGATCCCGGTGCGGGCCGAGGTTCATTCGGCATGTGAGATGCTCGGATTGGACCCGATGTATGTGGCCAATGAAGGCAAATTGATTGTGGTGGTCCCTGAACAGGATTGCCAATCACTTTTAACAGTAATGAAACAGCATTCGCGTGGCCGAGATGCGGCGGTGATTGGAAGTGTGGTCGCGGATCATACGGGCATGGTGGTGATGCGAAGTCTGATCGGTGGCCAACGCGTCGTGACGATGTTGGCCGGCGAGCAATTGCCGAGGATTTGCTGATGTACCGCGAATGCCCCGCAACGTGGCCGAGTCACCGCCCCAACACGAATCACCAACGAATCACCAACGAATCGCGAAACGGGACGATAGCGAATGCCGGTCGCGGTTTGGAACAAGAGACGAGAATATTATTATCCGAATTTCTGCATGGATCGGTTTGCAATGGGATGCATGCGAGTGGTTGCAGCGTTATAAACGAGAAAGCTCACTGCGACTTTTCTGCAAACGTTAAAGCGGTTGCATAAAAGATGCATTCCGGGGGACAGCGGTATGATTTTTGAGCGAGTGAAGAAGATTGCCGATGCATTGTTGTACCAGGGCTACATGCTGTATCCCTATCGGGGCTCGGCGATCATAAAAAACAAACGGAGCGTTTTGGGCACGCTCCATCCGGCAGGCAACGCGTTGGGGGAACCCGATCGGATGCAGGTGCAGTGTTTGGTGGTCGGCGAAGCACCGAGAATTAGCATTGCTGCGCGTTTTTTGCATCTGCTGAATCGTGACATTTTTGAACTCGATTCCCCCGCAGATACCCTTCCTTGGGATTGGCCGCAGCAAGCCACGCCAGTCATTTCAATTGAGATCGGCGAAATGCTTTATCAGGCTTCGCAAGAAGCGGTCCAGCGCGAGATCCGCCCATCGACGCAATCGCTCCAGGAAATGGTGGGGAATGCCCAGCATGATGCATTTTCGTTCAGTTTGGCCTCCGATGTCGAGCCGATCGAGGACCATGGTCGCTGCATCGCCGTTGTGCAACGCAGCCAATTGAGCATCACCGGTGATGTCGAGATGACAGGCGAAGTGATCGATGATCATGTGTTTAAATTGACGGTGACGTTGCGAAACACCTCTAACCTGTCCGATCTGCCAGCGTGCCACCGCGAGGGACGTTTAGATCAAGTTTTTGCCTCGGCACATCTGATTCTCGGCGTCGAAGAGGGCGAATTTGTTTCTACGATCAACCCGCCGCCGGAATGGGCAGTGCTCGCAGCGACGTGCCAAAACCAAAAACTGTGGCCGGTTTTGGCGGGGGATCCACCGGATCGCCACTGCATGCTAGCCACCCCCAGCATTCGGCACGACTATCCACAAATCGCATCGCAAAGTTCCGTTGACTGTTTTGACGAGACCGAGATCGACGAGATGTTAGCGATGCGAGTGATGACGATGACCGATCAAGAAAAACAGGAATTGCGAAGCACGGATGAGCCAGCGTGGCAGAATTTGCAACGAAACGAATCGATCTCTTTGGAACAAAGGAAAGCTTTGCATCGATCATCCAAAGAGACTTGAGTTTACCGCCAGCAAGGATGGCTCTGAATTAAAAAAAGCGACAAGTTGGATCTTTATCTCACCCATTTATTAAACGGAAGATGTGATGAAAGAAGAAGATTGGAATCGACTCGAAGGCCAGCCCCACCCTAAATGTGTCAGTTTCTGTGGCCGCGATTTGCGTGTCGGGGATCGTGTTCGCGTGTGGCCCAAAAAAAGTGGCGACAGTACGGATATCATCTTGGCAGGAAAAATCGCGATCATCGAAGATATCGAGCAAGACAATGAAAACAAGGTGCACCTCGCGTTGGTAATGGATGATGGTCCCCACAGTGAACCTGATGCGAAGCGTCAACCGGGACATCGCTTCTTTTACCATCTCGAAGAGGTTGAACCCTTGGATCCGAACTAAAAGCAGCGGCGGAGATCCACCCCAGCCAACACAGGGATGGAATCGCGAATCCACAGAACACGTGACGCGGCCAGCCATGCACGAATTATCTATCGCAATGAGCATCATCGATATCGCCAGCGAAGAATCGCGGGATCGAGCTGATGCCAATGTGATCGCGGTGCATCTGAAGATCGGCCGCATGTCGGGCGTCGTGATCGAAGCGTTGTTGTCCGCGTTCGAAATCGCTCGCGAAGAAACGCTGCTGGCAAATGCGGAATTGAAGATCCAGGACGTGCCGGTGAAAGTGCGTTGTCCCAAGTGCGAATGCGATCAGTTGGCGGATTCCATCCAGTGTCTGTGCTGCAGTGTATGCGGAACGCTTTCGCCGGAAATCACGCAAGGCTGCGAGTTAGAAGTGGTCGCGATGGAATTGGAAACTTCGAAGCTGACGCAATGACCGAACAACGCATCCAACATCCCCCCGACGCTGCGGTGACAAGACTCGTCCAGGTCCGTACCAAAATACTGAAACAAAACGATGTCGCGGCGCGGCGGCTCCGACAACGCTTTCACGATCAGCAGGTATTTGTCGTCAGTTTGGTTTCTAGTCCCGGATCGGGAAAAACCATGTTCTTAGAGCGAACGCTAACGACGATGCGGCAGCGTGGCGTTCGCGTGGCTGCACTTGTCGGTGATTTGGCGACCGAAAACGACGCCGCGCGTTTGGCGCGGGCCGAAGTTCCCGTGCGGCAAATCACCACCGGTACGGTTTGTCATCTAGAAGCCGATATGGTGGAAAAGGCAATCGAAGGTTGGCAGCTCGATGAGCTCGACTATCTGTTTATCGAGAATGTTGGCAACTTGGTGTGTCCCGCTACCTATGACCTCGGAGAACATCTTCGCTTGGTGCTGTTTTCCACCACCGAGGGCGAAGACAAACCGCTGAAATATCCCACCATCTTTAACACGGCCGACATTGCCGTGATCACCAAAATGGATTTGGCCGAAGTGGTTGAGTTTGACGCCGCCGCGGCTCACCAAAATATCCAAGCGGTGCGTCCCGGGATGCAGGTTTTGCAAGTGTCGGCCAAGTCGGGGACCCAAATGGACAGCTTGCTCGGTTGCTTGGAAGCACGCCGCACCAAGTCGGCTTGATGCCAATCATTTTGATAGCGGCACGCCGCCAGCCGTCCGGTTGCAGCGAATCAAAAGGTGCGAATTAGACCGGGTGAATTAGACCGGGCGATTAGACCGGGCGGCTTGCCCCGCTCCGCTAGGAAAAGCCCAGGGTTCTGTGTCGGCGTTGATCGTTTGCGGCTCAGCGTGGTGCCACAGCGATCAATGGTTTGCTGCAGAATCGATCCAATGGGGATGCAAGCCGACCGGAAACCTTGGCACATCAATTGCCCTGTGTACAGCGGTGCAAGCGGGAGGTCATCCCGCTGCTCATCCATTTGCATTGCTACTCTCGAGGGACCACCCATGCCACACGTTAAACCGCTTGATCAATCCAACGCCCCTGCGGATGCTCAGCCCATCCTGAAAGCGATCGAGAAAAAGTTTGGTCAATCGCTGAATATCTTTAACACGTTGGCCTATCAACCGGATGTGCTCGGCGGAGTCACTCAAATCAACGATGGAATTCAGAACGATTTGCCAGGGAAACTTCGCGAGCTCGCCTATTTCAAGTCGTCACAAGTCAACGGGTGCGAGTATTGTTCGCACTATCACAAGCAAGCAGCGAAGAAAGCCGGTGCATCGGATGCGCAGATCAAGGATATCGACAACTATCAGACGAGCGAAGCGTTTGATGATCAAGAGAAGGCGGTGCTGTTTTATGCCGAGCAGCTTACCAAGACAGCTCAGGTGGACCCCGGAACCGTCGCAAAACTGAAAGAGTTCTTGGACGAGACGCAATTGGTCACTCTCGCTGCGACCGTGGCGCTAGCGAACTTTACCAATCGTTTTAATCATGGATTGGATATTCAGCTGCCATGAGTGAAACTCATTTCGGCCTGATCGTGATCGGTACAGGACCGTCCGCTTCGACTGTCGCCAAGAAATCTCGCGGCGAGGGAAAGCGAGTGGCCGTGATCGAGGAACGGGAATTTGGTGGTACGTGTGCCCTGCGTGGATGTAACCCCAAAAAGGTTTATGTCAATGCGGCCGACTTGATCGATCGGGTTGTTGGCGGACGGGGGAAACTTCTCGATTACCAGAAGGTTAAAATCGATTGGCAACAATTACTGCAATTCAAGCAGACCTTCACCGAACCCGTGATTGAAAAAAGCGAAGCGTCGTACCGTAAAAAAGGGATCGAAACTTTTTCGGGCACTGCTTCCTTCGCCGCTCCCGACACGATTCGTGTCGGAAACCACACGCTTACGGCGGAGCGGGTCTTTATTGGTGCCGGAGCACGTCCGCGTCCACTCGATATCCCGGGCGAGAAGCATGTCGTGCAAAGTGATGATTTTCTTGAACTACCCGACATGCCTAGCCGCGTGGTGTTTATCGGAGGTGGTTACATTTCGATGGAGTTTGCTTGTGTTGTGGCTCGCTACGGTTCCCACGTAACGGTGTTACAGCACGGCGATCAGATTTTGAACTCCTTTGACACAGATCTCGTTTCGCAATTGAGCGAATATTGTGCGAAGCACGGTGTCAAGATTTACACCCAATCCGAAGTGACCGCAGTCAACCAATGCGGTGATCAATCGTTCGAGGTGAATTATAAAAAGGAAGGGAAAACCCTTTCCGTGAACGCCGATTTAGTGGTCCATGGCGCGGGCCGCGTGCCGAATCTTGAGGGCCTTGATCTGCAGGCGGGTGAGGTGGAATTTGGTGACAAGGGAATCAAGGTGGATGCGTTTTTGCGAAGTGTTAGCAACCCTCGCGTTTTCGCCGCAGGTGATTGCGCCGACACCGGCAAACCGCAGTTGACACCCACGGCAAATGAAGAAGCCCGTGTTGTGGTCAAGAATCTTTTCACGTCAAATTCAATGCAGCAACCCGAATACGACGTCATTCCACGCGTCGCGTTTACAGTCCCCTCGATCGCCGCGGTGGGCATGTCCGAAACCCAGGCACGTCAATCCCATGACGTGGACGTTCACCACGAAGACACCTCGACCTGGGGATCGGTTCGTAAAACGGGCCAGCGATGCGCGGGCTACAAGATTCTCATTGACAAAAAGACCGATTTGATCCTCGGCGCTCACTTGCTAGGTCCTGCATCCGAGGAAACGATTAATCTGTTTGCCTTGGCAATGAAGTTTGGATTGACCGCAACCAACGTCAAATCAACGTTGTTTGTCTTTCCCACATTTGCATCGGACGTACGCAAAATGGTGTGAGGATCGTTGTTGTTGGCGGGCGATTATCGCTCGCAGTGGACCCTACTGCTCAACTGGTTCGCGTTCAACTGGTTCCGGCTCAACCGGATTACGCTCAACCGGATCACGCTCGATACTGGCGTCCACCTTCTCGGCTGCCTGGTCCACTACCTGTTTCGACTTCTCAACCAATATCGATGTGTCTTCTTTTACCTTCTCGGTGTCCACTTGGATCGTCGGGTTGCCCGCCGGGGAACTGAACCGTAGCCAGCCAACGAGAGCCATGATCAACACAACAACGACTACCGCGATTACGACACGCATAACGTCCTCTCCTATCATCGAACTTTGCTACCCGCAAACACCGTCGGTTTGCACTCGGCAGAATCTTGAATCTGTGCTGATGCGTTGCAATTGTCATGCCGACACCAGAGGCTCTGGCACAGACTTTGCTTAGCCAAAGGGAACGTCAATTCAATAAAAATCAGCGATGAATTGGCCATTTTGTTCTCTCTTGGCGATTATTAATTTCACATTGTTTTCATAACGGACCTCGCTCGCGCGAAATTGGAGCCGCACAATGCACGGACAGATGGAGATCTTTGGGACGAGCGATATTGGTCGCAAACGCAACACAAACGAAGATCACTTTATGATTTCGGATCTGTGCAAATCGATGCGGGTCCATTCAACAAGTTTGGCATTGGATCATCGCACGCGTTTGTTTGGTGAAACGCAGGGGCGACTTCTGTTGGTCGCCGATGGGATGGGAGGACACGACTCCGGTGAACGCGCAAGTCAATTGGCATTGGACGGGATCGTCGACTACGTGCTCAATTCGCTCAGCTGGTATTTGCTGCATGACGATATCCACGAGGACGAGGAATTTCAGAAGCACTTGAAGGCGGGATTGTTGAACTGCCAACAAATGATCGAGCGTGATATTGCCTTGGCTCCTCAGCGGCAAGGCATGGGATCGACTCTAACGATGGCCTATATCGCATGGCCACGAATGTTTGTCGTTCATGTGGGGGACAGCCGCTGTTATTTGCTGCGTGACGGCGAGATCAAACAATTGACGCGTGACCATACCATGGCCGAAGCTGTGTTGGGGCACCGCGAATCCAAAGAGTCCGAACCGGATCGCGAAGGTCCGTTGACGAACATGTTGTGGAACGTGCTGGGAGGAAAAGATGAACCGCATCCCGATGCAGCTTCCTACCATTTGCAAATCGGAGATGCGTTAGTGTTGTGCACCGATGGGCTAACGAAGCATCTCTGTCGCAAACGTATTGCGGAACTGATTGGAAGCGACCGTTCTTTAGAGAACGCATGCAACCAAGCGATTCAGGAAGCCAACGATGCCGGCGGCAGCGATAACCTTACGATCGTCGCGTGCCGATTTCGCAAGTCGCGTCCGATCCAGGAAAGCGAAGAGGCCATTGATGTGTTGATACCCGAGGCGGATGACATCGACGACAAAGCGGTGCCGGTGAGTGAGACGGAGCTGGTGAGTCAGACGGAGCTGGTAAGTGAGACGGATCCGGTAAGATAAGAAGCACCCTCACGCGGCTATTTTCGGATCACTTATGCATCGTCATGGGCCAGCGACACACGATTGAGTTGGCGTTCGGCACGAATGCAGTTGCGGCCATTTTCCTTGGCGCAGTAAAGCAGTTTGTCCGCACGGTCAAACCAACTCTTTTGCGAGTCATCGTTTCGCAAAATGGCGACACCGATCGACGCTGTAATCTGGTGCAAGGATTGTCCGCTCGCTTGATGCTTGAATCGGTGGGTTGCCAGCGAGCTGCGGATTTCTTCGGCGTACTGCAACGCGTCACTCGCGGACGTGACACGCATAAAAACGCCAAATTCGTCGCCGCCATAGCGAGCCACTGTGGCATTCCCATTAACCGACTGGATTTTTGCCGCAATGAACTTTAGTAGACTGTCGCCCACCGCATGGCCGAGTTGGTCGTTGACCTGTTTAAAACCATCGAGATCGACTAGGATCAACACCGCATCATCTGCGGAATCCAAGTGGCGACCTCGGATTGCGGTTTCCATCAAGGCATCGAAACATCGACGATTGCCGACACCAGTTAGCGGGTCGATCATCGTCGACCGCTGAGATGCGACGAGCTCTTCTTGTAGATGACTGATTTGCCCCTGCGACAGTTTCAATTGGTCTTTCATTGAATCCAATTGAGACTGCATCGCCGCATTGCTCGCGATGATTTCAGCCACACAGGCTTTCACTTTTTCCGGAGTGATATTCGCTGCCGTCAAATCACGATTTGCATGGTCGATGGAGTTTCCGAGTTCTTCCCCGGCATGCATCTGACGATCGATCGCCAGCACTAATTCTTGCAGTTCTGCTCCCAATTTGGTGCTGATCTGTGTGCTCAGTTCTGCGCCGGATGGTTGGCAAAACTGGTGATGCAACGCCTCGAGCTGCTGCGTCGTGACACTATTGGCCTCATCCACGGCGCAACTTAACTGCTCACAAATCTCGGGACTCCGTCCTTCGGCGTATCGATACCAAACTTCATAGACTTTGGGCGTTGGCGGAGTGCGGAATCGTCCCACAAATTGCAAGGCTTTTTTTGCAATCGTAAACGCGTAGTCAAAGTTGGGGGGGGAGTCAGTGGCGGGTGATTCGGAGGTCACGCAATAAAACTCCTAGAAATAAACATGTTGCTAAAGTCTTCAGTCGAAATTTCACTGCAGCGGTCGACGCCAAGTCGACACACCGACGATCGCCGGAGTTGTCAGCCCGTGTCGGCAGCGCACACTCATCCGCCTATGAAGGTGTGCCGTATTTGATCATCTAGAGTTTAAAGGGACAACAACACTAAGTCGGATTGCCGGAGACGAGAGTGGCGATTGCTGGATCCGAACTGCCGTTGCCGCGATGATCGCCTCGTGACTCGCTTTGCTTTACAAATTGTCGTCTGTGACGGGATCCTCGCTCCTAAGAAACCGTCCGCGACGACATCATCGGAAGAATCATACATCCTGTGAAAGTGGGGATGGTCTGGTCGATGAATTTTTCATGAAGAAATCACCTGGGGAGGGTTGGGTGTCCCCCGGTGTTATGGGGTGATCGTAATCTCGCTTGATCTCGCTGCCTGCGGGGCTGACGATCGAATCGACACGATGATTGATCCGGTTAACGCGGGAGTGACGTTTGTGGTTCACAGCGAACCTGAGTCACAACACTGCACCGTCCGCGTCACTGCATGCGTCAAAGCGTGGATGTCACCCTGAATGCCACACTTGATCGCATCGCTGTCCCTAAGCTTTTTCTTCAGCCGTAACTGTTTGCGTGAAACCGAAGGGGGGTGGGCCGAAATACCTTGTTTTCTGCGGTGATTTAGTGCGGATACCCGCCTGTTTCATGGGTCTTTGCAAACTGTGACCTAAGGTTTTTTAGCGTTCCCTAGCTCGCTAAGCGGGGGGCGTGTCAATGTTTTTATAAATCTCGCGGGGGGCAAGCTGTGAGTTCGTATCTGCGATTTGGCATCGTCAAATCAAATCAAGATCGCTGCATATTGAATTCGAACCTATGGGTCGGAGCGATCTGCATCCCATTGTTGCTAGCCACGCATGTGAGTGCTGCGGATACCCCCCTGTCTTCTCGTTCTGTTGATTCACTCGCGAGTTGCTGCGGCGATGGTGGTTGTTCAGCGGTCGCCATCGCTGCAGGCAGCGAACGGGAATTTCACGCCGAAGGCGTTACTACCTTTTTCTCGAAATTGGTGGACACCACCGATTTTCCAGCGCGTTGGTACTGCGGCACATGGTCATCCGATGTGGGGTGGTTACATATCGTTTCCGATGTCGCGATTTTCGGCGCCTACTTTGCCATCCCGCTCGTATTGATGGGATTCTTGCTTCACCGTCGCGACTTACCCTTTCCCCGAGTGATTTGGTTGTTTGCGGCGTTTATTCTTTCTTGTGGAATCACGCATCTGATCGAAGCAGGAATCTTTTGGTGGCCGGTCTATCGGTTGTCAGGATTGATGAAAGCTTGCTCGGCGGTGATCTCTTGGGCAACCGTCATCATGCTCGTTCGTGTGACGCCGGCTGCTTTAAGAATTCCCTCGGCCGCACTGCTTACTAAACAGTTGCAGCAGGGAAAAGAGCGTCTCAGTTTAGCCCTGGAAGCAGGGCGTGTCGGAGTTTGGGAATGGGAACTGAATACCAACACCTTCACATGGGACAGTACCACTCGCCAGATATTGGGGATTGATCCCCATGTCGTCATCGATTTTGAGTTATTTGCTGCGGCACTTCATCCCGACGATCGCGAACGGGTGACGAAACTTGTCGACGAGAGTATTCGAACCGGATGTCGCTACGACACCCAATATCGCGTGCTGCATCCCGATGGGACCACTCATTATGTACGCGCCAAGGGAAAGGTTGTTTTTGGTGCCAACGCAAAGCCGGATCGTTTTATCGGCGTTTGTCTCGACTTTACACAACAGCAACTTCAGGATGACGCTGTTTGGGAGAGTCAGAACAATTTTCAAAGCACATTCGAGCAGGTTGCGATGGGCATCGCCCATGTCTCTCCGATCGGTAAATGGCTACGTGTGAATAAAGGGCTTTGTGAGATCCTGGGATACAGCGCCGAGGAATTGCTGCAGTCCACGTTTCAAGATCTCACGCACCCGGATGACCTCAATACCGACTTGGACAGCGTCCAGTTTCTACTCGATGGACGGATTGATTCCTATTCAATGGAAAAACGCTATCTCCGCAAAGACGGGAGTCAGGTTTGGGGAAAATTGACGGTGTCGTTAGTGCGTGACGTGACCGGCAACCCCAAACACTTTATTGCGGTGGTCGAGGATATTCAGCAACGAAAGGACGCTGACGCAAAACTACGTGAATACACATCGCAAATTCGCAAGCTCTCGCTGGTGGCGAGCAAAACGAAACATTCGGTCGTGATTTGTGACGCCGAAGGACGAATTGAGTGGGTCAACGATGCATTTACACATCTGACCGGATACACGACTCGCGAAGTGCTGGGGGAATACCCTAACGACCTGTTGGCAGGCCCCGAGACCGATGCCAATACGATTCGCTTGATCACCGAATCAGTGCAACGCGCTGAAAGCGTTGCGGTGGAAATTCTGAACTACAACAAGTCGGGTGAGAAATATTGGATTGATTTGAAGATCGATCCCGTCTTTGACGACCAAGGCGAATTGACTCAGTTTATTGGAACGCAAGTCAATGTCACGGAGCGAAAGAATGCCGAAATCGCCATGCGGCAGCAGCAAAAACGTTTCGAGCGATTCTTGCGATCGGACATTGTCGGTATTGCCATGATTCGTTTGAGTGGCGAAGTCGTTCAAGCCAATGATGAAATGCTCCGCATCGTCGATTTCACTCGTGCTGAATTTGAAAAGGAGGTATTGGATTGGCGAGAAATGACCCCCGATGAATACTTGCCGATTGACGAACAGGCGATGACGGAACTGCTGGCGACAGGCGCTGTCAAACCCTACGAGAAAGAGTTGTTTCGTCAAGACGGAACGCGTGTGCCGATTGTGATTGGTGCCACCCATCTTGATGACGAAGACGACCTGACACTCTGTTTCGTGTTGGATGCCACCTCGCAAAAGGAAGCCCAAGAAAAATTGCAATCCGCAAGACGCATTGCGGAAAAAGCCAACTTGGCCAAAAGTGAGTTTCTTGCCTCGATGAGTCATGAGCTACGCACCCCGTTAAACGGAGTGATTGGAATGACCGAGTTGCTTTCCGAAACAGGACTTGATGCTCGGCAGAAACGGTTTGTCGGCGCTTGCCAATCGAGCGGCAAAGCGTTGATGACGCTAATTAATGACATCTTGGATTTTTCAAAAATCGAGGCAGGACATCTTGATATGGACGAACATCGATTCGATCTACTGGAACTGCTCGACGATGTCATGACCTCGATGCCCGTTCGACTGGAAGGCAAGCAGATCGAATTGCTTTACCATCTCGATCACCCTTCGACCTTGACGTTGTTGGGCGACAGCAATCGTCTACGCCAAGTTCTGATCAATCTGATTGGTAACGCGATCAAATTCACCGAGAAAGGTGAAGTCACGCTGCTTGCCGTGCCACAACGGTTGACCGAAAGTGAGGCGACCATCCGGTTTTCGATTACGGATACCGGGATCGGAATTCCAAAGGACCGCGTCCATCGCTTGTTTCAAGCATTCTCGCAAATGGACAGTTCGACCAGTCGCCAATATGGCGGTACGGGTCTGGGACTTTCGATCAGCAAAGGGCTTGTCGAATTGATGGGCGGAAGCATTGGGGTTCAAAGCGAAGAAGAGGTTGGATCGGAGTTTTGGTTTACCCTGACATTCAAACGAATTCATGTCGTGAATTCTCGCGAACGGATTACCGCGGAACGAGTGACCAACGAGCAAATTCATGATTTGCAAGTGCTTGTGGTCGAAGATAACGACGAGTGTCGGCGTACGCTCCAAAGCATGTTGCAGGGTTGGCAGATCAAGGTCCAGTGCGTTGAAAACGCAGACGATGCCGTGCAGTTGTTAACGAAATCACGCGCGAAGGGGGCACCGTTTGATATCTGTTTGATCAACAAGACTTTGCCTGGCCAGGATGGGATCGAATTGGGGCGGCGATTACGCGAGGATTTGGCCTTTGATGATCTGTTGCTGTTCTTGATGGCTCCGATGGATGCCGATTTTCCCCAATCCAGCGTCGTGTTTGACCATTTTCTGACGAAGCCGGTAGGACAATCGTTGTTGCTCGATACGATCGTTGATTCCTGCTGCAAAAAGCCTCGGGGCGTACCACCGGTGACGTCGGATGAAACTTTCGATCACGATGGTTTCACCACCGACGTCCGGATTTTGGTGGCCGAAGACAATCTGACCAACCAACTGTATGTCGAAGAAATCTTGATGCGTGAAGGATGGCACTGTGACATCGTCAAAAACGGAAGCGAAGCGATCAAGGCCGTCGCAGCCGAGGATTACGACCTGATCCTAATGGACTGCCAAATGCCCGAGGTGGATGGTTATGAAGCCACTCGCCAGATTCGAAAACAGGAATCCGAAGGACGGTTGAAAGGACATCGACCCATTTTGGCGCTGACCGCCAATGCGATCAAAGGTGATCGCGAGCTTTGTTTGGATGCGGGCATGGATGATTATATGCCCAAACCGTTTAACCCTAGCCATCTCGTCACAATGGTTCGGGCATTTTTGAACGGGGATCAGAGAGAGTCCATAAATCCCGGCGGCGTCCAGGCGGATTCGACGGTGACGTGTCGGTCCGATTTGCCGCCGATTGATTTCGATTCGCTCTACAACCGGTGTATGGGCGATGCCAGCTTTGCGGCGTCGCTACTCGATTCCTTTGCCGAAGATGGTCGTGATCGAATGAACCAGATTGTTCGATTGACCGATCACGGTGACACAGCGGGAGTTTCCAAAGTGGCTCACTCGCTCAAAGGCATCGCTGGCATTGTCGCCGCGCAGGACATCCAGTGCCTTTCCGCCCGCATCGAATCCGCGGGAAAGTCGGGAGAAATAGAGGTGCTGCATCGCTTGGTGGATGATCTGAAGAATGTGGTGGACGAATGCCTCAGCTACGTCCCCATCGTAAAAAAGAGGACCACGCTATGGACCGAGCATTAAGCGATTTCCTCGTACTTTTAATCTGAAAATTCTATAGCAAATCAAACGTAACAGGGGCAATTACGTGAGTGAGCAAAAAGCGAAGCGTTTAGCTATTGTCGTCGATGATGAAGCGATCGCTCGAAAAATGATGATGTTTGCTCTTCAGCATGAAGGGTTTCAGTGCGATCAGGCAAGTGATGGGCACGAGGCGATGCAGTTGATCGCAAGCGGCGATTACGATCTCGTCGTCACCGATTTGGCGATGCCGCACAAAAACGGACATGCACTGACGGTTGAACTGTTGAAACTCGAAAACCGTCCGACCATTGCTATTCATACTTCGGTGATCGAGCCGCGTATCGTCAAAGATTTAATGAATCGAGGGGTGGATGATATTGTCTATAAACCCACCAATTACGCAGCGTTTGCTGCCAAGATGGTCGCGATGGTACAGAGGCGAATCAGCCGTCGTGATGCAAAAGAGATGTTGACACAAGAGAAAGCGTCTACGAGGGCAGATTCAAAACAGTGGGGCGCATCTGATTTGGACGGCCTTAAAATCAAATCTTCCTCTCCTTCAGCTCCGGTGAAACCGATGACTGCTCGGTCGGTCAATGCACTGGGGGTCGAATCGCTGCCGTTTTCCGCGGATGTGATCGAAGCGTGTCGACTCGCATGTAACCCCAATTCGGAAATCGGTGACATTGCGGCCGCGATAGGCCGCGAGCCGAATTTAAGTGCCGAACTAACTCGCTTGGGAAACAGCAGCTTCTATAACCGGTCGGGATCGAATCTGCGATTGGAAGAGATTGTCGTACGCATCGGGCGACGTCATGTGGGGGAATTAGCGTTGGCGTTAAACGCCAGTTCATCGATTCGTGATATGGCGGTGACTTCGATGAATGTACCACTCGCTTGGCAACGAAGTCTTGCTGCCCGCGCGGCTGCAAAAATTCTGATCTCGTTAAAAAAGAACTCCAGTGCCAATGCAGGGATATTGCTCAGTGCTGCGATGCATTCACTCGGCCGGATGGTGCTGGCGAAGGCCTTTCCCGATGATATGGCGGCTTTGATCGATCACGCCAATGTTTCCGGCGAAGCCTTAGCGACGTTAGAACATCGGACGCTTGCGGTGACGCAGTCCGAGTCGCTGGCGAGATTGTTGAATCAATGCCAGATTCCCAAGGACATTATCGGTCCACTGCAATTTATCGACATGTCCTACCGACAGCTCGAGTCGCTCGATCCGGCGGATCGTGAAGGGGCGGAACTCGTAAAAGTCGCCGTCTTGATGGGATGGCTTGCCGTGGGCAAATGGGAATCTTGGGATCTTATCGAGATTCCGCCCGTTAGTGTTCTGCAACAATATTGTGGCGGATCGGTTGCTGGAATCGTTACCCGAACACGCGATGCATTGTCAGAGATGATGGCTGAATTCGGTGATCCCGACGGCTTGTTCGATGCATCTGACGCACGAAATCCCTGCTGCTATCACTGCGTGGGGGAAAGTGACTTTGATATCGTGCAGTTGCTGTTGCCGGCGATGGGGTTCATGCCATCCGCATCCGCGGCACCCGAAAGTGCAATGATGGTGGTGAATGCTTTGGACGTGACGAGACGTCAACTCTCGAAACATGTCTCTACGCTCGAAACCCGCCGTGGCTTGGTTTTGGCTCGCAGCGGTCAGGCGGTTCGTGTACAGCCGAATCGTACGGTCCACACGTTGCCCTGCAGTTTTGCAAGCTTAGCGGAGGCGATTCCACACCCTTCGATATCCGTGTCGAAAATGTTGTCTTAAGACGTGCCGATGCGTCCCGCGCGGCGCAGGAACGGACACCCGAGGTGTCCGCTATGGCTCACTGAAACGTGCCAGTTCGCACGCTTCGGGGCGGTCCAGATCAACGCCGAAGCGACTCGGACGCATCCGAGCGAGCGCGGCGTTTCGCGACGTAGGTTGGCACTCTAGTTGCTTGCTAAATGGAGCCAAGTCAAGTTAAGGAGATCGCCGATGCATAAGGTGCTGCTCGCTGTAGATGGTTCGAGCATTTCAGACGAAGCCGCCCGCTGGGTTTCGACGTTGCCACACCGTAATCACTGGGATCTGACCATTCTAAGTGTGGTTCAGCGTCCGTTGGTGCACGATGATGATCCGCTACTGAATGTCTATGAGAAGGCGTGTGATCAAGACCGCAAGGATGCCGTAGCCCATTATGACAAAATTTCGACGCTCTTCGATGGCACGAGTGTCTCGGTTCGTCATCGAATCGAATCAGGATCTCCGAACGAAACGATTGTCGACACCGCGAAGGCGATGGCGGCGGATTTGATTGTCGTCGGTGCCAAAGGACGTTCACAAATCAGTCGCATGTTGTTGGGCAGTGTAAGTGATCACGTTGCAACGCATGCTCACTGCAGCGTTTTAGTGGTGCGGAGTGCGGGGCGACATGAATACGAGGAAGGGTTTCGAGTTTGCTTGGCGTTTGGCGTGGATGCTCCGGCGCAAGCCGCGCTGCGCGAGATGACCGAGATTGCATGGCGCAGCGATACGGTTTTTCATGTGTTGTCGATCGCTTCGTACTTGCATGACTTCTTTGGGGTGTTGCCAGAAGATTCTCAGATTGTTCGGCAGTACCACGAGAATTTGAGTCAAGCCCATGATCAACTGCTCACCGTCTCGTCCCAAACGCAAACTCACCTAATCGAGAATGAACATGTCGGTGAAGGCATCGTGACATTTGCGGAACGGAATGCGATTGACATGGTGGTCGTGGGCGAAAAGTCACGTAGCGGGGTGAGTCGCTTTTTGCTGGGCAGCACCTCGCGTTATGTCTTGCGTCATGCGGAATGTAGTGTCTGGATTGCTCGCAACCATCAAGTGCGGGAAGACGAGCCTCTGCTAGAAAAGTCTCCGACGATATTAGCGTAAACGACGGTCACGATTCAACTTCGACCGGAGCGGTCTTTATGAAGCGTTTCAAGCGAATCTTGTGTTACATCGGAACGGATTCTAACGAAGCGGCTCTTTCCAGAGCGGTGAGTTTGGCGATCCGTAACGAAGCATCGTTAACGATCATGGACGTGATCAAGCCCATCCCCAAAGGGATTGTCATGGTCGGCGACGCGACCGATTCGGAGGAACTACAAAACATCATGGTCAATGACCATGAACACGCGTTATTGGCGAGGTTGGCGGAATATGCCGACACGGCCGTGCCGATTGAATTGGTGGTAGCCACCGGCGATCCTGCGACCGAAATTATCCGCCAAGTGATTTTGGCAGATATCGACTTGGTGATCAAAAACGCCGACGGTCTTTCGGCTCCCGGGGGTGCGTTTGGAAGTGTCGCACGGTCGTTGCTGCGGATGTGTCCGTGTCCAGTATGGCTCCTTAAACCTGAAATACATGGGCAATTTGATCGCGTCCTGGCTGCGGTTGATTTAGATGCCGACGACGATATCCATCAGCAACTCAATCGCAATATTCTCGAACTCGCTTTGTCGATCGCACGAGCCGAGCAAGCTCAATTGCATCTTGTCGCCGCTTGGGGCTTGTGGATGGAAGGTCCATTGCGAAAGCGAATGGGCGACGAAACCATCGATCAAATGGTGGAACTTCAGCAGGTCAAGGTGCGTCGTGCGCTCGATGAATTGCTGCCAGCCGGATCGTCGGACAATAATCGCATTCAAATCCATTTGCATCGCGGCGATCCGTCCGAAGTCATTCGCAGTGTAGCCGATACGATCGAAGCCGATTTGATGGTGATGGGAACGGTGTGTCGTACCGGAGTATCGGGAGCCTTAGTCGGTAGTACGGCGGATTCTATCTTTTCCGAACTCAGCTGTTCGATGCTTGCCATCAAACCTTCGGGATTCGTTTCGCCGGTCCAGGTAGCTGCCCGTGTTTGAAAACGCTTGCACCCCTGCCGCACGCGACGGTCGTGGGCGGGGCCCTCTAATCAGCTTTCTCTTCCTCTAATCATTCTCTTCCCTCTGTTTATCCTTTCCCTGTTTATCAATCGAGTGCTTCCATGAGTATTGATCTATCGACCCACTATGGCGGGCTTATGTTACGGACTCCGATTGTCGTGGGGGCATGCCCGTTGTTGACCGATGATCACATGCGGGCGAGGCTGCAAACGGCGGGGGCCGGCGCCATCGTGTTACCCTCCGTTTTTGAAGAACAGGTGATCGAATGGACTCAGAAAATGGGACGTCCGATCACCTACCGTGAAAAAGCGTTACTCGCACGCAGCGAGCGGTTGCGAATCCGGTCTGCTTGCAGAGATGCAGAGAGTTATTTGGCGTTGCTGAAACGAGCAAGTTCGCAGTTGGACATACCTGTGATCGCCAGTATGAACGGTTACGCGGCTAACGGTTGGCTCGACTACGCGGGCGAATTGCAAGAAGCGGATGCGGCGGCCATCGAATTGAACGTTCATCACCCACCTTTGAATGAGCACGCTGGATCAGGTGAAATCGAAGAGTCGATTGTCGCCGCCATCGAAGAGATTGATCAAGCAATTTCGATCCCGTTGTTTATCAAGATCGAGCGTGTTGGCGTCAGCTTGCCTCACCTTGCTCGACGCGTCTGTTCGGGGGCAAGTGGTTTCGTATTGTACGGCCGCGGGCCCGATACCGATATCTGTCTCGACAGTTTGAAGCTGAAATCGACTTGGAGTCTGACCTCGCCGGGATCCGCAATCCAATTGATCGATCCGATCATGCGAGTCCATTCTCATTGCCCCGCGATGTCGATTGCCGCGAGTGGTGGAGTCGCCAGCAGCGAGGATGTGATCAAGGTACTATTGGCGGGAGCCGATGTTGCGATGGTGACAAGTGAGTTGTATCGGTCAGGACCCGATGTGATTGGGAAACTACTGGACGGGCTGGCTGAGTTTCTAAAACAGCATCAATTCGATTCGCTCACGGATCTTCAGATGCGTCGACCGATCGAATTCGCTCACGAGGAAGAACGTGTTCACTACGTCGCTGCGCTCTCGGCAAGACTCAATATCGTCCCTCCGGTCGGTGACTAATGTCCGCATTTGATCGCATCGTTCATTGCAGTGCTGTGTCGGTGTTCTCCGATTGAGGTTCGCGAATCGCGGCGACTTCTGCGGTCAAATCAATGCCCACCGGGCACCACGTGATGCATCGTCCGCAGCCCGTGCAGCCGGTCGTGTCAAATTGATCTTGCCAAGTCGCAAGCTTGTGCGTCAGCCATTGCCGATAACGGCTGCGAACGTCGTTGCGAACCGTGCCGCCGGCGGTGTAGCTGAAGTCGAGATTGAAACACGAATCCCATTGGCGGACGCGTGTCACATCGCTCTGGTCCAAGTCGCTGACTTCGTTGACGGTTGAGCAAAAACAAGTCGGGCAAACCATGGTGCAGTTGGCGCATGACAAACAACGGCGGGAAACTTCATCCCAGTGCGAGTGTTCCAGGTTGTCGAGTAGATCGTCATGAAGGTTCGTGGTGTCGAGTCGTTTCGTGATCGCTTGCTTCGCATTTTCTAGCTCGGCAGCGGCAAGTTTTCTTTGCGCTGCGTCCGCCGTGTTCAGTCCGAGTTCGGCAACGATATTTTCGCCCCTTTCACTTCCCGTTTCGACACAGTACCCCGCTTCAGTTTCGGTAAGGGCGATGTCGAATCCGCTCGTGCAGTCTGGGCCACTGTTCATCGAGGTGCAAAAGCATGTCGCAGCAGCAGTGGAACATTGCACCGCGATGATCAGTGCCGATTCGCGTCGCCGCAAATAAATCGGATCCACGAACTCTCCACGCAGAAACACACGGTCCTGGATTTCAATCGCCCTCAGATCGCAACCCCGTACGCCGAACAACGCGACACTCTCGGGATCCTCGACCTTATCGGTAAATTGCCAGCCGTCAGCAGTCAGCTTCGCACCGCTGAGTTCTTGGCGAGCGGGGTAAAGGAATTTTTTCCACGAATCGGGACTCGCGTTAAAATAGAATTGCCGCTGGTGATGCGTGTTTTGAATCTGGTAGGTGGCGGGCGATTGGGTGTCGGTCCATCCCGTGGGCAACTGGTCGACTTGGGTCAGGGTGTCGTAAATTATTGCACCGTTTCGCACCGTGGGACCGACCACTCGGTATCCCCGGCGATGCAATGCATCGATCAGTTGTTGTAACTCGCCTCGCGGCAACCACCACATTTCGCGTTGGGCGGGCTGGTTCATTCCGAAGTACCTTGCGGTTGGTAGAACAAGTCGAGTAGTTGCAGGCGAGTCGCCACCAATCGTTTTGAAAGTGATTTGGCGATCGTGTACATCACCTTGTAACCAATGTCGTGGTTTTGTTCGCAAAGCTGTGAAAGCGCGGCCGCATCAAATGAAATCAAAGTTGTTTCGAGCGTGGCCATTGCCGTGGCGGTCATCCGTTGATCGCCCAGCACGGCGGACCATCCCAACAAATCGCCAGGGCCAGCTGTTAACATCGCCTTTGCGCCGGCTCGCGTTCCTGACATCTCCAACCGCACTCGGCCCTCTTTGATCCAGTAGATCTTGGCGTGGACTTCGCCTTCACGAAAGAGCAACCGCTGAGCGGGGTACGTCTCCAGCGATGCTAGATCTGCCAACGGCTGAATTAAAAAAGGCGAGCCTCCGCTGTCGAGTCCGATCGTGTCGAGGTGTTTCTGGCTCATCGAATAAAGGCCCCGTGAGTCGGCGATTCGCGAAATGGAACTCAACAAGTTGGGGCAACGCAAAGCGAATGCCAAGTCAGGTCGCTAAGGGCAAGCGAAGGCTAAAATGCAAACGTTCAAGATCTCGCCACTGTACAATAGAGCTATTACTCGCCGACAAGGCGGATCGGTAGATCGGCTCATTCAATCGGTTCATTCCGTTGGCTCGGGGATTCTCGATTCCAGACCGATGCGATGAGTGTGCACTTCGTCACAACGTCGTGCCAGATCGTCATGCCCAAACCGTCTTGCCAAAGAAATCATCGCGGCGGCAACGAACCTCGTTGGATCGTCCGATAGGTGTCGCAGAGCACTCATCCGCGAGTCGCTTTTGCTGTGATGGTACGGGCTTTGCCTAATGGTTTGCTTAATGACTTTTCGCTGTACTGTGGCCCGCTCTTACAGACGCACTCCGTTGAATTCCCTTTAACTAAGGAACATGCGATGACCAAATTCGCAAATTGTGACGAAGCGGTGAGCGATTGGATGTCAAAATCGATCTCGTCCGTTAAACGTGATTCGACGGTCCGCGACGTTTTAGAGTTGATGAAAACCGGAAACTTTTCTTCGATCCCTGTGGTCGATGCTGCTGGAAACGTTGTCGGGATCGTCACTCGTAGTGACCTTGCTGGCGTGGTCCTTTCGACCGATCAATTACTCGACAGCGACTACCCGCATTTCGAAGACTGCTTGTGGGCCGTCGAGTTGATCCAGCGACGATTTGGCACCGATAAAGTCACCGAGGTGATGAGTGAAAATGTGGCGTCGGTACAACCGGAAACCACCATGTACGATGCGGCCAAACAAATGGTCGACGACGGTTTCCACCACTTGGCGGTGACCAAGGACAAAAAATTGCTGGGGATGTTATCCGCTAGCGACTTTGTCCGCTTGGTCGCCAACGGCAGTGGAAGCGGCAACGCTCGTCCGTGAAATCAACACACTGCAATGAGCATGTCTTAGCACGTGACGTGAATTGCTGCCCAGAAACAGTCGCTGGATTAACGTTTCACGCTGATCGCCGGTAATGATCAAATCGCACTTTTGCTGTTCCGCATATTCCACGATGCCGTGTCCGATATGATTCGACTCGAGCGTTTTCGAGTGAGTCGTGAAGCCATGTGATTGCAATTGCGTCTTGATCTTTTCGATCGTTTCGATGGCGATGGGTTGCAGATCTTGGCGATACTTCGATGCTTGATGGAACAATTCTTGGTCATAAAAATGTAGGATTTGCTCGACATAGACCAAGTGAATTTCGGTCGTCGTCGAAAAACCTAATCGGCTAATCCATGTCGCTAAATCGACGTCGCTATCCGCATTGCTAATCGCGAGCAAAATACGTGACGGCGCCGGCGAGGCGATGTTGGGATCGGGTTTTTGATTCCCCTGTGGCCGAACGACCAGCGTCGAACAGTCGGCGTGCGTTGCCACGTAGTCCGACACGCTGCCCAACAACACGCGGGCGAGTGCGGAATGACCAGTGGCTCCCATTAACACCAAATCGACACGTTTCTCATTCGCCAAGCGAACGATTTCATGCCCCGGCGGACCGATCGGCGATAGCGTTTCGATCGAGCGGAATTCGCTGCGAGCAAACGCGGCCATCTCGTTCAACGATTCCCGGATTGCCTCGATTTCCCGTTGCATCACACTGGCCGCATCCATGGCAAACATCGTACCGCTGAGATCGTACTCGGGGACTCGGGGCGATACCGTCACGAGCGTCAAATCGACTTCGTCATGACAAGGCATCCGCTTCAAACAATCCAATGCGTAGCTGGAATAAGCGGATCGGTCCACTGCCGCTAAAACTCGCATCGAATCTTCTCCCCGGTTTGAAAAGGAATTAGTTGTGGATCGTGGAACCCTTGCGGGATGCGTTGGCACATAACGTGCATTTTGGTTGGATTCAAACAAACCTTTTGCTCAATCCGACGGAGCCTGTCCGATGCGCCGCATTAAATGGAAAGACACACCGCACGAAAAAATTTTCTGGAGTGTCGTGATCGCGGTCGCGCTTCTCTCGATTCTTGTGTTCGCGACACGCGTTGCGGGAATCTAGTTCAATATCGATTCGCTCTCGGAAGGTTCCGTTTCGTCGGCACCCGTGGGGTGTGTATAACGCTCGAGCAAACGATACAGTTTGCGGCGGTGGATACCCAGCTTTCTTGCCGTCCGCGCCTTGTTTCCTTTCTCTTTGGATAGCACCTCCAGCACATGGGTTTTAACCAAATCATCGACTTTCACGTCCGGTGACCCGACAACAAAATGAGTGTGCCCCGATCCGTTGGTGTCACCACCGTGTTCGTCATAGGCGCCTTGTTGCAGACCTGTGGGGTGCGTGATTTCACTGGGTAGATCATCAAGCGTGATCTCATGGTGGTCGGCCAGGATCGTGGCTCGTTCGATCACATTAATCAGTTGACGCACATTGCCGGGCCATGAATAGTGAAGCAAGACATCGCGAGCATCCGAGTCGATCGACCATCCGTGCGGTAATAAGTGGTCGACCAACAGCCCCACGTCCCCTTCGCGTTGGCGTAGCGGTGGTAGGGTGAGTGACAGCACGTTGATACGGTAGAACAGATCTTCACGAAACGAACCCTCTTTCACCGCTTGCGTTAGATCGCGATTGGTCGCAGCAATCAGCCGAACTTTGACCTTTCGTTCGCGATGGGATCCAATGCGTCGCAGCGATCCATCTTCGAGAACACGCAGTAGTTTGGGTTGCAACGACAGTGGCAATTCGCCGACTTCGTCAATGAATAACGTGCCCCCGTCAGCGATTTCAAAGAGTCCGAGTTTCTCGGATGAGGCGCCGGTAAACGAGCCTTTTTGATGGCCAAACAGTTCGCTCTCGACAAGATTCTCTGGCAAGGCTGCACAGTTGATGGTAACAAACGGTTTGTCCGCGAGTAGGCTGCGCTCTTGAATCGAACGTGCAACCACCTCTTTGCCCGTGCCGCTCTCGCCTTCGATCAATACCGGCTTTCCCGTTGGTGCAACTTTTTCAACCATTCGCACCACTTCTCGCATCGCAGCCGATTCGCCAACCAAGGTCTGTTTAGGCGTCGAACGTGACACGAGTTCTTTGAGCTGGATATTCTCTTTGCGAAGATGGTTGCGATCACGGGCGAGCAGACAACGGTGCTCCAGATCGCCAAGCGAGCAAGGTTTCGTTAAATAATCACAGGCCCCCAGTTTCATCGCCGAAACCGCTGTCTCGATGCTGCCGTGACCCGTTAGAAAGACCACCTCGAGATTAATTTTCGCTTCGCAAATTCGCTGCATCAACTCCAGACCGTTCATCCCTGGCATGTCGATATCTAAAACCGCGACGTCAAACGTGTCTCGCTCGAGCAACATCATCGCCTGGGCCCCGCTGGCGGCCTCTTGAACGATGTGCCCCTTTCGCTCCATGTACTTCATACAACTACGGCGATAATCATCTTCGTCATCGACCAATAGCAGCTTGATTGGTGGGTGCGACATCATCTGATACCCAAGAGAATGCGGTGAAACGAGCGGGAAGCGGAAATCCATCGCTGTCATTCATGCGAACATTGTTCCAATTGCTGTTTCACGAAGAAAACCGCATCTCGAACCAACAGAGTGTGCGAATCGTCGCGCAATTGTCGTGCGTTATGTCGCGCTTTGGCTTTTTCGGGAAGAGGCCCCTTGGAAAGCCGTCAAGAAAATCGATGCCGAATACGGCTAGGCGGCATGCTCAGCGGCCGCGATCGTCATCTGGATCACCGCGCCCCCATCGTCATGATTAAATGCCTCGATTTCGCCGTGATGAGCTTCGACGATACGTCGACAAATCGCTAGCCCCAACCCTGTTCCATGCTGTTTCGTCGTGTAGAAGGGTTCAAAAACGAGGGGTAACGATTCAGGGGCGAACCCATGACCGTGATCGTGGATGGTCACTTGGACCGCGTCGTTGTCGTGTCGTCGAAGCCGTTCACAGTGGACATCGATTTCTGCGACATCGTGGCACGCATCGAGTGCGTTTTCGATCAGGTGATGACAAACGAGTTTCATTTTTTCACGATCGAGATAGATCACATCGGATTGTTCGGTGTCACGCGAGAATCGCAGGCGATGGCGAAAGTCGTCATGCTGGACCGCGATTTCGTCAAACGCAACCTGGCAAAGGTGGAGCAGTCGAACGCGTTGCGAGTTCAGCCGGATCGGTTCGGCGTAGCGACGGACCTCTTCGTAGTTTCCCATCAGATCGGCGAGCGAATCGCGGATGCCTTGGGACAGATTCATTTGCTCGGGATCGTTTTGCAGGTCGAGTTCGAGCAGGTCCAAGCATGCCATCGCACGTTGCAGCGCATTGCGGCTCTCATGAGCCAATCCACTCGCCATTTGAGCGATTGCCGCGAGTCGTTCGGATTGCAGCAAGTCAGCAGGCACCGATGTCTTGTCAGCCTGGACAAAGTGCGCGAGAAAAGGGGAATCGTTGGAACCGGTGATTTGTTGGAGTGTTAATTTCACGGGTAGATCCTGATTATTCTTGCGTTTGACAAGGACCGGTTGTTCATGGTGCTGCGTTTCATGCTCGGATTGTGCCACATAGCGCGCCGGGCGTGCTCGAGACAGGCAATATGTCGCATCATCGAAAAGGGTATTCGCAGACTGTCCCACCAATGCATGATCGGGGTACCCCAGCAATTGCGTCAGTTTTTCGTTTGCGAAAAGCACCGTTCCGTCGCAATCGATCACAGCAGCAGCGACAGGTGTTGTCTGTAATAGCCGACGAACCAGCGGTGCGTCGGTCAGCAGCTGGGATATGGTTTTCGTCATCAATTGCTCTCGCCTCGTAAGTGGACAGCCGTATTCACCAGCAACCGTGATGCCGAGTTGCGATGCCAGGGCAAAGTTCTTTCGGCAAATCTCCCCTTGAGACATCGTCTGATTCGCGTTGAGCAGATTGCAGAACGTTAAATCGGAGCCTGCGTCGTCAGCGAGATCTGCATCAAAAGAGGTCGAAATCACCCGGAGACCCCAAAAGTGACAATTTTCTTTGCCTCTCCCTTGGCATGGGGGGGAAAGGCTAGACCCTTGCCGCGGCGATTCGGTATGATTGTGCCAAAGGCAATGACAGCGTGTCGGCCTCCTTTTCGCTATTGCTTGATCGTCGTTTGATGGACCATCCGTTTCGAATCCTCATCATCGAGGACAATCCTGATACGCGGGCCAATTTGCGTGACATTCTTGAGCTCGACGGGCACGAGGTGGTGGTGGCGGCTTCGTTCAGTGAATCCAAGGAGATTGCCAAGACGGCCAAGATTGGGTTGGTGATCACCGACCGACGTTTGCCGGAGGGAATGATCGAAGAGTTTCTGCCCGAGGTGAAAGAAAACTCGGCAGACGCCGACATCATCGTGGTCACCGGTTTCGGCGACATGCATAGCACCATCGCGGCGCTGCGTTTGGGAGTGACCGACTATGTGATCAAACCGATCATCCCCGATGACATCCGCTCGATCGTCAAGCGAATTGCGGAAAAAAAACTCCTCCAGGCAGAATTAGCCGAAGAGCATTATTTCACCAACGAGGTGCTCAAGACCGTCGAAGCGATCGTGTTGGTGCTTGATCTTGATGGTCATGTGATTCGCTTTAACCCCTTTTTTCACCAGCTGACCGGCTGGACGCAGGACGAGTTGAAGGGGCGGGATTGGTTCGAACGCTGTATCCCTGAACACGAGCGAGTTCGCGTCAAAGAGGTCTTTATTGCCACGTCACATCACGAACACACCCGTGGCGTGGTGAACGATGTCTCGGGCAAAGATGGGCGACGTCACCGCATTCGTTGGTCCAATACGACACTGAAAGACGGCGATGGAGAGGCCGAGGCTGTCTTAGCGGTCGGGGTGGACGTCAGTGATCTGGTCGAAGCTCAATCACGCGCCCTGCAGTCGGAGCGACTTGCCGCGATCGGGCAAACGATGACGGCACTGAGTCACGAAAGTCGCAATGCGTTGCAGCGAATCAAAGCCGCATCCGACGTGCTTTCGTTGGAAGTGGCTGGAAATAAAAACGCCGAAGACGACCTGCACGCCATTCAACGCGCGAGCAGCGATTTGCAATGTTTGCTCGAAGAGGTACGTTCCTTTGCAGCACCCATTCAGGTGCATCATCACACCACCTCGCTAGGTCATGTTTGGCAACGTGCCTGGGGCGACATCGCCGCGACTCGCAAAGGTCGGGACGCCGAGTTGATCGCGTCGTGTGATTCCGAGAATTTGGAGGTCGAGATCGATACGGTCCGCATGGAACAGGTGTTTCGTAACTTGTTCGAAAACTCGCTCGCCGCCTGTTCGGATCCCGTGCGAATCCAGATCGATTTCTGTAGCGAGGACGACGAGGTCGAAGTCAAAATCACTGACAACGGTCCCGGTTTTAACGTTGAACAAGAGCAAAAGTTGTTCGAGCCGTTCTACACAACCAAGCGAACGGGGACGGGACTGGGGATGTCCATTTGCCAACGCATTGTCGAAGCTCATGGGGGGACGATTCTGGTGGAGCCCTGTTCTTCAGGGGCATGTGTGGTGATTCGTATGCCACGTCGTGCCTGCAATGACATGTCACACCCTTCTCAACTCGCTTCGCTTGAATAAGCATGCGGCACTCCGTCGCCGCTGCGCAGAGACGTGTGGCTGCGAACTTCCCTTTTTGCTCTGCGTTGAGCCTTGCTGCGCAATTGCTTGATTCTCGACGATAAACGATGTCAGGTTTTCACCCATGCACAACCAAGACCAAGTCCTTCTCGCTGCGTTGTTGAGGACTGCTGTGGATGCGATCATCGTGATCAATGATCGGGGGATCATGCAGTCGGTCAATCCCGCTACCACCAAATTGTTCGGCTATAGCGAAGACGAAATGGTGGGGGAAAACGTGAAATTGCTAATGCCAACGCCGTATCGTGAAGAGCATGACGGCTATCTTCGTAGCTATCACGAAACAGGACGAGCCAAGATCATTGGCATTGGCCGCGAAGTCACGGGCAAACGGAAAGATGAAACCACCTTCCCGATGCACTTAGCCGTCAGTGAGGTGCCACTGGGCGATAAAAAATTGTTTGCCGGGATCGTTCGCGATATCAGTGACTTGAAAAATGCGCAGCAACAACTGAGCGAAATCAATGATCAACTCGAACAACGCGTCCGCGAACGGACCAGCGAATTGCACGCGACGCAAGCGGAATTGTTAAAGGCCGGAAAATTAGCCACGCTCGGTCAGGTCGCAGGAGGAATCGCCCACGAAATTCGTAATCCGCTTAATGCCGTGCGTACGTCAGCCTATTATCTTCGCAACGCCAAAAAACTGACTCCTGAAAAGACAAGCGAGCATCTTGAACGTATCGATCGCCAAGTTTTGTTGATCGAAAAAGTCATTAAGGCACTTTCCGATTTTGTCCGGCTGCCCGAACCAAGGCTGAGCAAATGCAATGTCAGCGAATTGATTAACGACATTATCTCGGAAGTCTCGATTGCAGATAACGTGCGTATGCAAAACGACGTCGCATCGGATCTGCCTACCGCGATGGTGGATCCCAATCAGATTTCGATCGTGTTCCACAATCTGATACGCAATGCCAGCGACGCGATGCCCCAAGGAGGCACGATCACTCTTGCATCCAATGTGATTGAAAGCCAGATAATCATTGAAGTGATTGATACCGGAGTTGGGATCGGAGACGAACATATTCGACGGATCACCGAGCCCTTGTATTCCACCAAGGCGCAAGGCATGGGGTTAGGCTTGGCCGTCTCAGCGGCGATTCTTGATAAAAATCATGGGCACATGGAAGTCGAGAGCCAACTTGGGGTGGGGACGACCTTTGCCGTTCACTTGCCCCGGCATTTTCGCTCCTAAATGCTCCTGGCTGCACACTTGTGATGAGCACGACAGCACGCCTGAGCCAATCGTTCAGGCCAATCTGATGAGATCGATATCTTAAGTCGGTTTGGCATCACAGATGCAGTAACGTGGTTGCCAACCGTGGCACCGACTCGATTGACATCCGCCCGATCCGACGAGTCAACGCATCGAAACAAATCGATTAAAGGACGACGGATGAGCGAACCGGGGTCTGACGACGTGTCTGCGATCAAGCAGCAAGCCAAGGCTGTCACTCAGGCTCCGGTTCCGGAAAACCGTGGAAATCCATGGCAGGTCGATGCGGCGGTGGTGACTGAAATTCGTGACGAGACGCCCGGCGTGGCGACGTTTCAGTTCGCTTGGGTGGACAAAAACGTGACTTCGCGAGTCGCAGCGCAGCCAGGCCAATTTAACATGCTGTATATGCCGGGTCTCGGTGAGGTGGCAATCTCGGTCAGCGACTCGCAAATCCGAGCGGACCAAGTCGTGCACACCATACGCGAGGTTGGCAATGTGACCGGCGCGATGTTTCGCTTGGCGGTGGGCGATACGATCGGAGTCCGAGGCCCGTTTGGATCCGCTTGGCCGCTGGACCACTGTGTCGGTCACGATGTCGTGCTGGTTTGTGGAGGCATTGGACTCGCCCCGATGCGAACGTTGGTGAATGAGCTGATTCGTTGCCGAGATCAATATGGAGAATTGAATTTATTGATCGGAGCACGCACCCCGTTGGACTTGCTGTACCAAAGCGAATATCCGCAGTGGAATTCACGAGGGATCAACGTGCACACCACCGTGGACCGTGCCACCGCGACATGGAGCGGCAACATCGGCGTTGTGATTCTGTTGCTCGAGCGTTTAAAGTTGCGTGATCCGGCGCAAACCTTGCTCATGACATGTGGCCCCGAGGTGATGATGAAGTACACAATTCAAACTGCCATCTCGCGAGGTTTGACGTATGACCATATCTGGTTATCGCTCGAACGCAATATGAACTGTGCCGTGGGCACCTGCGGCCATTGTCAATTCGGACCTCATTTTCTGTGCAAAGACGGACCGGTACTGCGATTTGATCAGGTGCAGGCATTGATGGAGGTGACTGATCTATGAGCCACTTGCCTAGCACCGAGAAGAAACGTTTGGGAGTGTTCAAGTTTGCCTCGTGTGACGGATGCCAACTTTCACTGCTAAGCTGCGAAGACGAATTGCTCGCGTTGGCCGAGAAGGTCGAGATTGCTCATTTTTTAGAGGCGAGTAGTTCTACGCTGCCGGGGCCTTTTGACTTGGCACTCGTCGAAGGTTCGATTTCGACAAGCGAAGATATCGAGCGGATTCGCGAAATTCGTCGTCAATCGCGATCGTTGGTGACGATCGGTGCGTGTGCTACGTCGGGTGGGATTCAGTCGCTGCGAAATTGGGCCGACCACGACGAATACCTTGGCTATGTTTATCCGCATCCCGAGTGCATCGATTCGCTCGCCACCAGCACAGCGATCAGCGATCATGTTAAGGTCGAATTTGAATTGCGTGGTTGTCCGGTCGATAAATATCAACTGCTCGAGGTGGTGATGGCGTTCATCCACGGTCGCCGCCCCCACATCCCCTCGCACAGTGTTTGTTTGGAGTGCAAACGCCGCGGCACGATTTGTATCGCGGTGACCGAAGGCAAACCATGCCTCGGCCCGATCACGCAAGCAGGTTGTGGAGCGATTTGCCCTGCGTACCACCGAGCATGTTATGGATGTTTCGGTCCCTGTGCTCAAGCCAATCCGGAATCCTTGTCCGAGCATTATCTTGCTGAGGGGACAACGCCACTGCAGATGATTCATCAGTTGCGAAACGTGAACGCAGCGTCAAGGTTGTTTCAAATCGAGAGTAATCGGATTGAAGCGAAACCCTCATCGGCGAGTGCCCACGAATGAGCCGCGAACGCAAGATCATCGTCAATGCATTGACCCGCGTCGAAGGGGAAGGAGCATTGCATATTCGGCTCGATGGCGACGAAGTCGAAGAGGTGCGACTGTCGATTTATGAGCCACCTCGCTTTTTCGAAGCCTTGTTACGAGGGCGATCGATCGAGGAGGTGCCGGACATCACGGCGCGGATTTGTGGGATCTGTCCGGTCGCCTATCAAATGAGCTCGGTGCATGCCTTGGAATCGGCCTTGAACATCACGGTGACCCCTGAAATCAGGGCATTGCGGCGATTGTTGTACTGCGGCGAATGGATTGAAAGTCATGCATTGCACGTCTTCTTGCTCAGTGCACCCGACTTTTTCGGATGTGCCAGTGGGATCGAATTGGCCAAACAGTTTCCACAGCAAATCAACGATGGGCTGCGTGTCCGGAAAGTCGGTAATTCGCTTTTAGAAATCCTTGGTGGTCGAGCGATTCACCCGGTGAATGTTCGCGTCGGTGGTTTTCATCGGATGCCATCACGCGAAGAGTTAACCCTGTTGTTGTCCGAATTGGATTGGGCACTCGCAGCGGCGATCGAGTTAGCCGATTGGGTTGCGGCGTTCCCGTTTCCAATCTTCGACGCGGCCTGTGAACTGATCGCGATGCATCATCCCGAAGAATATTCGATGAACGAAGGCCGGATCGCCTCGACCCAATTTCCGACTTTAGATGTCGACGCATACGAGCAACATTTTTCCGAAGACCAGGTGGCTCATAGTACAGCGATGCAATCGACCCGGCGCGGTCAAACATCGCCCTATTTGTTAGGACCGCTGGCTCGTGTTGCACTGAATCGAGAGCAATTGTCGCCTCAGGCGTTCGCGTTAGCCGAGAAAATCTGTCCTGCATCGGTGACCCAAAATCGGTTCGCCTCGATTCTGGCACGCATGGTCGAAGTCGTTAGTTGTTTGGAGGAATCGATCGCGACGATCCAGCGTTACGAAACCGCCCGTCAAGCGTTTGTTCCCTACGTGGCTCAATCCGGTTTTGGATGTGCTGCCACCGAAGCTCCTCGTGGATTGCTCTATCACCATTATGAAATCAATGACGAAGGTCGGGTGTCCGGCGCGAAGATTGTGCCTCCGACATCACAGAATCAACGGCAGATCGAATTTGATTTGCGTAGGTATCTGCCTCAATTGATCCGCGAATCAGATCAGACGATTGCCAACGGATGCGAAAAGCTTATTCGTACCTATGATCCATGCATCAGTTGTTCTTCTCACTTTCTAACGGTCCATGTCGTACGCCACTAACCACAATCGCTTGCAGAGTACCGAACCGCGCCGCCAAGTGGTATTGGGGCTAGGCAGTTCCCATGGTGATGATCAATTTGGTTGGACCGTCATCGATGAACTGATGCAGGGGGGCGAGAATGACTCGCTTCGCAAAATCCGGAATCCCATCGACATCTTTGCATGCCTCGATGCGGACGCCGACATTCACATCGTCGATGCCGTGGTGGGATTGCCCGCTGACGTTTCGCTGTGGCGACTCGATTTTGCCAACCCTGATCATCGTGCTCAGATCCAGGCGATCCCGACCGATGGGACTCACAATCTTGATCTGTACGAGGTTTTGATGATTGCGGAATCACTCGGAAAGTCGACCGATCACGTCGTACTGTGGTTAGGACGAGCCGAGAAGGTCGAGCCCATCCAATCGATCAGCCCGATCACTCAAGTCGCTGTCGGTGTGTGCAGCACGGTGTTAAAGCAGCGGTTGCAACTGAGCTAGAAACCTTCCGTTATTGTGAACCGACGGCGCTTGCCCAAAGCCACCCGTTTAGTGCCATCGTAGGCGGCATTGGAAACTAGCTGCGCAGCACCAGCACGGGGCAATGGGCAAGTCGGACGACACGTTCGGCCACCGAGCCGAGAAGGATGTGTTTGACAAAACCATAACCGTGCGAAGGAATCACGATCAAATCCGCTTTTTCGCTTTCCGCAAACTGCGTGATCTCGCGGCCTGCATCCCCGACCACGGCATGAATTGTGATCGACGCCCCTGTGGCGTCTGGCAACCGTTCGCGAAGACTGTTTTTCACATGTTCGATCCGCGACTTGTCCGTCACCGTGCCGTACAGGTTACCGTACTCCATCGCCGGCAACGTAGGCAGCACGTGAATCACGTCGACCGAGCCCCCTTCGTCAACGATCTGCAGCGCCTTGTCGACGGCATCCAATGACAAGTCACTGAAATCGACCGGCGCGACGATCCGTTTTGCTTTTAGTCCAGACATGTTGTGGGCTCCACGATGTGCAATGGAAAGGGAATGGCAACGCCGAATGTTGATCGCGATTTCGACGAATCGGCGTGATCAAGTATTTGCAAACGTATTTGCAAACGCTGGGCCGAGGCAAAATGCTCCGATTCTCGCTGACCTAACAAGGCGAAGCGCGACAAATGAAACCGTTTCCAGCGACAACGCGTGACGATCTGCACAGATAAAGTTCGCTCGTCGACTCAAATCGGTTCCGCACACCCCTAAAAGTGGCAAGGAACATTCTTTGCTTTGGAATCTCGACGCTCCATCCCGCTTCGAGATTTTTGCCTGAGGTAAGGTTCGATGATCCGATTGACCCGTGTGATCGCGTTGGCACTCTGTTTCCTGCCCACTGCCGTGAGCTTGGCGGAGGACGCCCGAAACGACTTCGTTCAGCAGGTACGATTCGATGTGTTTGTTCGTAGCGATCACCAATCGACCAAACGCGTTTTGGACTACGTCGAATCGTTAAAGCGGCGCGAGAGCGGGTTGGATATTCGCGTTCACGATCTGATCAAAGATCGCAGCCAACTTCCCTACCTTATTGAAGTCAGCAAAGCGGCCGGACGAGCGCAGCCGGTGTTGCCCGCCTTTCACTGCTGTCAACGTACTTATTTTGGTTTTGTCAGCGAGGACCGGAGCGGTCCCGAGATTGAAGCGTTGTTTACAGCGGATGTTTACACCCGAGCGACCTGTTCCCGCTGTAAAAAGCTGAAGGCATTTCTGCCGAGTTTGCAAAAACGATGGCCCGCCATCCGTTTTCGTATCTATGAAGTCGACGATGATTCGAGTGCTCGTGCCCGCTGGGAAGCATTGTGTCGTGGCAGCGGGGTGCCGCCGGGTTTACCCACGATTGATTTTGCCCGCCGTGTGATCATTGGTTATCAAGGAGATGATGTCACGGGAGCTCAACTTGAATCGCTGATCCAGCAGGTTTCTGGCGATTCATCATCCCGTCCCAAGGCTGAGGATCACTCGCGTTGGCACTCGGGGCAGGATCCCGTCGTCAGCTTGGTGTCGATTACGCCGAGGCCCGCGATGACGATCCGCCCCCTGCTGGCACAGCAGGCCTCAGGCGATGCCGAGACGCTCGATGTACTGGATCTGCCGGGCGAGGCCGATGTTTCCGAGGTTGGCGAAATTGAGATCGAACCCGAGATCCTTGGCAGTGAAACGAGCGAGGAGGCGATCGAGGTTCCATTTTGGGGGCGATTGCAGGTCGATGAGTTAGGTCTGCCGCTGTTCACGTTGCTGATAGGGCTGATCGATGGTTTCAATCCATGTGCGATGTGGATCTTGGTTTTTTTATTGTCCGTGCTGGTGAACATCAAAGACCGCAAAAAAATTGTGATCATTGCAGGGACCTTTGTGGTGGTAAGCGGGTTGGCCTACTTCGCGTTTATGGCTGCATGGTTGAACTTGTTCATTTTGGTCGGCATCATACGTCCGGTGCAGATTGTCTTGGGCGGCTTGGCGTTATTCATTGGAGGCGTCAATGTGAAAGATTTTTTTGCGTTCAAAAAAGGGATATCCTTATCGATTCCTGAGCGTCACAAACCGGGGCTGTATCGACGTGTGCGTGAAATTGTGGCCGCGAAATACTTAACGGTGGCTTTAAGCGGTGCGGTTGCTTTGGCGGTGATTGTCAACATGATCGAATTGCTCTGTACCGCCGGCTTGCCGGCGTTATACACGCAAATTTTAACGCTGCAAAATCTTCCGGCTTGGGGAAATTACTTGTACCTCGGGCTGTACATCGTCGCCTATATGTTTGACGATGCCCTGCTGGTCGCGATCGTGGTCACCACGCTGTCGCATCGCAAATTGCAAGAACGCGAAGGTCGATGGCTGAAACTGATCAGCGGAGTGGTGATCCTATTGCTCGGGTTAATCATGCTTTTTCGCCCACAGTGGTTGCAGCTTAGTGCGGTTTAAGGGCACGTCAGGCGATCGCGATTCCTGAGAAAACAAAAGGAGCGGTCGAGGCATTTCGCACCGACGCTGCGTCGGGCGTCCATCTCGGTGTAGAATCAGCGATCATGCAGATCTTCGATTCCCTATCCCAGCAATCTTGGTTCATCACATTCATTCCACCCTTGGTGGTGTTGATTGAACTGTTGGCCATCTTCTCGGCGTTTCACGCGTTGCGGCATGTTCGTACGTCGCAGGCGGCGGTGGCCTGGGTGATTGGCTTGGTGACGATTCCGTTTCTTGTCTTGCCGATGTACTGGGTTTTCGCGCGGCATCGTTTCGAGGGATACCGGGAAGCGATCCGCGCCGTCGGCGAGCGGCATGTGCAATCGGTCGCCTCGGTGCGTCGTGAACTTGTCACTGATGCCAACGTTCGCACCACCACCCTGGACACGTCGCTTGAGTACTTGGCAGACGTCTTGGATACACCGCTGTGTGACGGCAACACGTTTGATTTGTTGATTGATGGAGCCGCGTTCTTTGAATCGCTGCTGCAGCGGATCGATGCAGCCGAACACTATGTGTATTTAGAGTTCTATATTCTTCGCGATGATGAGATCGGAAGCCAACTCGCCGACGCGCTGTTACGGTGTGTCAAGCGGGGCGTGGTCGTGCGGTTGTTGTACGACGAAGTGGGATGTCTGCGATTGCCGGGTAGGTATATCAGGCGATTGGTCGCTGCGGGCATTGATGTGCGAGCGTTTAATACGCGGCAAGGGTTTGTGAATCGATTCCAAATCAATTTTCGTAACCACCGCAAGTTGGTCGTGATTGATGGCGCGACCGCGTGGGTGGGCGGATTGAACGTCGGTGATGAGTACCTTGGTAAGAACTCCAAAAACCTACGCTGGCGAGACACCGCGGTTGCGATTCGAGGCAGTCTGGCTCGCAAAGTCCAAGCGGTATTCGCTGGCGACTACTATTGGGCTGCACGAACGGATTTGCCCGAAGCGATCTGGCACAGCGAGCCTGATACTCCATCACACTCCGGACTCGCTGCGGTTTGTGCGACCGGCCCCGCCGATCAACGGCCCCGCGCGACGATGATGTTTGCGTCTGCCGCCGCCACGGCAAAACGCCGTTTATGGATCAGCACTCCGTATCTCGTTCCCGATGACGCTCTGGTCGTGGCGTTGTCGATGGCACGCGCCCGCGGCGTTGATGTTCGCTTGTTGATTCCCTCGATAGCCGACCAATGGGCGGTCTTTTTGGCGGGTTACTATTACGAACAACAATTGGCCGAAATCGGAATTCCCGTCTACCGTTTTCCCGAGGGATTTCTACATCAGAAATGTGTCCTGGTCGATGACGACTTAGTGTTGATCGGTTCGACCAATTTTGACAACCGATCGCTGTACTTAAATTTTGAGTTGATGGTCGCGATCGCGGAACCCAAGCTGATCGCCGACGTCGCGGAGATGTTGGAGCAAGACTTCGCTGAATCGTCTCGTAGCAACGCCTCGGGCGAATCGCTGCGTCCCCTCTTCGCACGCGTGGGGACCGCAATCGCACGTTTGTTCAGTCCCGTACTGTAGCCCGTTCCACTAACAACCTCGATGGCATTGGTCTGTTGCCACGAACGCGATTGAGTGTCGAACTGTCGCAGCGCACCGCGGCGTGACGGCCCATTGTTTGCACCCTATTTCCAGTGCTCGGTAACCCACCGAAACACTCTTCTCTTCTTCGAATAGGTTGCATTTCAATGACTACGAAAACTTCGGTCCAACCTCTCCTCACGGATCGGATTCGTGATGCGGTCCAACAAGCGATCCAAGCACCTTCGAATCACAACACGCAGCCCTGGTTATTTCGAATACGCAATGACGGGGTCGAGCTGATTGCCGATAAACAAAGAGCATGTCGCGTCGTCGACCCCGACGATCGCGAGCTGTATATCAGTTGCGGTGCGGCACTGTACCAACTGCGACTCGCAATGAAGGCGGATGGGTTGGCGACTTTGGTAACGATATTGCCATCCCATTCGGATCCTGATTTGGTGGCGCGGGTGCTCGTCGCTGGTTCGCACATTCCATCCAGTGATGAACAGACGCTGTTGGATGCCATCCCCCAACGTCGTACCAATCGGTTTCCGTTTGAGTCTCGCGAGGTCGATCCTGGATTGCAGGTGGAATGGATGAGCGATGTTCGGTCCGAACATGCTTGGATCCATTACTTTCAAACGGACCAGCAGAAACATGCGGTCGCGGATCTCGTTTCCGAAGGGGATCGGCTTCAGGCCAGTGATCGGCATTTCCGTCGCGAGCTTGCTAAGTGGGTTCACTCGAATCAAAGTTCACGTCGCGATGGGCTTCCCGGCTATACACATGGAGTCAGCGATTTTGCATCAAACTTTGATAGCTTTCTTGTTCGCACGTTTGATTGGGGCGACGGAAAAGCGGCAAAAGATCGTCAACTCGCCCAGGGATCGCCGCTGTTGGCCGTGATTGGGACCCGCACCGACACGATGGCCGATTGGATTGCCAGTGGGCAGGCGCTTGCAAAAATGTTGTTGCGAGCGGCGTCGTGGTCGGTTGACGCATCGTTTTTGAACCAGCCGATCGAAGTCGAGACGCTGCGAACGAAGTTGATGGATTTGACGGGAAATGAGGGAGTGCCACAAATCTTGTTGCGATTGGGATACGGAAGCGAAGTCAAGCCGACACCGCGACGCCCGCTGGACGAAGTCATTCTCGAGCAAGAATGAGCGGACGTGTCATCGGAGACCTTCGGTTTTCGGAACGGAAGGTCTCCGGCACGAAGTTTGCCTCGTCATTCTTGTGATGGGATGGAGTCCACACTTTCTACTCTTTTCGGGATTGGCCAATCATGGCGTCGGAACTTACCTGCTGTTATTTGGGGATGGAACTTAATTCACCGGTGATCGTCGGGTCTTGTCCCCTGACGATGGAACTCGAAACGGTACGTCAATTGGTCGATGCGGGGGCCGGTGCGATTGTCTTGCCGTCGATGTTACAAGAGCAAATCGTGCATGCTCAATGGATGCAAACCAGCCCCGCACATGCGATCCAGCGTAGCGGATACCAACCTCAGCAAGACAAATACAACGGTGGCACCAAGAGATATTTGAAGACGATCGAAGCCTTGAGAGCCAGCGAATCAGTTCCCATTATCGCCAGTATGGATGGACTCGCTGACGGAGATTGGATTGACTATGCAAAAGAAATTGAGGCGAGTGGAGCCAGTGCATTGGAATTCAATTGGCATCCCACGATCTCTAGCCCCAATGAGTCGGCCGAGGAGATTGAAGAACGGGTGTGCGTATTCGTACGACGTTTGTGTGCAACTGTGTCAATTCCGGTCGCTGTAAAATTGAGTCAACGTTATACAAACTTGGCTTCGATGGCTCACAAATTACAAAATGCGGGGGCGGATGGCGTGATTTTATTTACGCATCTGCCCCAGTGGGATGTTTCGGTCGACCGTATGCACTGGACGATCCGTTGGGAATTATCCCCGATCCATTCGCTCGGAGTGATTCTCGAAGGAATTGTGCGAACCCGAGCTGGCGAGATCGACCTTCAAATTGCGGCGAGCGGTGGAGTGCGAACTGCCGAGGATGCGATCAAGACCATGATCGCCGGTGCGGATGTGGTGATGGTGACGTCCGAAGTCTACCGCGAAGGACCTGATGCGATTCGCAACATCGTCCAAGGTATTTCAAAATTCTTGGACACCGGACCCTACGAATCCCTCGCCGATTTTCTGCATTCCCGACCTGGCGTCAAATTGGGGCCCGAGCATCTGATGAGGTTACAGTTTACCGATCCACTGACTCGCTCGGAGCACTATTTTGATCCGACGCCGGTCGTGGCAAGCGAAACCGGTGATGTGTTCGGACATAAACACTCGTGAATCTCAATTGCGGAGATGTTCAGATGAAAAAGATTTTGTTAGCGACCGATGGCTCACCTCACGCCGAGGACGCGACTTGGTTCTTGGCTCATTTGCCACACGGGGACAAAGTGGAGATCACGGTGTTATCGGTGCTGCATGTGCCCACCGCGGGTAGCGTTACCGGATTGGGCGATTGGGTCGACACGATTATGGAGCGAGAGCGTCAACGCGCCATCGACACGTTTGCCAAGATTGAATTGATGTTCGACGGCGCTAACGTGAAATTGAAACATGTCATCCAAGAGGGGCACGTCAGCGAGAGTATTGTTTCGGTTGCCCAACGGGAAAAGTCCGACTTTCTTGTTCTCGGGGCGCGTGGCCATTCGCAAGTCGAGCGGTTGATGTTGGGCAGTACGAGCGACTACGTTGCCACGCATGCGAATTGTAGCGTCTTGGTGGTCCGGCCCACGGGGATCCGCCGGGCCAATCATCCGATCCGAATCGCGATCGCGTACGAAGAAACGGGCTCGGCCGAAGCGGCACTTGAAGAGATCGCCGAGGTGCGCTGGGGGGCAGAGCCCGATCTGCGGATCGTGTCCGCCTTGTTCGCCGGAGGCATCGACGAAGCCGAAAGACGCAAATCGACCGAACGTGCCGCTGACAAAGCAGCCGATCGGTTGCGCAGCACCGCAGCCCACGTTCGTGTCGAATCGATTGTGCACGATCACATTGGCGAAGGATTGGTCCGTTATCTCGAAGAAAACGAGTGTGACATGGTGGTCGTGGGTGAAACACCTCGCACGCGGTTGGGGCGAGTTTTGATGGGAAGCACGTCGCGTTTCGTCTTACGGCACGCGCCCTGCAGCGTTTGGATTACCCGAAATCGAATGCTTCAGGGGTATCCCAAAAAGACGCCGCACGCGGAAACGGCGTCGACATGATTCCTGACTCACCCGTTTGCCGCATGCTTGTAACCCTCACCTGGATCGATGGCCGCTACCGATGTGAACTTGGTCGAATCGTTGCATCATCGCGATGCGTTTCCCGACTCCAGTGCGGCCGTTGAATTTCATGAGACCCACATTTCGTGGGTCTTTCTTGTGGGTGACTACGCATACAAAATCAAAAAGCCGGTCAAAACGGAGTTTCTTGATTACAGCACACTCGAAAAACGCCAACGGCTGTGTCGGGAAGAACTGCGTCTGGACAGCCGCTTTGCTGACGACCTGTATTTGGATGTCGTGCCAATCTGCATCGTCGATGGAAAGCTCCGGGTGGAAAGCATAGGAGAGCCAGTAGAGTATGCCGTCAAAATGCGTCGCTTCCCCAGCGATGCCTTGCTAAGTGAACGGCTAAAAGCAGGCAGATTGACGTTGCACGAGGTGTCGCAATTAAGTGAGTCGATTGCCGATTTTCATCAGTCTGCCGCACGCTGTGAACATGCAGATGCAATGAGTTGGCCTGGTTTCGTGTTTGACAATATGAGATCGATGCTGCGGCAACTAAAGCAAGCATGCTCCGCTCAGACGGTGATCGCGATTTACGCGGTCGAGCAATGGTCCGAATCGGTGATCCGTAAATATGGACATCAATTCACCCAGCGTGCCGAAGATGGGTTTATTCGCGAATGTCATGGCGATTTGCATCTGGAAAACGTCGTGAATTGGCAGGGCCGATTCATCCCATTCGACGGGATCGAATTTAATCCGCGGATGCGATGGATCGATGTGATGAATGACGCTGCATTTTTGATGATGGATTTCGCGGCTCGCGGGCACCTCGAACTCGGTCGCAGTTTCGCGAATCATTACCTCCAGCGGACTGGTGATTATCAGTCGCTGCGCACGCTTCGCTGGTTTGTTGTTTACCGAGCGATTGTTCGCGGTTTGGTCGCGTCGATCCGCGCAGCACAGTCCGATGCGTCCCCAGAGGAACGCGACGAAGCAAAAGCGGATTGCCGAAGCCATATTGCTCTGGCCCACCAATTTACAACCGAGGAATCACCCTCACTGTGGATCACTCACGGTGTGAGCGGCAGCGGTAAAACGACCCAAAGTGAACGGATCGTTCAGCAATACGACTGCTTCCGGATTCGCAGTGATGTCGAACGCAAACGCATGTTTGGGCTGCAGCCAACGGATCGTTCATCGCGAAGTGATCTTTACAGCGATAAATCGACCGCGGCGACCTACGAACAATTACAACGTCTCGCACAGAAAATTTTGCGAGCGGGTTATTCCGTGATCGTGGATGCCACGTTCCTCCAGCATTCACAGCGATCGCGGTTTCGAGAGTTAGCAACTCGCGAATCCGCGGCGTTTGCAATCTTAGATTGTCACGCCGACACTGAAACGCTGCATCAGCGAGTGGCGAATCGGGGGCGCAGCAACGGAGATGCGTCGGACGCAGATAATACGGTGTTGCAGCACCAGTTGGCGACCCGCCAGCCGCTGACACCCGAGGAACGCCAATGCGTCGTCCAGCGGCCGTGATTCGAATTGACCGCGCAGAACGAACAGGTTACCGCGTCATGAAATAGTAGGCTGCTGCAATCACCAGGATCGCAATCAGGATCAGCGGGTAGGTCAGACCGACCACGGCAAAGGGAGCACCAGGTGCTTTTTTGCCGAGCGGTTGATCCTTGGAATGAATGGAATCGTTCACGTTTTCCGTAACAGACTTATCTTCGTGATTCATGAGCTGACCTTCAGTTGTACGTCGTTGCCAATGGTTGCCAATGCAGCATTGCGAATGCAGCCCGTTTCCTCGAAACGGTACCGTCAGTGCATCGCATATCGCGTGCCGCGGAACGGCAGATCACACGCGTAGTGCAGGCTGCCAGCCTGCGGCCGATTCCGTCACAGGCAAGCTGCCTGTGTTACAGCACGGCTCCTGCACGTTCATTGACCATCGTGGTTTCTGGTCGTGCAGTTTCGCCGTTCCTTTGACTCCCACTGGGGCTCGCTCTCTGCTACGACAACAACGTGATAGAGTCATCCAGCGGCGACTGCGTTTCAAAGTCGCCTTCTTCCATCGCTTCGTCGACGGCATCCAGATTGACCATCATAGGTCTCGGGATTGAATCGTTCGTAGTAGAGGATGGTGCGTTCAGGGATTCCGGTGGCGGGTCCCCCAATAAGGTGTCGACTGCATCGCGGTTCGCTACCGAGTTTGATTCATCGCTGATTGCCGTCGTGGGCAACAAAGGGGACAGCGATTGAGAGGTCACACCGGTTGCAGCTGTGTTGCTGCTGACACGGTTGAGTTGATTGATCACCCGCAGGGCATCGAGAGCCGTGACTCGGTTGTCGCGATTGACATCCAGGAACATGGGAATGATCTGTTCGCCTTCGCCGCCACCCGTGCGGCTGAGCGAATTGATCACCAACAAAGCATCCAGCGCCGTGGTCTCGCCGCTGGCGTTGGTATCAGTGGGTTGCAGAATGTTGGTCGGCGGAGCATTGGAAAGCGTGCCAGGACCCGCGGACGAACGGATCGCAAAAATACGGTCTTCCAATTGAGGTTCGAACACAATGGCGTATACGCCGCCGGCTTCAAGCGACGCCGTGGCGACGGTGCCAATCATGTTGCTGACGATCAGGGTGTCAGTGTCGAAAATCAGAATCGTTTCGCTTAGCGAAGCGGTGCCCACGGGGGTGACGGTGACGACAGTATCCGTCAACGCCTGGAACAAAATCGCGGTCGTCGTGCCGTCAGCCGGGATAGGTTGCCCGCCTTCGACTTGGCGTGGGATGACCACGCGGGGAACGGTCGGCGGACGGTCATCGTCAAGGATCGTGCCATCGGCGATCGCGTTCACGATCGTTGCATCGTCCGAGGCGTTGCGGAGAGTCACTCGGAAGCCTTCGTTCTTTTCGATCGTGTTATCGCCCGTGACATTGACCGTCAAAGTTTTCGTCGATTGGCCTCGGGCAAACACGACCGTGCCGCTTGGGAACTCGCCGTTTTCAAAATCATTGGCAGTCGCGGGATTGTTGCCCGTGCCGGTAATCTCATAGTCGACGCTGGTGACACTATTGGAATCACCCTCGCGGGTGACCGTAAAGGTGAACGGAGTGAGGCCCAAATTGCCTTCGGCCTTAATCGCATCCTCTGCAGCGATCGACAACGTCGCCGGATCGAAGTTTCCGTTCAGATCGGATTCGAATGCCCCAATGTCAACCGCGAGGCCTTGAGGTCGTGGAACGCCGCGTTGGTCGACGCCGAATCCCACCCCGACACCTGCGTTGAGTGCTGGACTGCCCTCCAACAACGCGATCGTTTGCGTCGTTCCGCCGTTATTACTCAACATATCCAGCCTCGCATCGACATCGATAATATCCGAGGCCAAGGTGCTGAGGAACGTGATCCCCGACGAGTCGCCGATCAGATTATTTCCACCGCTGAGCAGTGCCGCAGAAACGTCCGGGCCTGAGTCGGCATTGTTGTTGGCCACGAGCGTGTTGATGATGGTAAGCGATCCGTCCAACGTGTGGATCCCGCCGCCGGTGACGGCGGTATTGCCGGCGATGGTGACGCTTCCGAGGGAAACGCTGGCTCCCTCGCTCGCAATTCCGCCACCATGGTTGGTTGCGGTGTTGGCGGCAATCGTCGAGTTTGAAATTGTGATGTCTCCACTCGTGCCATCATTGAAAATGCCGCCTCCGTCCCCCGACGTGTTTGCTGAAACAGTGGACTGAGTGATGTTCAGTGTTCCTGAGGCACTGTTCCAGAGTCCGCCACCTTCGTTGCTGGCGAAATTAGCGGAGATGGTGCTGGTGAAGATCGAAACGGTGCCAGCGCCAGTGATATGCAGTCCACCGCCATTTCCGGGGGCGGACCCTGCAGTATTGCTGTTGAGTTGCACCCCGCTGAGCACGATCGAGATGCCTGTGTTGTCTTCGATACCCCCGCCCGCACGCTGGGCCGAGTTCGAAACGATGGTTGTTCCTAAGATCGTCATCTCACCGCCAAGGTTCAAAATGCCGCCGCCACTGCCGTTGGCGCCATTGGCAACGTTATTGCGAACCGAGCCGCCCGTGATGATGACCGTTCCGCCATTATTAAAGATCCCGCCGCCGCCATCGTCCGCCGCGTCACCCGATGCGGTGTTGCCGTCGATGACCGTGCCGTCGATCGTCATTGTTCCGGTGTCGTTCCACAAACCACCCCCTTCGCGAGCCGCGGAATTGCCGGTGATTTCACCGCCAACGAACGAGACATTACCGGCCCCGGTGACATGCAGTCCGCCGCCGTTACCGGGGCTCGCTACGGCGCCGCTGCCGACGCCGGCGCTGTTGTCACTTAGTGTCACGCCCGTCAAATCGATGCCACCCTCGCTACCCGAGGCGTCTTCGATCCCGCCGCCGGCGCGGTTGGCGATGTTACCGGTGATGCTCGCACCACTAATCGTGATCGTCCCATCGGTCGCATTAAAAATCCCGCCGCCACTGCCGCTGGCGCCATCAGCCACGTTGTTGCTGATCACTGTCGAGCTGCCGGTGATCGTAACGGTGCCGCCGTTATTAAAGATCCCGCCGCCGCCATCGTCGGCCGCGTCACCCGATGCGGTGTTGCCATCGATCACCGCGTCATCGATCGTCATCAATCCGCTACCGTTCCACAGCCCTCCTCCCTCGAGTGCCGCGGTGTTGCCCGATATCGTGCCGCCGCTGATCGAGATATTGGCGGCACCCGTTACATGTAGCCCGCCACCGTTACCGGGGTTGGCTACGGCGCCGTTGCCGACGCCGGCGCTGTTGTTACTCAAATCCACACCAGTCAAGCTGATTCCACCATCGATGCCCGAGGCATCTTCGATTCCACCGCCGGCGCGGTTGGCTGTATTTCCGGTGATACTCGCACCGCTGATCGTGATCGTCCCGCCGGTGGCATTAAAAATCCCGCCGCCACTGCCGCTGGCGCCATCAGCCACGTTGTTGCTGATCACTGTCGAGCTGCCGGTGATCGTAACGGTGCCGCCGTTATTAAAGATCCCGCCGCCGCCATCGTCCGCCGCGTCACCCGATGCGGTGTTGCCATCGATCACCGCGTCATCGATCGTCATCAATCCGCTACCGTTCCACAGCCCGCCTCCCTCGAGTGCCGCGGTGTTGCCGGAGATCGTGCCTCCGCTGATCGAGATATTGGCGGCACCCGTTACATGTAGCCCGCCACCGTTACCGGGGTTGGCTACGGCGCCGTCACCGACGCCGGCGCTGTTGTTACTCAAATCCACACCAGTCAAGCTGATTCCACCATCGATGCCCGAGGCATCTTCGATTCCACCGCCGGCGCGGTTGGCTGTATTTCCCGTGATACTCGCACCACTAATCGTGATCGTCCCATCGGTCGCATTAAAAATTCCGCCGCCACTGCCGTTGGTTCCATCGGCCACGTTATTGCTGATCACTGTCGAGCTGCCGGTGATCGTAACAGTGCCGCCATTATTAAAGATTCCTCCGCCGCCATCATCCGCCGCGTCGCCCGATGCGGTGTTGCCATCGATCACCGCGTCATCGATCGTCATTAATCCGCTGCCGTTCCACAGCCCGCCTCCTTCGAGTGCCGCGGTGTTGCCGGAGATCGTGCCGCCGCTGATTGAGATATTGGCGGCCCCCGTTACATGCAGTCCGCCGCCGTTACCGGGGTTGGCTACGGCGCCGCTGCCGACGCCGGCGCTGTTGTCACTTAGTGTCACGCCCGTCAAATCGATGCCACCCTCGCTACCCGAGGCGTCTTCGATTCCGCCGCCGGCGCGGTTGGCTGTATTTCCCGTGATACTCGCACCACTAATCGTGATCGTCCCGTCGGTGGCATTAAAAATCCCGCCGCCACTGCCGCTGACGCCATCGGCCACGTTGTTGCTGATCACTGTCGAGCTGCCGGTGATCGTAACGGTGCCGCCGTTATTAAAGATCCCGCCGCCGCCATCGTCGGCCGCGTCACCCGAGGCGGTGTTGCCATCGATCACCGCGTCATCGATCGTCATCAATCCGCTGCCATTCCACAGCCCGCCTCCTTCGAGTGCCGCGGTGTTGCCGGAGATCGTGCCGCCGCTGATTGAGATATTGGCGGCCCCCGTTACATGCAGTCCGCCACCGTTACCGGGGTTGGCTACGGTGCCGCTGCCGACGCCGGCACTGTTGTCACTCAAATCCACACCAGACAAGCTGATTCCACCATCGACCCCTGAGGCGTCTTCGATCCCGCCGCCGGCACGGTTGGCTTTATTTCCCGTGATACTCGCACCACTAATCGTGATCGTACCGCCGGTGGCATTAAAAATCCCGCCGCCACTGCCGCTGACGCCATCGGCCACGTTGTTGCTGATCACTGTCGAGCTGCCGGTGATGGTAACGTTGCCGCCGTTATTAAAGATTCCGCCGCCGCCATCGTCCGCCGCGTCGCCCGATGCGGTGTTGCCATCGATCACCGCATCATCGATTGTCATCGTTCCGCTGCCGTTCCACAGCCCTCCTCCCTCGAGTGCCGCGGTGTTGCCGGAGATCGTGCCGCCGCTGATCGAGATATTGGCGGCACCCGTTACATGCAGTCCGCCACCGTTACCGGGGTTGGCTATGACGCCGTTGCCGACGCCGGCGCTGTTGTCACTCAAATCCACACCGGTCAAGCTGATTCCACCATCGACCCCTGAGGCGTCTTCGATTCCGCCGCCAGCCCGGTTGGCTGCATTTCCCGTGATACTCGCACCACTAATCGTGATCGTCCCGCCGGTGGCATTAAAAATCCCGCCGCCACTGCCGCTGGCGCCATCAGCCACGTTGTTGCTGATGACTGTCGAGCTGCCGGTGATCGTAACGTTGCCGCCATTATTAAAGATCCCGCCGCCGCCATCGTCCGCCGCGTCACCCGATGCGGTGTTGCCATCGATCACCGTGCCGTCGATTGTCATCGCTCCGCTACCGTTCCACAGCCCGCCTCCTTCGGCCGCTGCGGTGTTGCCGGAGACCGTGCCGCCGCTGATCGAGACATTGCCGGCCCCCGACACATGCAATCCGCCACCGTTACCGGGGTTGGCGAACCCGTCGGGACCCACCAAGTTGTTCGCCAGCGTGACGTTGGATAAAAGGAGCGAGCCCTCAATCATCTCGATGCCACCGCCAGCGCGATGCGTCGCGTTTTGATCGATCGAAGTACCGGTGATGGTCACTTCGCCATTGACGCTTAGTAAACCACCCCCGCTGCCGCTAGTACCGTCCGCAAAGTTCTGTTCAATCGAGCCACCGGCGATCAATAGCGTTCCGCCATCATTGAAGATGCCGCCACCACCCTGATCAGCATCGTTGCCACTGGCCGAATTCAATTCGACTTTCACATTGGATAGCGTTAACGTTCCGCTGGCGCTGTTCCAAAGACCACCCCCTTCGGCCGCGGCGGTGTTGCCCGTAACGGTTCCCCCACTAATCGACACATCGCCGGCACCACTGATATGCAGTCCGCCTCCGTTGCCAGGATTGGCGGTGGCGCCGTTGCCGACACCCGCACTGTTGTTGCTAAGGCTGATTCCGCTCAGTGCGACGCTTCCATCCAGACCCGAGGCGTCTTCGATACCGCCGCCGGCTCGGTTGGCAACGTTTCCTGAAATCGTCGAGTTCGCGATTGCGAGTGTGCCACCACTCGCGTTAAATATCGCCCCGCCACTGCCTGCGACTCCCGACGCTGTGTTTCCACTCAGTATGGAATTGGCGATGTTCAAGGTTCCGCCATCATTGAAGATCCCGCCGCCCCCTTCGCTTGCAGCATCACCGGTCGCGGTGTTGCCCGACAACGTAACCGAATCGAGTGAGAGTGATTGACCGGGAGCAACATAAATCGCTCCGCCTACGGCCGCGACACCGTTAAGCAACGTCAATCCTTGGATGAAAACCTCGTTGCTGATCTCGGGGTCCGCGTTCGCATCGATCGAGAAAAGTTGTGACGCGTTATCGCCACTGATCGTGATCTCGGTGGCGTCCACCAACGAAATGGCTAGCGAGTCGGTAATCGACAATTCGCTGCCGAGCGTGATGGTCGACAAGCCTGGAATGAATGAAATCGAATCGATGATTCCTGGTCCTGCGTCACCTGCGATCGTATCGGAGTTGATGACCGCGTTTGCATTGGCCGCTTGAATCGCCTCACGCAAACTCAGCACGCCGTCCTCGGCCACCACATCACTTGCCGTACTCACGATGTAGCTTGCCAGTACGCGGCGGTCTTCAAGCCGCTCTGCTAACAGTCGTCGCATCCGAGATCGTTTTACCGTGGGCTTCGCTTTTCGTTTTCGGCCAGTTCTGTCTTGGTTGCGTGATGGAAAGCCAAGCATGATGATCTCCAGGATGGGGGCGTGAGTTCAGCGTGGATCGTCTGCGTTTCATCTCTATTAGAGTGGGGAAAGTCGGACGCTGCATCTCCGTTTTTAGAAGGATTGCATTGGAATCGAAATTCGCAGCGAGCAAGTTTCAGTTTGGCGGGACGCTGGCAAACGTCATGCCATTGCAAGGCTGGCCGGCACGCGCTGGGGCGGATGGAGGAGGCGTATCCTTTTTTGGGATGGCCACGGCGGTCGGCGAGTCTGAGCGATTTGCAATCGACGGGGGTATTCTGCAGTAAATGCGGACAAGCTGCAAAAAGTGAGTTTGGAATCTCACTTTGGGATCCACTTCAGATAGTGCGAATAAATCGCCACGTTTTTGCTGCGGACCTGAGTTCGCACGGATGTTTTTATCGAGACGTCGTCGTCATGTTGAGGCGGAACGTGTTGAGTCGGAACGCTAGTTGCTCGCTGCACGCCCGTTTTCGCGAAAATGCACAGGCCGGCTCGAAGCACGAACCAGGTTTTTCGCTATACTGCCCACGCGGAAATCGTGATCTCGCCGTAAGTGCCATGCACCGAGAGCGGCTTTTGAGCTGATTCGTTGGCAGTCCCGGTTAGCGGGCAGTCCTGTACTCTTGTTCCCTGATAAGAAAATTAATGAAAGTTCGATCCCTTCTCACCAATCTCGCCAGCGGAAGTTTGCGGATTTATTCGCATCAGCAGACGGTCAAACAAGGGGGCGATTCGTCCTCCGTCGAACGCAAGTACTTGGAACTCGATGGGACTCCCGAGGCCTACCGGTTTATGGCATCGCTGCTGAACGAAATGGCGGATAACGCCGAGCGGCACGGGAAAAACGCACCCGGCCAAAACGTATTGCTTGATCCCAAAGATGCAGACGCGATCGCGATCGACGATTACGATGCGATTTCGCTTACCTGTCGCAAGCGTCCGCCGAGCAATCAGCTGTTCTCGCTCGGAACCGATTGAATCTCGGACGCTAAGGGTTAAGCAGAAAAGAACACGGCCAGCCACACAGTGGGTTCGCTCGCCGAGGTCCAATCGATGCGATGTTTTTGATGCGCCGGGATCGTCACGTGATCTCCGGGGCAAAGTGTTTTTGGCGGAGTGCCGTCAGCAAAGCAAAGCTGTGCCCTGCCCTTTAGCACAATCACCCATTCGCTTTCCTCTTGGTCGTACCAGAATCCTGCGTCGCTACACTGGCCGGTGGACACGATACGTTCGATCCGAATCGATGGTGTCTCAACAAGGATGTTGACCAGTTCCGCGGCAAGCTTGTCAGGCAAGTCGTGAAACAAGTTTGCGGGATTGGGCTTCGGCATCGATCCGCTTGCACGGGGTTAGGGGCGAGAGGTCAATCAAAGTCGGTTTCGTTGACAATCAATGTCTCGTCATCGATGTCAACAACGTCGCCAATGACGAGCTGTTTTCGTCGCCGTGTTTCGACTTCGCCATTCAAACACACATCACCGGCTTGGATCAGGATCTTGGCTTCACCGCCGGTGCCAACCATACCGCGGCATTTTAGAAAGTCGTCTAGCCGGATGATCGGGCCGCGGTCATTCGTGCTTGCCTCGCTAGAGGTCGCTTTTTCGGGACCGGAAAATTCAGGGTCAATGTTACTCATTATTTCACTTCAAAGGTTGCAATCACGGGCAGAGGGTCACTGATGTCACGTTCGTCGTCAGCGATGTCCCAGTAATGGTCCCAGTGCCGCTGTGGATCGTCGGGCGCGCCTTGGATGTACGATCGGCACGCACCTTGATGGATTGAAATACCAAATCCTTACGACTTGGATCATCTTCGATTAGCCAGCGTCTGACCAGCATGCAGCGAAGGCAGCCGAGCTGGAAAGTTTGCTGTCCGCAGAGATTCGGCTCATGGATTAGCCAGCGGTTTGTTTCGCCTTGGTGACAGCCTTGGGCCGCACGACATCCTTGGCCAATCCCATCATTTCAAGCAACTGGATCACTCGCCACGACATGTCAAATTCGTACCAGCGGTGACCATGAGCGGCGGATCGTGGTTCAGCATGATGATTGTTGTGCCAGCCTTCGCCGTGAGAGAATAACGCGACCAACCAATTGTTGCGGCTGTTGTCTCGCGTTTCGTAATTGCGATAACCGAATACATGGGACAGCGAGTTAACCGCCCATGTGCCATGCAGCACAAAGACGGTGCGTACTGCGACCGCCCAAACGGCATAGCTATAAGCGTACCGGAGTGCTTCCCCGACTTGGCCGCCACTGACCACGTATCCGACAATCCCGCCAGCACCGATGATCAATAAGGCGTGAGCGACAAAGACGAAGAACCAGCCACCGTGACGCTCGAGCTTTAGGTAAAACGGGTCTCGCAGCAGGTCACGAACGTAACGCTCGTAATGGCTCGTTCGGTCCAGCGTTTTGTGGCGACAAACCACCCAGCCCATGTGTCCCCACAAGAAATTCACAAGCGGCGAATGTGGGTCGGGTTGATGGTCACTGTGCTGATGGTGCATGCGGTGAATCGCAACCCAGCGTGACGGACTGTCCTGCAAATTGCACATACCCAGAAGTGCAAAGGTGTGTTCAAGCCATTTCGGGCAGGTGAACCCACGATGTGTCAGTAGCCGGTGGTAACCCACCGTGATCCCCAGCATTCCGAATGTGAAATGACCAAGAATCCCCAGCACCAAGCCGGACCAAGTAAACAGGTAGCTGAAACTGAAGGGAAGAAAGGCCAGCAGTGCAACCAGATGGATCGCCGATAGCACGATCACATATTGCCACAAAATCTTCAGTGGCTCGGTTTCTTCAGGACGTGGCAATTGCTGCGGGTCGATCCCCGAGGCGGGCAGAGTCGCATCGCAGATGTCACTCTCAGCAGCAGCGGGGGCCGGACTCACTTGTTTCGTCACGCTCGCGTTTTCGATGCGATCTTCGACGGCGGATGCGGTGTTGGAAGCTCGCAAAATCGATTCCGACTCGGGGGTGGTTTGTTGAGAGGGGGTCATACCATCCATGTTTCTTCAACATTCCCATCGGGTCTAGTGTCGACGCCGAAAATCTGGATCCAAATCGATAAAAAAAGCCGACCGAGTTCACTCAATGTTACTCGATCGGCTTTGCTGTAATGCGTTAGGCAAGATGGGGACGATGGCGTGCGCCGTGCCGCTACCCAGGTAGATGGCATTGGGCTTTTGCCGCACCACGCAACCGAAGTAGAAGAAAACCCAGGAAACTGCGGAAGAGGCTGCCGAAGTGAGGAGAGGAGCTGCCCCCAATCGTGATTGCAGGGCAGCAGCGAAACCCGCTACTACTTCTTCTTCTTCGCGTCCTTGGCGTCGTCTTCCTTCTTCACTTTCTTCTTTCTCTTCAGCGAAACTTTAGGAACGCGCACTTTCGCCATGCCAACGATGTTGGCTTCAGGGTCAAAACGGTCCAGTTCAGTCAGGCGAGCGATACGCTCAGCCCGAGTCAACACGTTTCGCGACTTGATAGCCCCGGCTTGCACCTTAAGGCTGCGATCCATGGTCATATTACGGCTCAGTCGGTCAAATTCGAGAGAGGGATACAATTGAACGTTTAGGGGCCTCGCAAAATAGCGGCTTTGGAGATTTTTGACAAGTTGACTTCTCGTTTTCCTGTCAAAATCCATAAAACGCCTGCGAAATGGCCCCTGCCAGCGACATTTCTGATCAAGCCGGAACGGCTGCCTTCCCAAGGTGGGGGGGGCGTGGCGAAGCTCGCCCGTCGTTTCGGCCTGCGAACGCCCGTTACAGCGAGCTGGTCTCTTTTTTGTCGGCAAATTCGGGCTTCGTCTGCCGCAGGATCGCCAAAATTTCGGATCGCATCGTTGGTGTCAAATGGGCAAACTCAGGATCATCCACCTTGTTTTCTAAGATCGCGGTTAGTCGATCGATGATCTTGCTGCGAACTTGCTCTGGCAACCCGTCAAAGGCATCCGAGTAAATCAGGTAGCTGCAAGGATAGCGGAACAGTCGTGTGTTCAGATCGAGGTCTCGCAGCGATCGTCCTTTCGCGTCGCGAATCCCTCGCGCCGCAAACTCCTCGGCAAAGCCACTTGTTCCCTGCACAGGCGACGTCAACGCAAACTCGTCGCACATCAACAGATGATTGACCACGCGATCGGCCGAAGAGGCGATTCTTCGCTGCGCACTTTCGCTCAAGTAATCGGGGGCTCGCTCGAGAAACTCGTTCATCTGATACGATTGGTGGATCGCTTCGCGAGTTTCATAGTTCGCTGCGGCAATGGCGTTGTGCATTTGGGTTTGATGCTCGAGCACCATCAATGCCACCAAGTCGCTGTGCGGCGACAGATAGGGTGTTGTCGACACGATACCTTCAAGCGACTCGCGATTGGCCCCCGCTTCTCGGTCGCCGTCGGTGTCGTCTTCTTCATACGTGATGTTGCCCATGTGCCGCATCTCGCCATGGGTTCCTGTCACATACCACCCGCCCCAACGTTCCTCGAACGGACTCGTTTGGTCGGTATTGTAGGTGCCGCTACCGAGAATCGGTTGCCCTCCTGAATCCGCAAACACGCTGCGGACAAGGTAGCCTGGCACATTTTGAGTCCGGCTTGATGCGTGGCATGTTAAACATTGACCTCGGTCGCGAACGAATTTCGGAGCGGCGTCCTCGGATTGGCTCAGCGTGTAAAACATCGCTCCTTGTTTGGCATCGGTCGCGGCAAATTCGATCACGTCGCCCCGTTGGCACCAGCCAACGTAAACGTCGTCGTTAAAGTACAACGCGCGTGGCCGATGGGGGCTGATCCGGCGAAGTTGCAGGCTCGTCTTGGAAAACACCAGCGTTTGCGAGCTGATCGGCACATCAAGTGCCTCAAGTACCGATTTCAAGTAGCCATGTTGTCGGTCGTAGCTCAAGCAGACTTCGCCAGTTTCCACTTTGGCGGCTAGCTTCGAGACAGGATCGTTTGTCGCCGCGGTCATGTAGTTGATTGGCGGACCCTCGAACGAATCTCGCTGCGCACTCGCGGTCGCACCGCACAGAAAACTGGTCATCATTGCCAAGACCCCACACAGGACGCGGCGCAAGGGGGAGCGGAATGGATGCAGAATAAGCACGTTCATGAGGTCCTCGACGATCGACCAAGGCGGGCGCGATGCAGGCGTGTACCGGCTGCGGCGTTGGGAGGGGGGTGATGGCGGGGTGGATCCGTGTTCCCATCCGGCGGGCATTTTTCGCGTCACGAAGCACTACACCATCCCCCCCAATAAACTACATTGATCTAATCTGTACGTCAAGGTGTATGTTTGGTCGAGAGGCTGCGATTGTGCGGGCTGCGATTGTGCGGGCATTGCGGCGTCGTCGTGTCTGGCTGGGACGATTTGTCTTGCCACTTGCTTGCCGCCTTGGACTTCAGCTCACGGCACTCGCGTTGCCGTGAATTCGACTCGGTATTCTCGGTTCGGGTCGCAATCACGGGGGTTGGGGACCAAGATGAAATCGTCGGTGATGACGGGGGTAAGCTCATCGCCATCGATGAGTTGGATTTGTTGGATGCGATGAGGCAGCAGTTCGACGATCGGCCGCCATCCCCGCTGAGCTCCATTGGTGTTGATCAGCTTAAAGGAGTCTTCGCCACGGTTCGGTGTGATCACCAGCGTGTAGTGGTTACCGTTGATGAGTAGCTTTTGATCGTACGCCTTGGGCTGTTCTTCCATCTGAGCCTGCCAGGCGGGGTCGCCGTAAAACGCCACGACATCGCGGTCCCAAAGCAGTCCGGCACCATCGTGTGCGGTCAAGCCAAGCGATTTTCCGTGCGAGTTCGGCGTGGTGCTGACGGCCGGTCGTGTTCCCACTTGCAGCTCGGCGTCGACAATATCGTCAAAGCAGGTGTCTAGACGATGAATCAGAGCATGGTGATTTGCATGGAATGCTTCGGCCAATGTGTAGCGGCCGGGTTGTTCGACGAAGTAATCCAGTAGTCCCCAGCCGCCGTAGCCGTACCAGGTGACGACGGTGTAGCCGACCATTTGGCGAACGCCAAGTTGGTTCATCCACGCCAATGCCATCGCATCGGGGCCGTCAATGTCACCCATCAAGCAGTTTCCCACCGCTAAATAGACTTTGGGGTTATCGGATTGAATTTCAAAGCGTTCGCCGTCGGTGGTGACCCCGAACATCTTGCCCGCTTTGGATCGAAACGTGCCGTTGCGATAGCGAAATCCAATTTGCCAATCACGCTGAGTGGCATGGCCCGACGTCACAAACAGATCGGCAGTGTTGTCGCTCAATGATTTTGCCAAGGCATGCGTGGTGTCCGCAGGCCCTTGTTGCTGTCGAGCCGCATCCCCTTTCGCTTTGCTGACGGTTTTGGATTTCACCAATTCATCGAACCAGACGCCGGAGCTGCACATCTCTAGCGCGATCTCGGTGCCGGCGGCGACATGCGAAACGGTCAGAGGTTCGTTTTGCTGAGCCGTTCTCAGAGCCCCGGCGGCGTCGAATCCCGTGATGATGCCCCACTGGGTATCGGTGTAGGGATCAGAGTCAAGTTGGCGTGTCACTTGATGGACCGCGGCGACGAAGTCGCGATTGGCTTGCTGCGGCGTCGCGACAAAACAACTGTACCGCGGATGCTGGCTCCGCAGCGCTTCAAGGCACTCTTGCACATCTTGGTCCCAAAACACCACATCGGCGTCTGCGTGTCTTTGCCGGAGTGCCTCAACGACGCGTTGCCACGGAGCGTCCTGGTGCGTTTCCCGATTGATCACAATCGTGTAGTCGCTCGCAACGGCAGCCGAACCAAGAGCGAAGGCGAAGAGCAAGCTGATATAAGCAACCGTTTTCATGAAAATGTCTGCGAGTGAAGCGTGCGTTGATGAATATTAAAAAGGGCGAAGTGCCCAATGGTGACGGCTCCAGCACGGACGCCGGCGTGATGTATTATGGTACCGTGTTGCCGAGCGATCGGCATGATAACGGATGGGGGCGAAAAATTTCCGAACAATCAACAGGGTAGCCAGCGTGGGTCGAGGATCTCGCCGAAGCGATCAATCGTGGAGCCAATTTTCCCAATCATTTGATAGGGAGAGTCGCTAAATGAACGGTTTTTATCGATGGCTCGTTCTGGTCTTGCTGTTGCAGTGCTTTGGGGTGGTGGGGCGGTATTACTGGTCGACCAATGAAACCGAAAGCGACGTTTACGGTTTGCTTTATTTCGATTGGGGGTGGTCCGAGACGTTTGCCCAGTATGTCGATGACTTCGGCGCTTTGTCTTGTGGTGTAGCGGCGGTGTTGGTGGTCCTGACCGCATCGGCGTCGCTTCCGCTGGAAGGAGTCTGGCCTGCCAACGGGAACGCCGTGGGAACATCGCGTGGTTGGTTTCGGCCGCTTGTGTTCCGCGTCTCGTTGGCGTGGATCTTCGTGTGGATGTTCCTGCTGGCGCTAATTTTTATGGTCCGCGGAGATCGGTTTTCGGAACTCTCGCTGGGCGAGCATGCGGTGCGATATGGTTTGCCTTTGGCATTGTTAATGTTTTCGCTTCCGCAGGCGAGTTTCACTGGGGTGTGGGTGCTGCGTGTTGCAGCGGCTGCTACCTTCATCGTGCACGGATACAAGGCGATGCAGTTGTATGGTCCCTTTACCGATCTGATCCTGATCTCGGATGCATCGTGGTCGGCACTGCAGATTGAGCAAGTGACCGCAGAACGAGCGTTATGGACGATCGGGCTGGTCGACATCATTGCGGGGATTCTGCTGATGGCGGTTCGTTGGGGGGCTGTGCCTGTCTACATGGGGTGCTGGGGTGTGATCACGGCGCTAAGCCGGATGACCGCATTCGGGGTGGATGCGTGGCCGGAAACGTTGGTCCGCGCGGCCAATGGGGGTGTGCCGTTCGCATTGGTTTTGGCTGCGGTTGTGTTCACGCCCCGCGGCAAGTTGATGTACAATCGAGCTCCCTCCCCTTCCCCACCTCCCTCCGAACAATGCGTCTAGTTCATGAAACCCAGTTCTACGTTTGCTTCGTTTTGTTTTGTTAGTTGTCTCGGCCTGTTTTGCTTCGCTGCCAAGCAAGGGCTTTATGCGGATGCGCCCTTGGTGGGAACCAAGCCGGCGCATTGGCGAGTGACATGGCGGTCGGATCCTGCCACATCGGCAACGGTTTCCTGGAGCACCGCTGAACAAGGGACGCAGCACAGCGTGCGTTACCGGGTCAAAGGCAGTGATCGAGACGAAGGTTTCGTGGCGGCAAAAAGTGGGCGTTTCACGGGTGGCCACGCCGAACTGTATTATCATCACGCTGAATTGACGGGACTAAAACCGGCGACTCGCTACGAAGTGCAGATGATTAGCGATGGCGAAACGTCGCCGGTCTTTTACTTCTTGACCGCGCCGGATAACGATCGGCCTTTTAGTTTGCTCAATGGAGGCGATTCTCGAAGCGATCAGCAAGAGCGGCGCAAGGTGAACCAGATGATCGCCAAAATGGTGGGGCAATCGTTTGCAAATGACGACCCAGCCGATGATATCTTGGCATTGGTTCACGGCGGAGACTATATCGTTAGCGGGCCTAATGTCGCTCAGTGGTCTCAATGGTTGTCCGATCATGAGTTGACGGTGACCGATGACAATCGATTGCTTCCTGTGATTCCGGCGCGAGGCAATCACGATTCGGGGAAACCATTTAACGAGGTCTTTGGGTTTCCCGAGGATGATAAAAACTATTACGCCATTAACATCACGCCTGCCACTCGTTTGATCACGCTGAATACAGAAACCAGTACTGCGGGCAGCCAGGCGAAGTGGTTGCAGCGAGAATTGGCGTCGTCGCGTCCCGCTCATCGCTGGGTGGTCGCCCAGTATCACCGACCTGCCTTCCCCGCTGTCAAAACGCCAAGCACAGCTCTTCAAAGTTGGGTGCCGCTGTTTGAACAATACAACGTGGACCTAGTGTGCGAAGCCGACGGTCACAATATCAAGCGGACGGTTCCCATCCGTGATGGCAAGCATGATGAGACCGGCGTCGTCTATATCGGCGAAGGCGGATTGGGGGTCGGCCAGCGGACTCCCAAGACCGAACGATGGTTTTTGCAGCCGCCTGGGATGGCGGACCAGGGCAGCCATGTCTTTGTGTTAACCTTTGCTGAAGAGGCGATTTCAGGAAAGTGCGTCTTGCTTGGCGGGGACGTTCGCGACACGTTCCGTCGTCCCGTACGCGGTAAATAACGTCGCGGGGCCGAAAGTCACGTTGCTCGCCGCCCGGCCGCATCGCTCGGGTGTGGGGCGATCGGCGGCGCGGCCGCAGTTTGGCCCGCAATCGCGGGCGAAAACTATCGCTTTTTTTAAGCTTTCTTGAAACGACCGAAACCTTCGACGGTTTGGCTGGTTACATGTCTTAGACGCTGGCCTTGTGGTATCGGTTCAGCCGCCTTTGAAAAACAAATCAACAAGAGATACTCCTCTTACTCGTTCTGGGAACTTTCGAATGAAAATGAGACACGTTGCGTTTTGCTTGGTAGCGGTCGCGCTGTCGGCATTGATGGTGGGTGAGTCGTTGGCGCAAGAGGGCGGCCGGCGTGGCGGCGACCGCGGCGGTCGCGGTGGACCTGGCGGCGGTGGACCCGGCGGAGCGGGTGGCGGAGATCCAACATTCGGTTTGTTGATGATCGAAAAGGTGCGTGAAGAAATTGAATTGATGCCCGACCAAGTCGAGGCGCTCAAGAAGGTTCGCGAAGATGGCGGTGAGCGTGGGCAGCGTCCCGACTTCGATTTCCGTGAAGCAAGCGAAGAGGAACGCGCTGAATTCTTCAAGAAGATGCAGGAAGAGCGTAAGGAGCGCAGTGCGAAATTGCGTGAACAACTCGAAGAGGTTCTGCTGCCAGGACAGCTTTCGCGTCTGAAAGAGATCTCGATCCAGGTTCAAGGCGTCGCAGCTCTGGGTAACGAAGATGTTCAAAAAGAGTTGAAGATTACTGACGCTCAGAAGAAGGAATTGGAAGAGGCTCGCGAGAAAATCCAAACCGAGATGCGTGAGAAAATGCGAGAGTTGATGGCTTCGGGCGACCGCGACAAGATGCGTGAAGCATTCGGTAAGGTTCGCGAAGATGTCGAGACTCAAGTGTTGGCGGTGTTGACAGCCGACCAAAAAGCAGCCTTCGAGAAGATGAAGGGCGAAAAATTTGAGATGCCGGAAGGTGTGCAAGGCGGAATGCGGGGTGGGGCTCGCGGTGGCGCCCAAGGTGGTGATGGTGGACGTGGCGGTTTCGGTCGTGGTGGAGACCGCGGTGGTGATCGTGGTGGCCGCGGCGGCCGTGGCGAACGGTCCACTGATTCCGAAAACTGATTTATAAACGCCCGGCAGGTCGGTTGTGATCTGCGTAGCGTTTGGAAAACGTAAGCTTCGGTTGCCGGCGAAGCGCTCCGTCGCGCCGATAGGGGCAGGCTCTGAGACATCAGAGTCTGCCCCGCTTTCGTTTAGTAACGAGGTTGCCCTTCGCCGCTGTGAAGGCGAACGCGGGAAGCTAGGCGTCCGCCACACTGCCGGCATTTGATCGCTGCGCCGTGTCATTGCTGCGGTCGCTCGGCCGCCAATCGACGAGATGGATTTCCACTTTTCGGAAACCGCGGAATTCGTTGATCACCGGCCGGTAAGCAATTTCGATCGGTCCCTTGCACTCGTTCAGTGCGTCGCACCAATCGCCGGCGCTAAAGGCGACGCCGCGGATCGTTTTCACGCCTTGTCGCAGCTTGACGCTCAAGTGGCGATCACCGCCTCCCATTCGGCGGGCCGGTTCATCGAGTTCGATGTTGCCGCAAAATAGCGTCGGGCGTGGGTTGCCGGCGCCAAACGGAGCAAGTGTTTCAATCTGTTTGACCGTTTCCAAATTCAGTTGCCCAAGCGATGCCTCCGCATCGATTACGATCTCGGGCACAATGTCTCGCTCGGACCATTGCCGAGCAACCGCTTCGCAAAAATCGCCACGAAACGCATCGATTTGGTCTTCTTCGATCGTCAATCCCGCAGCCGCTTTGTGGCCGCCAAATTTGACCAGCCGCTCACTGCAATCGCTGAGCGCTTCGTGCAGATCGATCCCGGTGCCGCCAACACGACCCGAGCCAACCGCTTGCGTTTTTCCTGTCGCGTCGAGTGAAAGGATTAGCACGGGTTTGGCGTGTTTTTCCGCCAAGCGGCCTGCGACGACGCCGATCACGCCCGGGTGCCAGCCGACTCCGCCCAGTACAAGTGCGGCATCCGCTTCGACATCAAATTCTTCTTTCGCCTGCTTTTGGGCAGCCAAATAAACGCTCCGCTGTAATGTGTCGCGGTCGTTGTTCAGTTGGTGGATATATTCGGCAAGTGCCTCGGCTCTTTCTCCGCCCGGCGTCGTCAGTAGTTCGACCGCGAGTTGGGCTTGGCCGAGTCGTCCGGCTGCGTTTAGCCGCGGTGCAATCGTAAATGCGATGCTGTCGGATGTGACTGAGGACGCTTGATCGACCTTGGTGATCTTCATCAGTTCCGCGAGTCCGGGAAGCGGTTGGGCGCGAAGCGTTTTTAGCCCGTGTTCAACCAGCACGCGGTTTTCGTCCAGCAGCGGAACCACGTCCGCGACTGTCCCGATCGCGGCCAATGCAATCGACTGCATCAAGTAGCGACGCATCGGATCGGTTACCTTTTCGCTGCCTGCAACCTGTTGGCAGATGGCCCAGGCCAGTTTGAATGCGACACCGGCGCCACACAGTTCACCAAAGGGGTAATTCGTACCGGGAAGTCGCGGGTGAACCACGGCGTCCGCGCGTGGCAGTTCGCCATCAATGGTGTGATGGTCGGTGATGATCAGCTTGACGCCGAGTTCGCGACAAAGCTCGGCATGTTCGCGGCTGGTGATTCCGCAGTCGACGGAAATGATCAGCTTCTTTCCGCGATCTGCCAATTTGCGGATCGCCGCCTCATTCAGACCGTAACCATCTTCGAGTCGGTTGGGGACATGGTAGCTGACGTCAGCCCGCATCAGTCGCAATCCGTTGACCAGGATCGCGGTGCCGGTCATGCCGTCGCAGTCGTAGTCGCCATAGATCGTGATCGGTAATTGATTGTCGATCGCATCGACAATGATTTGTGTCGCCTCGACCACGCCGGGAAGTTCTTTGGGGTCACGCAGGTCCTTTAGTTTCGTGCTCAGGAACTGCGACGCATCATTGGCGTTGTAGATGCCTCGGCTGACAAGCAGTTGTGCCACGACGGCGGGAAGACGCGCCGAAGCAGCGAGTTGCTGCACACGAGAGGCGTCGTGGGGGATGATTCGCCATCGACGCTGCATCCTGGACTCCACAAAGAGAGAGGGGGCGAAAGATTCGTTTGCTCGAGTAGGTTTGCGTCCCGCGACCCATGTCGCCTAAGTTTGGGCCACGTAAGTTTGGGCCGCCTAAGTTTGGCACGAAACCGGTCGTTTTTATAGCGGAGCGGCGTGAGCTGCCCGGTCAAAATCGAACGATTTGCTCACCACCACCGGGCGGCTCGCACAGCACCGCGACCAAGGTAGACAGCATTGAGCACAGGCCGCCTGCGTTGTGCGGATGAGAAGCCTGCTGGCATTCGACCCGTCATCCAAGCGGACGTAGGCTCGTCGGAGATGAACCCGCTTTGCCCTGCGGGATCGCAGAGCGTTTTGATTATTTCCAGGCAGCGAAAAAACCAGGAGCGTTTTGTTGCTCCTGGTGTCGGCGAAAGTCATTGTGACTTTCGTATAGGCATCAGACCGACCATGTGGCGTCAATCGAACGCTGGCGATCGGTGGGCCGAATCGAATTACTTCTTCTTTTCGACGTGCCAAGTGTGCTTACGCAAACGCGAGCTGTACTTCTTCAGGCGGAGCTTTTCGCCGCCTGCTTTGCGTTGAAGCGTGTAGTTGTAATCTCCGGTTTCTTCGCAAACGAGGAACACGGTATCTGCTTTTTTCTTGCTACGACCAGCCATCGGAACTCTCTTTTATCTAAATCACAATGTGTGTGGTGCGAAAGGAAATCGTTATGAGAACGTCTTTCGGGCCTGGGATTATGGCAGGAAACTATCGAGTTGGGCAAGTCGCTTTTGCTTAAAAAGCTCATTCCCCCTCCATGATCGCCTCTTTGATCGCCACCACGACCCCTCGCCGGCTGAGCGAATTGGCCGTGATCCGGTCCACATCCAATCCCAATGATCGGCCGATTCGGACCGCCAAGTCGACATCGCGAACGCCAAAATACTGATTTACTTGCCGTTCGCCCACATAAATCGTCTGGTCGTCCGAGCAAAATCCTGATTCGAAGGCTTCGCGGTCCTCGTCGATCCAGCTTTCGGGGACACGGCGGATTCTGCAGTGCTCGACACTCCAAATTTCGTCGCCGGTGCATTCCGAAAGGAGGGCGAGTGCTCGATGGCGGGCAATTTCGATCACGGGAAATTAGGATCCGGCGGGTTGGATGGATTGTTTAGGCAGCACTACAGCGAAATTCACTTGGGTTGCCGAGCGATTCACTTGGATTGCTCGGCTCACTTGGATTGCTCGGCTCACTTGGATTGCTCGGCTCACTTGGATTGTTCGGCCAACAGCGGGTCGATTTTTGCGGCGACCACAAAATCATTGCGGCTCAGGCCATTGATCGCGTGCGTCGTCAGCTCGATGGTCAGCATCCGGTAGCCTGTCAGATGCAGGTCGGGATGATGCTGTTCCTGTTCTGCCAATACCGAAATCTGATTGATGTGTGCAACGGCATCGACAAAATTACGGCATTTCAGCGTGCGAGAGATTCGTTTTGCGTCGGCCGCGAGTTCCCATTCCGGGATCGCTTTGATGAGATCGGACGCCTGATCGCGAGAAAGTGTTGGCACACCTCCTTCGCATGGCACGCACTTGGCGGCACGTAGCGAACCTGCGTTGTCGGAGTTCGCGTTTTTTGGGGAATCTGAGCCGGAAGTCTCGGTTCGATTTGATTTTGACATGCTCTTTTGACGATTCAGAGGGTTCGGTTCAGCAAGATTTTATAAGAATCTTACAAAAAACTGTATCAACAAGCATCGTTTGCCGTTGACGTCGCGAAATGAATTGACGACATTCTCCCGCTTCGTGAGAGGAAATCTCGCGTTTTATAAGTGGGAGAGTTTGCCGCCATCCGGCGTGCTGTGAATCGCAACCATGCGGTCACCGTGTGCATCGGAAGGGCCAGGTGACCTCGCCGAACCACCCGACATATAAGAGAGTCGCGACCCTATGGGTAAAAAATCCAAGCGTTATCGTGCAGCGCTCGCAAAGCAGCCTGCAAATTTGCTGCCACTCAGCGAAGCAGTTGACGCACTCAAAAAATACGATTTGACCAAGTTCGACCAAACGGTCGAAGTGCACATGCGTTTGGGCGTTGACCCGAACCAAGCGGATCAAATCATTCGTGGCAGCATCGTGTTGCCAAACGGAATCGGCAAGACTCAGCGAGTCGTCGTGTTCGCCAAGGGCGATGCGGCCAAGGCCGCTGAAGAAGCGGGTGCCGACGAAGTAGGTCAAGAAGACTTGGCTAAAAAAATCAAAGACGGTTGGACAGACTTTGATGTTTGTATCGCCGCTCCTGACATGATGGGTCTAGTGGGACCGCTTGGTCGTGTCCTCGGTCCTCGTGGATTGATGCCTAGCCCGCGTGCGGGAACGGTCACCCCGGACGTTGCTAAGGTTGTTGGCGAATACAAGGCTGGTAAAGTCGAGTTTCGTAACGACAAGGGCGGCAACGTCCACGCGATGGTCGGCAAAATGAGCTTCGAGCCACAGAAGCTCACCGAAAACATCACTGCATTCGTTGACTTCGTCAGCGGCATGAAACCCCAATCCGTCAAGGGCACTTACATTAAAGGCGTTGCCATCTGTGCAACGATGAGCCCCAGTGTGAGAGTTGCGTACTAGCAAGTCTTTTAGAGTATCAGGCTTTTTGAACTAGACGTTCTGTCGCACAAATCGCACTTAAGTGAACCCAACCGATGAGTAAATACGTCAAAGAATTGGTGACTCGCGACATCAAACGCGAACTAGACGGTGTCGAAGACGCCGTGCTGGTGAGCTATGTCGGGATGGACGCCATCACTACCAACGAACTTCGTGGCGAGCTGGATGCGAAAGACATTCGCATGCTGGTCGTCAAGAATTCTCTTGCTCGGCGAGCGACCGAAGGGTCTTCGCTGGCACCTGCCTTCGAGGGAACTCGTGGGCAAGTCGCTGTATGCTGGGGGGCGTCTGATTTCGTCTCTCTTGTCAAGGAGATCGTTCGACTTGATAAGGACAGCAGCAAGTATGAGAAGTTTACCGCTGCTGGCGGTGTCATGGATGGCGAAAAGCTTGATGCGGATCGCTTGAAAGAAGTCAGCAAGTGGCCAAGCCGCGAAGAGCAAATTTCGATGTTGTCAGGTCAAATTCTTGGTCCTGGATCGCAATTGTCGGCCGCACTTCTCGGTCCGGGCAAGAAGCTCAACAGTCAAATTAAGAAAATCGCAGAAGGCGACGAGTAGTTGCTCTTTTGTTAGTCGTTCCGTAACAAATCACCAACTGTTTTTGAGGTATTAGAAATGTCCGAAGAAGGCACCGCGGTCGCCGAATTTAGCGCCGAAGCAAAAGAAATGGGCGACAAGATCGCCGGTATGACCCTGAAGCAAGCCAAAGAGCTCAGCGATTACTTGAAGGATGTCCACGGCATCGAACCTGCCGCTGGCGGCGGAGTCATGATGGCTGCACCTGCTGAAGGTGGTGGCGCTGCTGTTGAAGAGAAGACCGAATGGGACATCGTCCTGACCGGCTTCGGCGACAAGAAGCTGAACGTTGTGAAGGTTGTTAAGAACCTGACCGGCGCTTCGCTGATGGAAGCCAAGAAGATGGTCGAAGGCGTTCCAGCTACCTTGAAGGAAGGCGCATCGAAAGAAGATTGCGACAAGATCAAGGCGGAAATCGAAGAAGCTGGCGGAACCGTCGAACTCAAGTAGTTCGCTGTTGGGCGCTCGCTCGAATCACCCGAAAGCCCTGGTGGATCTTCACCAGGGCTTTTCGCGTTGCGCTTGGGGGATAGGATCGTAGCGAAACTCGTCAAAGAGTTTCGTCCACCCTTGCCTGCGCGAAACTCTTGGCGAGTTTCGCTACTTGTACGCTGCGCGCTGGCTCGGCTCTCTACCGCACTTCACGCATTGCTGCTAACAAGGTGCTGACGTTTCGTTTGGTTGCGGAATGTCCCATCAATCCAATTCGCCACGCCTTGCCTGCGAACACGCCCAGTCCGCCACCGATTTCGATGTCGTACTCGTTCAGCAAACGGCTGCGAATCGCCGCGTCCTCGACGCCGTCGGGTAGCGCCACGCAGTTCAGCGTGCACAGCGATTGTTTCGGGATGTATGAAAATCCGAGTTCCTCAAGTCCTTTGCGAAGCAACAAGTGCATTTCGCGGTGCCGAGCAATCCGGTTTTCGAGTCCTTCTTCCATCACGATCGCCAGCGATTCACGCAGCGCATAGATCATGTTGATCGGTGCGGTGTGATGGTACGCCCGGCCTCCCGAACCGGTGTAGTAATTTTTTAGCATCGAAACATCCAGGTACCAGCTTTGTACCTTGGTGTTGCGTTGGTCGATTCGCTCTAGCGCCCTTTCGGAAAATGAGACGGGCGAAAGTCCCGGGGGGCACGACAAACACTTTTGTGTTCCCGAATAAATCGCATCGATGCCCCACTGGTCGACTTTTAGTTCGTGGCCGCCGAGTGATGTCACCGCGTCCACTGCGAGTAACATCCCTGCATCGTGCACGATTTCGCCCAAGCCGCTCAAATCTTGATGAGCTCCGGTGGAAGTTTCCGCGTGCACGATGCCAAGCATTTTGGCGTTGGGGTGTTTTTCGACTGCGTCGGCGATCGCTTCGTTGCTGAATGATTCGCCCCAAGGAACTTCGATCGCATGCACGGTTGCGCCGCACCGCTCCATATTGTCTTTCATCCGCACGCCAAAAACGCCGTTGATGCAGACGATCGCTTCATCGCCCGGTTCGATCAGGTTGGCGACGACCGCTTCCATACCGGCCATTCCCGTTCCTGAAACCGGGAACGTCAGTAGGTTTTTGGTTTGGTAGGCATCACGAATCAATTGGCATGTTTCATCCATGATCTCGATGAATTGCGGATCCAGATGGCCAAGCGTCGGTGCGGCAAGGGCGTGAAGGATTCGCGCCGGCACCGTGCTAGGCCCAGGCCCCATCAAGATGCGTTCACGAGGATTCAGCGGAGGGGTTGATCGTGTGGACATGGTGAGATCTTTGCCAATCGAGGGACGAGGGCGGGCACGGAAGTCGCGGACTCTATCTTATCGGTTTTTTAACCTCCAATCGACGGCGTGCGGATTTTGCCGTGGTCTCGCTCGTGCAAGTCAACAGAGTGCGAGGTATGATGGTCGATCCAACCCTACCTCCCTCCCCCACCCTCGACTCCCCAAAGGTTCTTTCAATGCGTTTGTCATTGTGTGCACTTTTCGTGTCACTTTTTGTTCTCACACCTTCCATCTCGTTTTCACAGCAGCGGCCAGATCCTGTTCCTCTGATCTTTGATACCGACATCGGTAACGACGTTGACGACGCGTTGGCATTGGGCATGATCCACTCGTTGCAATCGCGTGGTGAATGCGAGTTGCTGGCCGTCACGATCACGAAGGATCATGAGCTTGCCGCACCCTTCGTCGACGCGGTCAATACGTTCTATGGTCGCGGAGACATTCCGATTGGCGTCTGTCGCAGTGGGGTCACCAACACCGCAGGTCGGTTCAATACGCTGGCAACTCAGAAGGACAACGGCAAGCTGCGTTATCCACATGATTTGACCTCAGGTAACGATGCCCCCGATGCCGTGGCTGTGCTGCGGAGCTCACTAGCCGGCGCCGAGGATGGCTCGGTTGTGATCGCGCAAGTCGGTTTTTCCACGAACCTGGCAAATTTGTTGATGTCGAAAGCCGACGATGTCAGCCCGCTTGCTGGTGCCGAATTGGTCAAAAAGAAAGTGCGGTTGTTGTCGATTATGGCCGGTGCGTTCACCGACGGGCACAAAGAATACAATCTGATCAAGGACATTCCGTCGGCAAAAAAAATCGTCGCCGATTGGCCCACCCCAATCGTTTGGAGCGGCTACGCGGTCGGTAAATCGCTGACTTATCCGCACCAAAGCATCTTGCGAGATTACGGATACGTCGAGCATCATCCGTTGTCGGAAGCCTATATTCTTTACATGCCACCGCCACATGATCGACCGACTTGGGATTTAACCAGTGTGTTGTACGGGGTTCGTCCCGACCATGGTTATTTTGAGTTGTCCGAGCCGGGTTCGGTCCAGATGACGGACGAGGGAGTGACCACGTTCAAGGCCGCTGCCAACGGTCGCGATCGATACATTTTGGTTCGCGAAGATTTGCGGCCCAAGGTGCTCGAAGCCTTGCAGTTGCTCTCGAGCCAACCGCCGAGCAAGTAATTGTCCACGACGTCGGTCGCCTGCAATTGTCGCTCGGCTTTCCAAGCCGTTGGCGTGCCAGGCGTTTGATCGTCGAGGCGAGAGTGGATAGGTGCCTTGCCTGTCAGTCGTAAAACCGACGTCGGAGACGTCGGGCGACTTTTTTTACCCTGTGTCGAAACGCTAGGCTTTTTCCAGTAATTCAACAAACGCCCGCATCCATGCGGGATGGGCGGGCCATGCTGGAGCGGTGACGAGGTTGCCATCGACATGCGCCGAATCCATTGTCTCGGCCGGTTCGATGTACTGGCCGCCGGTGAGTGTCACTTCGGGGCTGCACGCGGGATAACAACTGCACTGGCGTCCTTTCAGCACGCCAGCGGCCGCTAGAATTTGCGGGCCATGGCAGACCGCAGCAACCGGTTTGTTGGTGTCAAAGAAGTGGCGTACCAGTTCCAGGACTTTCGCATTCAGCCGTAGGTATTCCGGTGCCCGTCCGCCGGGGATCACCAAGGCGTCAAACGCGTCGAGGTCGATAGTGTCAAAGTCGGCAGTGACGGCGAATCGATGCCCGGGCTTTTCCGAATAGGTTTGGTCACCGTCGAAGTCGTGGATCGCGGTCGCGACTGTATCGCCTGGGGATTTGCCGGGGCACACCGTGGCGACTTCGTGTCCAAACGTCTTCAGGATCTGTAGCGGGACCATCGCTTCGTAGTCTTCGACATAGTCGCCCACGAGCATCAAGATTTGTTTATTGGCCATGATCTTCGGCTTTGCTTGGTTTTATTAGAGAGTAATTCGATGGAAACGGGCCGCCCGCATCCGTGCCGACATTTAATCATCCATGTCGCCGCGGCACCATCGGTGGCGTCTTTTTACCTTAAAATCGGCAGAATCCGTTCGAATTGACGTTTCATCGACTCGATTTTTCCAAGGATTCGCCATCGCCGAAACAAGCGATTAGAATAACCGAGACTATTCTCTTTGCTCGTGCCTCCATTTTTTGAGCTAGGTGTTCGCCGTGCGCATGCCCTTTGGTTTCCGCTTCGTTAGCTGTCCCGCTGCTTTTTGCCCCGTCGCTGTTTGTTTTGTCACCGCCATGGTGTTCAATCTGGGTGATGTCCGCACCAGCCGCGCGGCTGATTTCTTGACTGCCCAACAGGCCACACGATTAGGCTTGGTCGAGGCTTGGCGGCGGCAAACGGAGGTTCCTGCGGGCGTCCAGTCGATGGTCGATCAGCAGCTTTATGTCCACGTCGAAAATCCACGTGAGTATGTCGAAGTTGTGGCTGCGGCCCCCGCAGCCAGCCCAGCGGTGGAGGAACCCGGTGCGGTCAATGAAGCGGCCAAGCCGCATGAAAATGGAGGGACGCCACCCAAAAAGGTGCTGGTGCGAATTCCCACCGATCGCGTCGATGCGCATGGCAAAGCGATTGGAAAGGCGGAAGCCGAGCGGTTGGCAAGCAATGAAATTCGTCGCTTGAAGCGGCGTGGTATCGAAGCGACGATGGAATCGCGAATCGTGCCACGAATTTGTCTTTACACGCTTGGCAACGATGGCACGCTGGAGTGCCGTGACGCTGAATCAGGTGAATCCGTTTGGATGGTCCGCGTCGGTGTCGAGCGACTTGGCTACAAAGCCCTCGGCGTGGGCGAGTCATTTGTCTCGGTGGTTAATGGTGGTAACATATTGAGGATTGATGTCACCAATGGCGAATTGATCGAACAGCAACGCACCGTCAATGTGCCCATCTTTGGTGCGATCAATGCCGGTGATTTTGCCGTGATTGCGACGATCCAAAATGGAATCGAAGGCTATCCTCTGTACGATACGTCGCGGTTGCCGTTTCGCGAACGTGTATCGGGGCGAGCGCTTGCGTTGCCAGTCAAAGCACCTGGCTCGACTCGAATCGCTTGGGGAACCGACCACGGTTTTGTTTACTGCATGGAAACGTCGGGCGAGCCGTCGGTGATGTTTCGTTTGAATACCGATGGCATCGTGAGCGCCCGCATCGCAGCAGCAAGTGACGATCGGTTCTTCTTCGGTTCCGAAGCAGGGCAGGTCTATGGCATCAAAGGCACGCGAACAGGCCAAGTGTTGTGGAGCCGACCGTATGGCGAACCGTTTTACAATCAACCGATTATTGCTGGCGAACAGCTGCTGATTCGATCTACTTATGGCAGCCTGTATTCACTTGGCTTGGCCGACGGGATCAGTACTTGGCAAGACGCGGCCACGAATATCGATGAATTGGTCGGGACGATTGGTGACAAGCTTTACGTGACCACGCTCAGCGGGGCCTTTTCCGTTTTGGACCTGAAGACCGGAGCGCAGGTGGAGTCATTTCCGGGCATTCGCCCCAAGCGATTGCTGCGTAATTCCAAGACCGATCGTTTGTATCTGGTCGGTAGCACCGGAGCGGTTCAGTGTTTGCGTAGCATCGACGCCGAGTTGCCGATCATCAGCGAAGGTCACGGCGACGTAAAGAAAGTGGAGGTGACAGAGGAAAAGGAGGAAGAGGAAAAGAAGCCTGCCGAGCCTACTGAATTTGGCGTGCCCGCAGCAAACGACCCCTTCGCGGCTCCCGGAGCCGATCCCTTCGCAGCCCCCGGAGCCGATCCATTCGCCGCACCGGGCGGTGGTGCCGATCCCTTCGGCGCTGACCCTTTCGGCGGAATGTAAGCTTTCCCGTAGCGAAACTCGCCAACCGTTCCGTTCCGCTGCGCCGCTAGCCATCGCAGGCTTGACCCTCCCGGCGAAGCCAGGGGAGGGTCGGGAAACGAGCCTTCAGCGAGTTTCCCGGGGAGGGCTGGTTGCGATAGTCTTGTAAGCTGCAACTTCTATCGCTGTGACTTCTAGCACAGCGACGCCCCGCCAACGGCTTGGAAAGCCGAGCGACAATCGTCGGCTTTACCCTCCCGGCGAAGCCAGGGGAGGGTCGGGAAACGAGCCTTCAGCAAGTTTCTCGGGGAGGGCTGGTTGCGATGGTCTTGGACGGTGCAACTTCTATCGCTGTGACTTCTAGCACAGCGACGCCCCGCCAACGGCTTGGAAAGCCGAGCGACAATTGCCGACGTCGTCTTACGCGTCCCCGGGCGGTTGGATCTGGTCGTTGCCGTCTTCCATCTCTTGGATGTAGCGACGCAGTCGTTCCAGTTCGTCCTCGGTTCCCTTTAGCTTCAACATGTTTTCGACTCGTTTGACGAGTTCGACTTTGTTAACCGGCTTGCTGAGGAAGTCATCGGTGCCCGCGGACACCGCTCGCTCGATGTCGCCCAGTTCGTTCAGCGCCGTGACCATCAGGATCATCACTCGGCTGGTTGCCGGGTTGTCTTTGATTTTCTTGCAGACCTCGAATCCGCTCAGCTTGGGCATCATCACGTCAAGCAGGACCAAGTCCGGTTTGAACGATTCGATCTTGTCCAGCGTGTCTTGACCATCGACCGAGGTTTCCGTGTCACAGTCGACGCCTACCAAATAAGCTTCGAGCAGTTCGCGGTTCGCGATGTTGTCATCAGCAATCAGAATGCGGTGCATAGCGTTGTCAGAATCGTGGACGACGTGAAAAAGGGTGGGGGCAGAACAGGTGGCAACCCATTATCGGGTTGCCACCGTCATTTTAGCGATCGAGCGTTGGGCGTCGCACTAGGCAGTGGCGTGATCGCCGGCAGGAACGGGAAAGTTCTTGCAGAGTTCGCGGATCTCGCTGCGAATCGATTGGTGCAGCGATTCGTCGTCGGAATTCGATAATGCTTGATGGATCCAGCCGCCAATTCGCTTCATCTCGTCGCTGCCCATCCCACGAGTCGTCAAGGCGGGGGTGCCGATGCGAATTCCCGATGGGTCCATCGGCTTACGCTCGTCAAACGGGATCATGTTCATGTTGACCGTGATGCCGCATGCTTCGAGCACCGCTTCGGCTTTCTTGCCGCCCAGTCCCACGGCGGTGACATCGACCAACATCAAATGGTTGTCGGTGCCGCCGCTGACCAACGGCAATCCGGCTGCCATCAGCGTCTCGGCCAATGTTTTTGCATTCGTGACTAGCGACTTGCCGTACTCTTTAAACGCGGGTGTCATCGCTTCGGCGAAACAGACCGCTTTAGCAGCGACCATGTGCATCAGCGGGCCGCCTTGAGTGCCTGGGAAGACATTGCGGTTGACTAGCTTCAAGTGTTCTTTCTTGCAAAGAATCAAACCACTTCGTGGGCCACGCAGCGTTTTGTGCGTCGTCGTGGTGACATAATCGGCGTACGGCACCGGGCTGTTGTGTTGGCCCGCCGCGACCAAGCCAGCGTAGTGGGCCATGTCGACCATCAACTTGGCTCCGACATCGTTTGCGATTTCAGCGAAACGATCGTGCGGGATTTCGCGTGGATAGGCACTCGCTCCGGCAACAATCAGCTTTGGCTTGTGCTCGCGAGCCAATTTGGCGATTTGGTCAAAATCGAGGCGGTGATTCTCTTTGTCCACGCCATAGGAGTGGAAATTGTACAGCCGGCCGCTGATGTTCAGCTTCATGCCGTGAGTCAGGTGGCCGCCCTGAGCGAGGTCCAACCCGAGAACCGAATCGCCTGGTTCCAGGCAAGACAGGTAAACGGCGGTGTTAGCTTGGGATCCGGCATGCGGCTGGACGTTTGCTTCCTCGGCACCAAACAGCTTTTTGGCTCGTTCGATCGCCAGCGATTCGGTCACGTCGACGTGCTCGCAACCGCCGTAGTAGCGGCGTCCGGGATAGCCTTCGGCGTATTTGTTCGTCAAAACGCTGCCGGCAGCCTGCATAATTGCCAGACTGGTGTAGTTTTCGCTCGCGATCATCTCCAACCCGTCCTGCTGGCGGGTGGCTTCGGCTTGGATGGTTTCCCAAATTTCAGGGTCTTGCTGCTGCAGCCAATTCATGAGTTTTTTTAATTGGGGGGGGAGGAGGATAGAAGTAAGCTTGCGATCTTCGCACCACGGCGGTCACGATTGTCGACCGCCGAGGGCAAAGCGTCAATGTCGCCAAAAGCAGGGAAACGGTCCAAAAAAAGGAAATCTGCAAAACACGTAGTGGACGAGGCAACGAGTCCCCGCCCCTCAGGCGTCGTAAACGAGCGCACGAGTCCCCTGGGAAAATACAAACAAAACAGGACTCGTCGCCTCGCGTACGACCGGCAAAACAAATCGCCCGTCACTCCGCCGCCATCACACAGCTTCTTCGTCTCTCCCGCATTTCTCGCATCCAAGGCAACCAAAAGCTATCAAATTCATCGATTTCGGTGGTCCTTTTTCATTTCGAGAGCCACTGTTTGGATCGTCGAATTGTGGCAAGATGTTTCGATCGACTCGGAATCGAGTGGGACGTCTCTCGCATTTAGTCTTAGCGGCGTCTTGTTCGATCTCGCTTTCCCCCTCCCTCCTCCTTCGCATCATCAAGACTCGCTGAGCGATATGTCAAATTATCAAGTCGTTCAGCGATTACTGAGATTGGCGTGGCGTTACCGTGGTTGGTGCGCCGCGATGCTGTTTCTGCAAGCGGTATTGATGGGGTTAGCGGTTGCCCTGGTCCAGCTCGGGGGACTCGCGATTGATGTCATCCGGTTCTACTCGCACGATACCCCCAACTTCCCCGCCCTGCCCTTCGGAGTTCTGTTTCCGGTGCATTGGTCGCCGCTGACTCAGGTCATCGCCATTGCGGTCGCCATGATCGTCGTCGCGGTCGTGCGTGCGCTGCTGAATTACTGTTACGCGATCATCTCGGGCACGCTGGTGCACCGAAAAATTGTGGTCGATTTGCGTGCCGAGGTTTATGCGAAACTGCAGCGGCTGAGTTTAAGCTTCTATCACAATCAACCTGCCGGCACGATCATCAACCGTGTCACCGGCGACGTCCAAGCCACGCGTGCGTTCATCGATGGCGTGTTGATTCAGCTGTCGATCCTGGCGATGTCGCTGGTCTTCTATTTGACGTTCATGATCCGTATCGATGCGACGTTAACGCTGGTCTGTCTGGCGACCACGCCTGTGGTTTGGTGGTCGAGTATTCGATTTTCGCGAATCGTGCGGCCGATGTACGACCAATCGCGTCACTTGTTTGACCTGCTTGTTTTGCGGGTGGCCGAATCGGTGGACGGCGTCGCAGTGATCAAGTCGCTGGGGCGACAAGCGGCCGAAACAAAATCGTTCGACGGAGCCAACGATGATCTGTTGAACCAACAGCAAGACGTCTTCCAGCGTGTTAGCCGGTTTGGTCCCACGATCCAGCTACTGACGCAAATCAATCTCGTCGTGTTGTTGATCTACGGTGGTTACCTGACTTCGATCGGCCGGTTGCCGCTGGGCAGCGGATTGATCGTCTTTGCCGGTCTGCTGCAACAATTCAGCAATCAAGTCGGCAACCTTTCAAGTTTGACCGGAACGATCCAGCAATCATTGACGGGGGCGCGGCGAGTGTTCGAGGTGCTCGATGCGGCCGAAGAAGTGTCGCAACCCGACGATGCGTGGCACCCCGATTCGATTCGCGGCGAAATCCACTTTCACACCGTCAGCTTTGAATATGTCGCCGGTAATTCCGTTCTAAAGGACGTCTCGTTACATATTCGTGCAGGCGAACGCGTGGCAATTCTCGGTGCGGTGGGTCAGGGGAAATCGACTCTGCTCAGTTTGCTTCCGCGGTTCTACGATCCCACCCGCGGTGTGGTCGAAATTGACGGTGTTGACGTCCGAGCGTGGGATTTAAAAACGCTCCGCCGCCGAGTCGCCTTGGTGCTGCAAGAACCGCTGCTGTTGAGCAACACGATCGGAGCGAACATTGCGTTTGGTTGTCCCGGAGCGACGCGAGAACAAGTGCGAATGGCCGCTCGGCTCGCCGCGGCTCACGACTTTATCGAAGCCACACCGGACGGTTACGACACGATTCTCGGCGAATACGGTATGTCGCTTTCGGGCGGCCAAAGACAACGGCTTGCTCTGGCCCGAGCATTGTTAACCGACCCCGCGATCTTGCTGTTGGATGATCCCGTATCGGCCATTGATCCGGAAACCGAACATGAAATCCTTGCGGCGCTCGGGGAAGCGTCCAAGGGGCGAACGACACTGATCGTCGCACACCGGCTCAGTACATTGCGGGGGGCCGATCGCGTGATCGTGTTAGATCGCGGCGAGATCGTCCAGCAAGGAACGCACGAAGAACTGATCCGCGAGCCCGGCCCGTACCGCCGAGTCGCGCAAAGCCAATGTCGTTGAATCAAACAAGTGGGATAGGCTTCCAGCCTGTCATGGCATCCTCGACGTACTGGAAGCCGATCCCCTATTGGGAAATAGATTCGTAAACAAGAGTAGTCTCCCAAGCGATCAACGACAATTTTCCAAACCAACCGTCCATTTAGCATCATGCATTTCTTATGAGCAACACCTTCGCCCCCATGGTCCGCGTCACACGCGACCCTGATGCGGATCCGCATCGGCGGCCGCTGTCGTTGTCGCTGGTGACTCGGTTGTGGGGGTTGATGCGTCCGTATGCGGCTAAGCGAAACGTGCTGCTCGCTCTCGTCCTGCTACGCGCGATCCAATTGCCGCTACTGGCTTGGTCGATCGGCGCCGTGATCAACGGACCGATCTCCAACGCCGCTCCGATGGCCGCGATCGTCATCGCGTCGCTCGGCGTATTGGCATTGGCTGCCTGGACCCAATTCACGCTGGTGTTTCGTCAACGCTTGGCGCTGGAACTGGGGGAATCGATCGTGCACGACCTTCGCGGTTCGGTCTATTCGCATTTACAGCAGATGCCGATGAGTTTCTATGCGAAAACGAAAACGGGGCGTGTGATCAGCCGTATCACCAGCGACTGTGACGCCGTCCGGGTCGGCGTCCAGGACGTGTTGTTTGTCAGTCTCGTCCAGGCCGGGCAAATGATCGGCGCCGCGGTGATTATGGCTTGGTACGATCTGCCGCTGTTGATGGTCGTGTTGGCGATGAGTCCCGTGATGTGGATCATTGGCCGAGTGATGCGAAACCGGCTCAGCGAAGCGTATCGCGATGTCCAGGAAAGTTTCAGTCGTGTGACCGCCACGATTGCCGAATCGGTCGCCGTGATTCGCGTCACTCAGGCCTTGGCTCGCGAAGATACCAATGCCGAATTGTTTCGCCAATTGACCGTCGATCACGCTGAATACAATATGAATAGCGCGCGGCATAACGGCTTGCTGATGCCGCTACTAGAATTAACCGGCCAAGTTTCGTTGGGACTCGTTTTGATCGTCGGCGCGTACCGATCGATTGTGGCCAGCGATCCAATGCCCGTGGGCGATTTGATCCAGTTCTGGTTCCTGGCAGGATTATTCTTTAGCCCGATACAAGTCTTGGGAAACCAATACAACCAAGCACTGACGGCGATGGCCGGCGCCGAACGTGTCTTTCGATTGCTCGATACGCCGCCCGAATGGACCGATTTGCCGACGGCAGTTTCGTTGCCAGCTCAAGTGGACGGTAAACTAACCGTCGAAAACGTTTCGTTTGCCTATGATCCTGGCCATTGGGTGCTGCGGGATGTTTCGTTCGTTGCCGAGCCACGCCAGATGGTGGCACTTGTCGGTGAAACCGGCAGCGGCAAGTCGACGATTGCCAGTTTGGTGTCCCGTTACTATTTACCGACCCAAGGCAAAATTTGTGTCGATGGATTGGATACACGCGGGCTGACAAGCGAATCGATTTCGCGTGCAATTTCAGTCATCCCGCAACAGAATTATCTGTTCACCGGCAGCGTACTGCAAAACATCGTTGCAGGACGTGCCGGCGCGACTGAATCCGATGCAGTCGAAGCCTTGCGGTCGCTCGATTGCGAGTGGTTGATTGAGGATTTACCCGAGGGACTGCAAACGCAAGCCGGATCACGCGGCGGCCGCGTCTCGCTGGGGCAACGTCAACTGATCTGTTTTGCCCGCGCCCTGGTCGCCAACCCGCGGATCTTAATCTTGGACGAAGCCACCAGTGCGGTGGACACACTGACTGAATTGCGAATTCAAAAAGCACTGGGGCGGCTACTCGAGAATCGCACCAGTTTAGTGATCGCTCACCGCTTGAGTACGATCCGCACTGCCGATCAAATCCTGGTCATGTCGCACGGAAAAATTGCCGAGCAAGGCCGACACGAAGAACTGCTAAAGCAAAACGGTCTCTACAAAGACTTGCACGAACGTTTTGTGTCGTAACTGTAGTCATTGTAGGCCGGAACGCGGCGGTAACGAACTCACTATTGCAACCGCTGTCGCCAGGGCGGACAAGCGACCTCTCCCGAGCATCTGCTCGGGAGAGGTCGGACGGGCCCTTCAGGCCTCGTCCGGGTGAGGGCTGACCGCGCAATCTTGATGTATCGTTCGACCCGGTTTGCTCGGACGGCCCTCACCCGAGCAATCGCTAAAGGCTCTGCTCGACCTCTCCCAAACTGCGATTGGGCGAGGTGACATGCAGCAAGGCACCTCTCCCGAGCGTCCGCTCGGGAGAGGTCGGACGGGCCCTCTAGGCCTCGTCCGGGTGAGGGCCGCGGTGGGCAATCTTGATGCATCGTTCGAACCGACTTGCTCGGACGGCCCTCACCCGAGCAATCGCTAAAGGCTCTGCTCGACCTCTCCCAAACTGCGATTGGGCGAGGTGACATGCAGCAAGGCACCTCTCCCGAGCGTCCGCTCGGGAGAGGTCGGACGGGCCCTCTAGGCCTCGTCCGGGTGAGGGCCGCGGTGGGCAACCTTGATGTGTCGTTCGAACCGGTTTGCTCGGACGGCCCTCACCCGAGCAATCGCTAAAGGCTCTGCTCGACCTCTCCCAAACTGCGTTTGGGCGAGGTGACATACCGCAAGCCACCTCTCCTGAGCATCCGCTCGGGAGAGGTCGGACGGGCCCTTTGGGCCTCGTCCGGGTGAGGGCTGCGGTGGGCAATCTTGATGTATCGTTCGACCCGGTTTGCTCGGTCGGCCCTCACCCGAGCAATCGCTGAAGGCTCTGCTCGACCTCTCCCAAACTGCGTTTGGGAGAGGTGACATGCGGCAAGGCACCTCTCCCGAGCGTCTGCTCGGGAGTATTGGACGATGAACTTTTCGGACGTCAATCGGTACGACAGCGTTGTGAAGATTTAGAAAGCACTCGAGTCCGCAGCAGCATGAACGCTCACGATTTGTCCGGCCTACGACAGTAACTCGGCGGCCAACTCTTGCTTGCACGCGCCGATGACTTGGCCAATCAATTGGTCGGCTTGTTCACCACTGAGCGTGCCGTCGTGCAGTTGCAAGGACACCGACATCAAGACGCGTTTGCGATCCTTGCCGTCTTTGGCCGGGTCACGGTACGTTTCACAGTAGCGAACCCCCGCAAGCTCTTCGCCTACCGCCGCCCGCACGACTCGCTCTAGCTCACTCCAGCGGACCGATTCGGCAACCACAAAGTTCAAGTCACGTTCGACCGAGGGGAACATGCTGACGCTCTGCTGTTGCGGCACAAGCGATGACGCCTCTAGCAGAGTCGGCAGCGAGAACTCAGCGGCAACGACCGGGGCAGGCAGCTTCCACGATTTCAGTACCTTGGGATCGACGATGCCCAAATAGCCCACCATTCGCTCGCCACAGCTGACTTCGACCACGGCGCCCTTGGCGAACCCACTCCGCTCGATCGCTTTCACCTGGACAGGGTCGGCGATGCCCATTCGCTGGCACAATGTCTCGATCGCTCCCTTAATTTCCAAGTAGTCGCAACCCGAAACCATCGCCAACGAGTATTGCTCGCTCGGCAGCGCTTCGTTGCTCTGTTGTGGCAAGTAAATGTGAGCGATCTCGAAAAGATCGGCATGAATGCTGGCCGAAGCCCAGTTGTTCGCACGTCCTTCTAGCAGGCTAGGGATCAACGATCGACGCAGCGTACGAGCTCCTTTGAGCATCGCGGTTTCGGTTTTCAGCGCCGGCAGTTCGGTCCACGGGCTGAGCGATTCATCAAGCTTGTTCGTCACAACGCTTGGCGTCATCGCTTCGGAGAATCCCGCACTGGTCATCACCGATCGTACGCGTTCCATCGCGACATCAAAGTCTCGTTTGCTGCTCGGCGCGACGGGGATCGGAGCATCCTCGGGAATGTTTTCGTAGCCATGAATCCGTGCGACCTCTTCGATCAAATCGGCTTCGCGTCCCAAGTCGTGTCGCCACGACGGTGGTACATACGTGTCGCTGCCACTTTCGTGCTCGCAGCCCAATTTCACCAAAATTCGCTCGATCTCTTCGCGATCGATTTTGATCCCCAACACACGTTCGACCTGGCTCAGCCGCAGCGTGACGGGCGGGTTCGGCGTGATCTCGGGCGCTGTGTCGATCACGCCTTCGGCCAATTTGCCACCCGCAGTTTCCAGGATCAATTGGCAAACTCGGCGGCTCGCCCAATCGACGCCGACGGGATCGACGCGTCGTTCGAATCGGTAGGACGACGGGCTTTGCAATTTCAATTTGCGAGCCGCACGACGGACCATCAGCGGGGTAAAGATAGCCGCTTCGATCACCAGATCGGTCGTCGTGTCGTCGACTTCGGAAACGGCACCTCCCATCACGCCCGCGACCGCTTGAGCTTCCTTGGCGTCCGCGATCACGCACATTGCTTCGTCGAGTTCGTAGTTGCGATGGTCAATTGCCTCGATCGTCTCTTTTTCCGCGGCTCGGCGGACAATCACTTTTTTCTCGGCGATTTTGGCGTAATCGAACGCGTGCAGCGGTTGACCACATTCCATCATCACGTAATTCGTAGCGTCGACGACATTGTTGACCACACCGATGCCGACCGCTTTGAGTGCCGTGGCCATCCATTCGGGGCTCGGTCCGACTTTGATCCCTTGGATCACGCGGGCGGTGTAGCGAGGGCAAGCCTCGGTGTAGCGGTTTTCGACGCTCAGCAGCGATTCGATTTTTGGGCCCGCTTCGCTGAGTTCGATTTCGGGCGTTTTGACGCTCAAGTCGTACAAAACGCCGATTTCGCGAGCCACGCCAAGGTGACCGAGGCAATCGCCTCGGTTGCTGGTCACTTCCAGATCGATCACGACATCGCCATCGACCGTGGTGGTTTCTTCGTGGTTCAGCCCTGACAAACTCAGGCGGAGAGCCAATTCTTCGTGGCTCATCGGCAGATCGAGGTAGCGAGAGAGCCAATTCCAAGAAACGAGCATCGTGGCAGCTGTGGGGTAACAGGGGAAATGGGAGCGAACGAGACAGGCAATAGATTATCCAATAGGACGATTTCGCAAAACCGAGCGTCTGGTTTTCGTTTTTAGCGTCTGTCCGATGAGCGGCATTTCAGAATTTGGCTTCCGGCTCAATCCGGGCTAGCGAGAACGATCGTATTGGATTAGCATCTTCAGAACGTTGATTCAAACGTCCCAAAAACGAAGTGAAAGATGATAGTCTTCCCCACGTTTGAGGGGTGTTTCTGACGAATCACGGGCCGTAGCGAAGCCTGGATATCGCGCCACACTGGGGGTGTGGAGATCGCTGGTTCAAATCCAGTCGGCCCGACTTGAGTTCAAAACAGCTCGTCGCATTCATTTGCGGCGAGCTGTTTCTCGTTGAATTGCAATGGTTTACGCGATTTCTTGTCAGCTACCTTGGCAGTTCAAGCAGATGGCATTTTTTTCCCGCGTCAACCTCCGCGCTTTGTAACTTCTTGTTCCGGAAACACTTAGCGAGTTCAAGTCTCGTGGCCACTTTTGAGTAGCTTGATCCGTGACAAGAAAACGCAATCATGCCTTGGTTTCTGGCATTGCTGTCCATCGACGCAGTTGCCTCGGCAACTCCTTCGTCAAAAGGATCAAGCAAGCGAAGGAGCATTTGCGAATCCGCCACTTCGGTCGTCTGCATGCGGGTCAAGCTCAAAACGTTCTTTTCGCCCGCTTCACCTTCACGATTCTTTTCCGATAACGTTAAGCAATCGTTGGAATGAGTCCTCCGTCGACTCGTATTGGTGCTCCGTTGATAGCCGATGCGAGTGGGCTGGCAACAAACGCAACCATGTTGGCAATCTCTTCCGGTTCTATCAATCTTTGAATCAACGAGGTCGGCCGATTGTCTGCCATGAATCGTTTCTCAGCCGAAGCAAATTCTTCGTTCGGAAAAAGGTTGGTGACGAATTCTCGAACGCCCGGCGTCATCGTCGAACCGGGCATGACCGTGTTGACCGTGACGGCGCTTCCTTTGGTCAGCTGAGCCAGACTACGTGAGACGGCAAGCTGAGCTGTTTTGGTCATCGCGTAGTGTGGCATTTCAGGAGCCGGCACGACGCCGGATTCGCTGCTGATGAAGATAATACGTCCGGTGTTTTGCTCCAGCATTTGCTTGAGATAATGCCGGGCAAGACGCACGCCACTCATCACGTTGATGTCGAAAATGTGTTGCCACGCTTCGTCTGTCAGGTCGAAAAAATCAACCGCTTCAAAAATGCCCAGATTGTTGACCAAGATATCGATCTGCGGATGTTCGGCGATGGTTCGTGCGACGCCTTCGGCCGTCCCATTGTCGGAAACCAACCCGATCAGGTCGGCCTTCGGTTGACTCTCGCGAATTTTTCCAATCGCCGTCTCAACGCTCGCTTCGCTGCGACCGTTGACGATTGTGGTTGCCCCTTCGGCAGCCAGGCGAGTCGCAATCGCCAGACCGATTCCGCCTGTTGATGCGGTGACCAATGCTGTTTTATTGTTGAGTTCAAGATTCATCGAATTCTTATCCTATCGGTGTTTTAGAAGAGTGTGTTGTGTTTGTTGTCCAGGTCCAATCAGCAAATTGCGACGGGATTGATTCCTTGCGTTCATGGATGGGTGTCGAAGCGAATACTTCAACAGACGGGGCTGACTTGTAGCCCTTCAACGTCATGAGTTTAGGGAAGTGCCCGGGGAGCTTCTTGAACGATTTTGCGCGCCGTCAAAAGAATTGACCGCAAGGATTGACGCGGGCTCAGGACCTGCGGATCGTCCCCAGCGCCCGTCCACTTTGGCATCAAAACGGTGGATTTCTTAGCGGAAGTGCGCGAGCTATCCGATATTTCGCGATCGATTGCGCATGGCACCGGACGGCTTTGGGGTTGCGACGGCGCGTCAGGAGTTGCTTGATGGATTCACCGCCTTGGAATACGCTCCCGGCGCGACCCCGATGAATCGTTTGAAATGCCGCGTGAAGTGCGACTGGTCCGCGAAACCGGCAGCGTAGGCGACATCAGCTAGCGTCTCACCGGCCATCAACATCTGCTGCGCACGACGCACTCGGATTTGAGAGAGATAGGCCTGGATGGGAATGCCGACCTCTTTGGAGAAGACGCGGCTTAGATACGGGGCGGAGGTCCCCGCCAATTGGGCGAGTTCGTGAAGCGAGACATTCTCGCGAAATTTCGCTTCCAAGCTCTCCTTGACTCTGCGAATGTTCGCACGTCCCCGCTTTTTCGGAATGTCCGGCATGGATGCGTGCCGCACTAAAAGCTCGCAGATGGCTTCATAAAAGGCTGATTCCTGATCCAACTGAGGATCTCCGTCGTCCATCGCCCGGTGAGCCTGCAAAACGAGCTCCACAAGTTGCGTGTCGTCGATGACCGGGGGCAGCAACAATGGTTCGATATCACCGTTCCGGTCAAACGTCCTGACGATACTGGCGATGACGTTCGGGGCAGCATAGAGATAACGCCACGCGCCGGTAGCCGTGCACGAATGCACTTCATTGGGGTGAATGACAAGCAGCTTCCCCGGTCCGGTAAAGTATCGCTGGCCACGATAGAAAAACGTCCCTGTCCCGCCTTCGGAAACACCCAGTTTGTATTCAGGGTGTGAGTGATTCGGCCAAGTGTGTTCGACCGACTCCCATTGATGCACCGTAATCCCGTCATCGGCAGAACCACGAACTTTGAAATGCTTCACTTTTAACCCGGAAGCCATATTGTCCTCAGTGGCGATTCAAACAACGTGAAAGGCAACGGAGAGTTTACGTCGCGGGATGAGTGCGAGCAAGCAGGACGAAGAGTGGCCTGTCGGGGCTTCCTATTCTACACGGAAAACGCCACTAAACGGCTAACACCCGACATCGAGAGATAACACCACCTGCGACATTCTAACAGCGGTCTGAACCGCCTCTTTATAGTTTCACTGCTGTCTCCGATCGGGATCAAAGGTGCACGACACCTTTTCTTCATGACGCCTCTTAAACTTAATCTTAATCCTACTCACTGCCCCTGATCTCGCTCCGCAGCGAATGTTTGAAATCAGCGTCCACTACCGATGCAGATGATCTCGCGACTGGTGCGTTGGTACAGATGCCCGCGTGCGGCCGAAAAGGGACTCAAGGTCCACGTCTCGCCTGGCATTCCAAGATCGTTCACTGCCACCAAGGCGTTTTCGTCAAAACGCTCTGCAGTCGCATCGACAACGTAGACCGTCCCCAGCACGGTTGAAAAGTAAACGCGATCATTCACCACAATCGGTGTGGCGGCGGAGATGTGACCAAACCCGTGACTCAGTCGGCGTTTATCGCCTTCGACCGTGAATCCAGAACCCGTCAGGTCGCCGGATTTAAATTCACTCCACGAAAACTTCTTCTTGCCGTTCTCTAGGACGACCTGCACCGGCACTTGCAGGTAGCTGACTTCCTCCGTTTCGATATTGATCCGTCCCAAAATGCCTGGCTGGCCGCCCATAAAGAAGTAGTACTTGCCAACTCCGATGTTGGTGCGGTGCGTCAGCAAATGAGGGGATTTTAGTTTGGACGCGTCTGCGGGCTCTCGGTAGCGGCCGGCGTTTTCGTCGAACGCGATGAGGCTGCCGGTGCCGCGAATGCGAATTTGTTTCACGGTCTCGCCCGTTGCCAGATCGAGCACGAAGAAATCGTTTCGGTCGAAACAATAGGCGTACTTCTCGTCGATAAAGTCGGTTCCTTCAAACGACAATCCCTGGCGTTCCCAGACTAAGTCGTGTGCATCGTTCAGCCGAGACAGACTAACGCCGTAGGGTTTTTCCGGTGGGCTGTGACTGCCGCCTCGGGCGTGCAGCAACACGGTCTCGCCGTGCAGCGATCCGAGCGCACCTTTGCTGTGCACACTGATGCCGTCCGGCATGATTGCGGTCGGCTGTCCGGTCAGCGCATCGAAGCATCGGATGTACATCCACGGCCAACCGGTTTTGCTGTTCTTGTCGTAATCGGTCGCCGTTTGTTCGCGGCGCTGGGGATCGCTCGCGTCACGCATCATTGCGTAGTACAGGTTGCCGCCGTGCAAAAACGGTTGAAATTGTTTCGCCGAATGTTTGGTGCGAACTTCAAATTCCTTACCCCACACGCGTTCGCCGTCCAGGGTATGGCACGCCATAAATCCGCCCGCGTTGACGAACCAGACATGCTTGCCATCGGTCACCGGTGTCGGTGTGGTCGAGTCGGTGAAGGTGCCATTGACCTGGTTCGGCCGCTGGCCCGGCAGGTCACAACTCCACAGGATCTTGCCCGTGTTCGCATCGAGACAATAACCGCGAGTCTCCGATACCCACGTTCCTTTGGGACCAATGTCTTCTGCGGTCAATTGGCGGAAACAGGTCAGAAACAGTCGGTCGCCCCAAACGGCGATGCCGCTATGGCCTGTTTCCGGCAACGGCATTCTCCAGCGAATGTTTTTGCCTGTGGCCACGCTCCAATCTGCCGGGTATTCGGTCTGCGAGCTCAGGTGATAGTTTCGCTGAGGCCCACGATGCTCTGGCCAGTGATCTTGGCAGAACGCGGTGGAAGTCAGGGCGGCGAAGAGGCCAACAAGGGGCAATGTTGTCCGAGGGGTCACTTTCGAGTCTGCCTGTGATGTCGATGACAAATGGGAGGGCCAGCTGTGCCGGTTGCGGTGTCATCCATCATAGTTGATGATTCGATCACCGTGACGAACATCGGGGCGAACGTCGATACCGCCGCGATTGGAAGATCGAAACGCAAGCAAGCCGCCGAAACGCATTAGGACGCAGGGCGTTTCGTATCGCGCGGAGGTGATTGCGGCAACGGGTTTTTATAGCGGAGCGGCGTGGGTTCCCCGCCCGGTCAAAATCGAACGTTTTACTCGCCGCAAGCGGGCGGGCCCAGCGTCGCGGGGGCTAACCAAGTCGATGGCATTGAATGCATTGACGGGGGGAAGGGAAACTCCACGATTTCCGCCAAGGTCGTTCGGGATCATCGTGTCAATCCCCGCTGACTTGCAGAGCGAAGTGAACTCCAATGATCCCTTCGTCCTTGATTTGCGATGGCATCGTGTATGAACTCTGATAGCGAAACGCCGCGGCTTCATCACCCCCCGCGGTTGGTCAACTTTCCCTTCAATCCCACTCGGTTACCGTTCTTCTATGGCACGGTGGTGATGGTGTGTGGCACGTTGGGCGTGTTGGCGAGTGCCCCAGGTCAGACCGTGGGCGTGTCGGTGTTCACCGACTTTCTGATCCAAGCACACCAGTTGTCGCGGAGCTGGATCAGTTTCGCCTACCTCGCCGGCACGATCGCCAGTGCGATGCTGATCACCCGCGCCGGTCGCTGGTACGACCGATTCGGCGGCCGCTGGGTGTCAGCGATCTCGGCCGGTATGCTGGCCGTTGTATTGACGGGGATGAGCTATTCCGCCGTGATTGCCGAGTCCGTCGCGTCGATCTTGCCTGCCGCGTACCGCGATCATGCCTCGTTTGCGGTCTTGACGCTCGGTTTTTTCGCGATGCGTTTCTTTGGCCAAGGGATGTTGACGCTGTCGTCGCGGAACATGGTGTTGGAGTGGTTTGAACAGCGGCGTGGGATGGCGTTGGCGTTCATTGGGATTTCGGTCGCCTTTGGCTTCTCAGTGACTCCGCCCATTTTCGAATGGCTAATCCAACGAGGCGGCTGGTCGTGGGCTTGGCAAATGATTGCGGTGGTCGTTGCGGTTTACGCGTTGCTCGCGTTTTGTTTCGGTCGGTCAAGACCGGAAGACCACGGTTTGCTGCCCGACGGACCCTTTGCCAAGAAGGATCGAAAGACGCACGCCGAAACCTTAAGCGGACGTCAATTCACACTTTCCGAAGCTCGACGCACCTACAGTTTTTGGGTATTCACGTTCAGCGTCGTCATGTCCGGTCTGGTGTTAACAGCCTTCTCGTTTCATGTCGTCTCGATCTTTGCCGATGGCGGCATGTCGCGAAGTCAGGCCGTTGCCATTTTTGTACCCGCCGCCTGTGTCAGCGTCGTTGTCGAATTTGTCGGCAGCTGGCTCAGCGACTTTGTCAAATTGAAATACTTGGCGATGGTCCAGTTGGTAGGCATCGTGATGCTGTCGCTGAGTTTGTCGTTCTTGTCGCCAGGGCCAGCGGTTGTTTTTGTGGTGTTGGGGATGGGGCTGATGCAAGGCATGTTCGGAATCATTTCCGGAGTGACTTGGCCGCGGTTCTATGGCCGCACGCATCTCGGCGCGATCTCAGGATTTTCGACCTCGATCGTGGTGGCGGGAACCGCGGTCGGGCCGTACTTGTTCAGCGTCTCGCACGACCGTTTTGGAAGCTACCAAGCGGCGACGCTGTTGTGTGCCGTCGTCGCACTGCTATTGCTTGCCGCCTCCCCCCGCGCCGACCGCCCGCAATAGCTTGTCCCGCAGCAGACTTCGAGTGCTCGTCATACTCCGTATTAAGCGTTTGGAGATCCGAAGGTTAGTGGGCTAGCGTTTTGCTGCGTCAAACACGGCCAATTGTGGCAGATGGTCGCTCAAGGCAAACGATTTCTTGTCGTCGATATGCAAGCGGAACTCGCCCTCAAACAGCGGTCTTGATTCAACGATCTGATCTGCGATCGGTCCCGCAGCCATGACGTAATCAATCCGCCACTTGGGGATATCCGCTTTGATCGTCGGGCCGTCGCCCTTGCCAACTCGGGCGAATGTATCGGTCCATCCCGCGTCGATCCAAAGCTGGTATTCTTCGGTGTCAGGTCCGTGATTCAGATCGCCAATGAGAAGCATCGACTGTCCGGCATCAAGAGCCGGCTTCATTGATTCGAGCATCACTCGAATCTCTTTTAGCCGCACCGTGGGTTCGGCGGTGGGATAGAGATGAGCCGAGTGAACAACGAGCGGCTCACCACCGGGCAGTTGGATCGTGGCGCTTCCCCAGTGCCGAGTGAACAAGTCTTTTGGTCGCTCGGTCGCCATCGGAGCGTTGTGAAATTCGCTAATCTCATAACGGCTCAGCAGCGTGCCTGGCCAATTTCCGCCGCTCGCAAAGCGGACGTGATTCATTCCCAGTAGCTTCGCAACTTCTTGAGTCAGTTCCTCTGCGGGGGATTCTGAGAAGTTGATGATGTCAGGTTCGTGCAGAGCCAACTCCATGGCCAGTCGCCGCGCCATTTGGCCTTTCGCCACCGCCTGCTTCGCCAAACTGCGTTGCTTGGGCCACCCTGTAAGTCCATAGATGTTGTAGGCGATCACTCGCAGAGGCGTGGTCGTTGAGTCCTCCGCAAACGAACTGGCGTTTGCCACCGCGAGACTGGCAGCGAGCGTGCCACAGAATTTTCGGCGAGAGATGTTCATCGTGTTCTCCAGAAGTGTAGAGGAGGATTGTACCGCAAAAATGCTATGCCGTAGTGCCGGGGCCTACCGAGTGGCTGGTGGAATTGATCATCCAACGCCAGCGACCACTGGAAACCGCTGCTGCTTGGCTAAGAAAGCGAAACTCGGTTACGACTGTTCTCTCCTGTTCAAACGACCGCGCAATCTCGAGCACCCCGTCCACGAACCCGCGCCGACGAAGACCGGGGGGAATTTGAACAGGAGGAAAGGGAGGAAACGGAGATCCCTGCACGGCTTGGTGTATTCAACGCTCAGGCTTGGTGAGATTCAAACTTCAACAACGAAGCCGGAACAAAAACTCTGTTATTTCTGTTCTCTCCTGTTCAAACGACCGCGCAATCTTGAGCACCCTGTACAGGACCCTCGCCGACAAAGACCAGGGGAATTTGAACAGGAGGAAAGGGAGGAAACGGAGACCCATGCACGGCTTGATGCATTCAAAGCTCAGGCTTGGTCGATCCAAACGTCAATTACAATGCCGAAACAAAAAATCTGTCACCTCTGCTATCTCCTGTTTCAATCGACGGCGCAATCTCAATCACCCCGCGCGGGACCCCTCGCCAGAAAGACCGCACGGGAATTTGAACACGAGTGAAGGGAAGACCTGCGTGGGACTTGATAACTTGGCCTCAGGCTTAGTTGGCTCCCGGCAGCATTAGCCTCGAGACGCCATCGGTAAGTTTGAGAACGTTGAAGTTGATAATCAGCCCAATCGGAATGTCCAGTAGTTTCATGTAGCTCAGAAGCTGTGCTTTATGGATGGGCTGGACCGATTCAGTTGCTTTCACCTCGACAAATAGGCATCCTTCAATGAGTATGTCAAACCGGAGCG